>NC_014216.1:0-309776 GCF_000092205.1 Desulfurivibrio alkaliphilus AHT 2 | reverse complement strand
GGCGAGGTCTGAAGAAACCAGCGGCCGGCGGGTTGGGGCAGCAGATGAGGTTCCGGGGCCGGGGCCGGGATCATCAGCGGCGTTTCCACTTCGAGAAAATCCCGCTGCTCAAAAAAGCGGCGCACCGCCCGGACAACCCGGGCCCGGCCCCAAAGATCGGACATTCGGCAACGACTCCTATTCTAACTGCTCACAGGGTCCACCGGGTAAGCGGTCACAGGGTGCCGCTTATCCCTTATTCCTTGACCCGGGTGACGTACTGGCCGGTGCGGGTATCGATCTGGATCTTCTCACCTTCGTTGATGAAAGGCGGCACCTGCAGCACGTAGCCGGTTTCCACCGTCACCGGCTTGGAATCACTGCCGCTGGTATCACCCTTGACCCAGGGGTCGGCCTTGGTCACCGTGAGGTTGACAAAGTTGGGCAGGGTCACCCCGATGGCCCGCTCCTTGAACAGCAGGATATCAACCTCCATGTTGTCGATCAGGAAATTGATGTCATCGCCCAGCAGATCTTTGGTGATCACGATCTGCTCGAAGGTTTTATTATCCATGAAATTGTACTCGTCGCCCTGGGCGTAAAGAAACTGCATGGTCCGTTCTTCCAGGGCCGCCGGTTCAAACTTGTCGTTGGAGCGATAAGTACGATCGAAGGCGTTACCGGTAATCATGTTGCGCAAACGGCAGCGGTAAAGGGCCTGGCCCTTGCCGGGCTTGGAAAATTCGAAATCGGTGATGATATAGGGCTCGCCGTCGAGCTGAATTTTAAGCCCCTTGCGCAGGTCGGAAGTGGTGTACATAAACAATCTTCTCCTTGGTTGATAAGCCAATAAACAACGAAATGCAAAGCGGATAAAAGGGCTTTTTTTAACTGGAAATCCCGCCGGCGGCAAGCAAAAAACCAGCCGCCCAAGCCCGTGCCCCCGCCGAAGAACTAAGCCTGGCTGCCCAGGCTTTTGCTCACCATTTCATAAACATCGCGGGAGAGCTTGGGCGCCGTGGCGATTTTTTCCAGTTCCGCCCGCATCAACTCCCGGCGTGGTCCCGCAAAGCGCCGCCAGCGGCTGAAACGGGCCGCCAGCCGGGCGGCCACCTGGGGATTGACGGAGTCCAGGGCCATGATTTGGGCGGCCAGGAAACGGTAACCGGCGCCGTCGGCCCGGTGAAAAGCCACCGGATTAGCGGCGGCAAAGGCCCCGATCAGGGCCCGCACCCGGTTGGGGTTACTCAGCCGAAAGGCCGGGTGGGCCATTAACGCCTCTACCCTCTCCAAAGTGTCCGGGGAGGGAGCGGTGGCCTGGACGGTGAACCACTTATCCAGCACCAGCGGGTCATGGCCCCAGCGGGCGGCAAATTCCTCCAGCGCCTCTGCCGCCACCGCCCGGGCCGCGGGTAACCGTTCATCAGGGGTACTAAACTGCCGCTCTAACGGGCCGTAAGCGTTCAGCCGTGCCGCAGGTTCGGGCAAGCAGACAGGCGCAGCGTACCCCAGGTACGTAAGCCTGGCTGATCGCCCGAAGATGCGGTGCGGCTGTTCGCTTACGGCGGCGGCATGCACCAGCCCCCGCAAGGCGGCCAGGCTGTCAGTCATATTGCCGGCCTGAAAAAACTGCTGCCTGGCCAGGGCGATAAGCTCCCGATCATCGGCCAGGGCCAGCAAAAAGAAAAGGGCCTGATTGCGCAAACGCCGCCCCCCGGCCAAACGGGGATCATAGGTGCCCTCCCCTTCGGTGGCAACGGGAAAGCTCCGATAAATTTCTTCCCAGCGCGGCCGCAGAGCCACTGCCAGTTCCCGGCGCACAAACTCTCGGGCGGTGTGGAGCGCCTCAACATCGATAAGGGCCATCTGCTCGGCCAGGTACTCCTCGGTGGGCAGGGCCACCAGCAGGGCGGCAAACGACTTGTCTTCCAGGCCAGGCAGCCGGGCCAGCAATTGCCGGTAGGTGTCGACAAAGCCTCCGGGCAGTTGCAAATATTCCCGGGCTTGCCAACGACCGGCCAGCTCCAAAATCAGGCTGCCGCTTAAACGCTGGCCGGCTTCCCAGCGGCAAAAAGGGTCGGTGTCGTGGGCCAGCAACAGCCCCAGTTGCTCGTCGCGGTAGTCATACGTCAACCGCACTGGGGCTGAAAACCCGCGCAACAGCGAAGGAACCGGGCGGGCATGGAGCCCGGTAAATTCAAAAACCTGCTCCCACTCGGTCGATTCCAGCAACTCTGCGGCCACTTCCTCGCCCGCCGGGCTCAACAGGCCCACCGCCAGGGGCAGCAGCAGCGGTAAATTTTCGCGCCCCTCCGCAACCGGCCGAGGCTGTTCCGGCCGGCCCTCCGAGGCAGGGGGCGCCTCAGCCACCCCCTGAGCATTATCGCAGCATTCGCCGCCGGTGGTTGCCGGCACCGGCATTTCCTGGACCACCCGCAGCCGGTAACAGCCTGCGGCGGGATCATAGTCGTCGGTAATCTGCAACCGCGGGGTCCCGGCCCGGGCATACCAGCGGGCAAAAGCGCCCAGCTCACGCCCCCCGGCCTCGGCCATGGCGGCCAGAAAATCCTCGATGGTCGCCGCTGAACCATCATGGCGGCTGAGGTAAAGCCGCAACCCGGCCCGGAAGCCGGCCGGCCCCAACAAGGTGTGGAGCATCCGCACCAGCTCGGCGCCCTTTTCGTAGACGGTCAGGGTATAGAAATTGTTGATTTCCAGGTAAGACTCCGGCCTTACCGGATGGGCCAGGGGGCCGGCATCCTCGACGAACTGCTGTTCGCGCAGCAGCCGCACGTCGTTGATTCTTTTTACCCCCGCGGAATGCAGCTGCTGGCTGAAGAGCTGATCCCGGAAGACGGTCAAGCCTTCCTTGAGGCTCAACTGAAACCAGTCCCGGCAGGTTACCCGGTTGCCGGTCCAGTTGTGAAAATATTCATGGGCGATCACCGCTTCGATGTTTTCAAAATCATCATCGGTGGCGCTTTCCGGGCGGGCCAGTACATAGCGGGCGTTAAAGATATTGAGCCCCTTGTTCTCCATGGCCCCCATGGTGAAATCATCCACCGCCACGATCAGGTAATGATCAAGATCGTACTCCAGGCCGAAGGTCTCCTCATCCCAGCGCATGGCCTTTTTCAGCGCCGCCATGGCATGGTCGCACTTATCCCGATTGTGGGCCTCCACGTAAATGGCCAGGGCCACCTGCCGCCCCGAAGCGGTGGTGAAGCGGTCGTGAACCCCCACCAGATCACCGGCCACCAGGGCGAAGAGATAGGAGGGCTTGGGAAAGGGGTCTTTGAAGGAGGCCCAGTGGCGCCCCTCCGGCAGTTCGCCGCGGCCGACGGGATTCCCCCCGGCCAGCAAAACCGGGCAGGTTTGGCGGTCGGCGCTGATGGTCACCGTAAAGGGCGCCAGGACATCGGGCCGATCCGGGTACCAGGTGATCCGACGGAAACCTTCCGGTTCGCACTGGGTGCAGAACATCGAACCGGAGCGATATAAACCTTCAAGCGCCGTATTGGCGGCAGGATAGATGCGGCTCACCGTCTCCAGGGTGCACTGCACCGGGGGGGTCGGGATCACCAGCCGGCCCCGGTTGCCGACCCCTTCCAGCCGGTAACGCTCCGGCGGCAACGCTTGGCCGTCCAGTCGCAACTCCAGCAGCTCCAGCTCTTCGCCATCCAGCACCAGCATTTCCGCATCGTCAACCGCCGGATTACGGCGCAAGCAAAGAGAGGAACGGACCAGGGCATGATCGGCAAAAAGCTCAACCTGCAGGTTGACCTCATCAAGCAAAAAAAACGGCGGCCGGTACTCGGCAAGCAGTACCGGCCGGGGAAGTTCGCTGTCGGCGGACAAGGGTAACTCCTTATTGAATTAAAAAATTTGGGTAACCGGTCAGCGCTGGCGGGCCAGCACCACCGGCACCCGGATCTCATCTCCCGGGCGCAGACGATCAAGCACCAGTTCGGGGTTGTATTTGCGGATCAGCCACAAGGGCAGTTCAAATTCGTCGTGGCTCAACTGCCAGATATTGTCCCCGGGCCGCACCCGGTACGTCTCCACCCCGTCGACCCGGTAAGCGGCGTAAAAGTCCTCTTCCAGGCTCTTGTGGTACTCGTAGCGCTGTTCTTCAAAAAAGGCCTGCTCGACTCCCCTGTCCAGCGGGATCATCAACCGCTGCTCCAGACGGATGGGCCGGCCGAAGGGAAAGCCGTTGAGGCGGCGCAACTCCTGGGTGGGAATACTTAGCCAGTCGGCGTAATGCCCCAGGGTCTCCTCTACTTCCACCCGAATGTAGCCCACCCGGCGGCCATCGGCCAGATCCCGGACCTCTTCCACCGACAGATTGCCCCATACCACGGCTGGATTAACCGCCCCAGTGGCCGGTTCTCCGGCCCCGGCCACCGCCATGGTCATGGCCGGCAAGCGGGAGCCATTGCCGGAAAGAGACAGGGCGCGCCGGCTGCTCAACAACTCGCCAGCCGCCTCCGGCGCCACCCCTTCGCCGACGTAGTCCGGCCGCGACTCTGCCACCCGTTCAGCCATGGCCAGACTCCAGCCGTTGTCCCGGGCGGAGGCCAGCCTGGCACCCGCCGCAGCCACCTCCCTAGGATCGGCCAAGGCCCCGGCCACTTGATAATCTTCAGCAGCGGCCTGCTCCGTTACCTGGCCCGGAGCAGGCTCGCCGGCAACCGCCACAACCTCCGGCGCCGCCTCGACAGGTGGCGCGGCGGCGGTTGCCGGCGCCGTCGGCTCCTGGGCGGGCGGAGCTTCAGCCACCCGGGTCTTACCGGCCCCGGCACCGGAAGCTGCGGCCAGCATCACCGCCGGTTCATCCACCCCGGGTATGCGCAGGTTCTGCCCGGCATAAATGGTGGCCCGGGAGTTAAGCTGGTTGGCGGCCATCAAGGCGCTGAGGCTGACCCCGTGACGCCGGGCAATCTCCCAAGCGGTATCACCCCGGCGAACCGTGTAAAAAGCACTGCGCCGCTGCGCCTGCCGGAGCATCGTATCCGGCAGGGCCGAAGCCAGGCGCACCGTGGGCTGATCGGCCGGCAGCCGCAAGTGGTAGCCCTTGGGCACATATTTCTCGCCCTGCAGCACCGGTTCCCGCAACCCCTGGTTATAGCGGTGCAGAGTGGCTACATCCACTCCCAGATGGGCAGCCAGTTCGGCCAGGGAGACGTAACCGCTTAACACAATTTCATGGCTGCGCCGCTGGGGCTCCAAGTCCAAAGGGCCAAAGTAGCGCTCAGCGTTCTTGGCCACCTCCCGGGCGGCCAGAAACTCGGAATAGAAATTACGGGAGGCAAAACCGAAACGATTGCCGCTATAATGTCGAATAATGGAAGGATAATCGCCATGCTGGTTACGGGCCCGAATCATCCCGGTGGCCCCGTGGTTATAGGCGGTGATGGCCAGAGGCCAGTTGCCCAGGCGCTGATGGTTCTCCCGGAGCAGCTGGGCGGCGGCATGGGTGGCCCTGATGGGATCCCGGCGTTCATCCAGCACATAATCAATGGTCATGTACTGGCGTCCGGTGGCCCGCATGAATTGCCAGATCCCCGCTGCCCCCAGGCGACTGTAGGCCTCGTAGTTGAAGGAAGATTCCACATGGGGCAGGTAGGCCAGATCTTCCGGCAGCCCGTACTGGCGCAAAATCTCCTTGATTTGTGCCAGATAGGCGCCGGAACGGATCACCCCTTCCCGGAAGCGGTCCTTTAAACCCCGCTGAAAACGGATGTTGTCGGCCGCCCGGCGCAGCCTCTCCGGGCTGGCCCGGTCGCCGAACAGTGCCAGCACCCGCTCTTCTTTGGCATTACGGGGGGCATGGCCGGCCGCCAGGTGCAGCAGAATGGCCCGGTACTCTTCCCGGCCGGCGTTTATTTGGTTGCGGTTGCGCCGCCGGGCGGCGTTATCCCAGGTGTTTTCCACCTCCAGCACCGCATAGACCAGATCGAGATCAAAGCGGTCGTGGAGCAACCCCTGGGTGGAAGGATAACGGCTGTAAATATCCTTCCAGAAGGCAACTTTCGGTTTGATTTCATCGTAAACCGGAAAAGGCTCGGCCTGAACCCCGGTGGGGCAACTAAAAAAAAACAAGGCGCCAAGGAGCGCCGCCACGCCGACCGCACCTGACCAGGAACGTAAAAAATGGGTACACCATGCAAACTTCATCAGACCACCTGCAACCATTCACCAGGGCCAGCAACCTGTAGACTTAACGGGCCGTAACCTTCCTCTACCAAACAAGTCCCCACAAGAGAGGCTGATCACGCCGCCGACATCTCCTGACCGCTGACACAGCTGTCTCGACGTTCAATCAAGTAATTACTTCCTTCCAGCCGCTTCACGTAATGCTTCAGCTGCGAGGCGGCGGCGGCTATTTCGCCGGAATGGCGATAGCGGCCCTCCCCGGTGGTTACCACGGCAATTGAGATACTGAGCAAGGGGAACCGGGTTTCCTGCCCCCGGCGATCAAGGCCGACAAAGGCGCCGGCGGCAATATCTTCGGCATTGAGAAAGAGATTGCGGACCATATTGAAGTTGTCGATGATCTGCCGGCAAACCTCCTCGGCCTTTTCCGCCTTGATGATAAACACGTAGTCATCACCGCCGACATGACCGATAAAGCTTCCCTCCCGGGCCTTTTCTTCAATGACATTGACGATGATCCGGGCCACCATCAGGATCACCTCATCCCCGCGAGAAAAACCGTAGCGGTCGTTGTAAGGCTTAAAGTTGTCTATATCCACATAACAGACCGCATAATCGTTGCCGCTTGCCAACACCCGTTGCATGGCCCGCAGAATAGAGGTGTTGCCCGGCAGCCGGCTCAGTGGGTTATTGTCGAACACCCGCATCATCCGGGCTTCTGCCAGTTGCAGGCGGGCCAGCAGCAGGGACGGCACCAGCGGCAGGGTGACAATATCATCCACCGGGTAAACTCCCCAGTCAAGTTCCGTTTCCAGTTCCGTCAACTCCAAAACCAGAATAATGGGGATATTACCCTTCTGCAGGCAACCGGAAACCGCCTTGATCAAGCGCTGGTCACCGTCACCGACAAATCCCTTTTCCAGCAGCAGCAAATCCGGCGGATCTTCCAGCACCAGGGCCACCGCTTCCGGCAGCTGCTCACAGACTTTCAGTTGATAACCTTTGGCCTCGAGCAGGGTTCGTGCCGCAGGCGGAAGAAACCCGGGAGAGCCGGCCACCAGCAAGCGCGACATGTTCATCCTTTGGGCACCTGCGTGGCGCTTTGGGCTTCTGCCTTGATATCCAAGCTAAAGCCCTTGACGTCCCACAATTTTTCTTCCACTTCCGCCAGCATCTCATCGATATCCACCGGTTTGAGGCGCAGCAGCTCCCAGGCCCTGGGTGCCAGGGCCGGCACCCAGATATCAGGCCCATGCCCGTACCCCATCCCCCGGATAACAATATCGGCGAAATGAACAATGGCGGCGGCCAAAGGTTCGGCCTTGGCCAGGCTCGGATCATGGTGGCAACTGATGGGCTCCACCAGCTTGGCCGGCAGGTTCCAGCTTTTGGCCAGCCAACCGCCGACCTCGGCATGGTCCAGCCCCAGCAGCTCCCGCTCGGCCTCGAACCGGTTGATCTGCCGGGAGACCACCAGGGCCGAAACCTGCTCGCTTTCCCCGGGCAGTTCCATTTTAATCGCCACCTTGCCCAGATCATGGATCAGCCCGGCGGTGCTGACCTCTTCGGGGTCGCTCACCCCCAGCCGCTTGGCCAGCACATTGCAGACCACCGCACAGCCCAGGGAGTGCTCCCACAACTCCATATCCTGATCTTCCATCAGTTCAAAAATCGAAGCGCTGATGATCAGACTCTTGATCACGTTGAAACCGAGCAGAATGATGGCACTGCTCAACGAGCTGATGCGCTGGGGAAAACCGTAAAAGGCCGAGTTGACCAGCTTGAGCAGTTTGGCCGCCAGGATATGGTCCTTGCTGATGGTTCGCCCCATCTGTTCGGTGGTGGTATCCGGGTCATCGGCCATTTTGGTGAGTTTGCTGATGATCCCCGGCAGGGTGGGCAGGTTTTTCACCTCCCGCAACGCCTTGCGAATCGCCTCCCGCTTCTGTTCCTGTTCCGGGCTCATTCTCCGTCTCCCTGCCCGGCCGCAGGTTCCACCGGCCGCCGGGCGGCAATCAACCGTTCCTGGATCCTTTTTTTAAGATACATCAGGGGCTTGATATGCCGCACCCGGCCAAAGCGCTGTTCAATATCCATCACCTCTTCCTTGAGGGTTTTAGCCCCCTCCTCCACCACCGGGTGCCCCTGTACGGTGATGTGGGTGATATCCATCCGCTTGAAACGATCGATCATGGCCTCGGTCAGGGCGGTGCCCTTGCCGCAGAGCACCCGGTTATCACCGGTCTCCACATCCTTGGCCAGCACCATGCCGGCGGCCGCCTGTACCGTCGCTATCTGCTGCACCTAATTGGTCTCCCTCTCGTCATCGAACCGCCCGGCGGTAAGACCTCACCTGCGGCACGGCTGAACGTTTACCAATTTTACCACCGCTGCATTGACATATTGCCCCGGCGGCATTATTGTAACCAACGCCGGGGAGCCGCTGTTTTCGTTTTCGGCATTACCGGTAGATATCCTCTAAAAACCGTATAATCATAATAACTACTTAACTGATTTTTTTGTCACGGTCATCCTGAAATTGCCGCCCCGGCAAAAACCTGCCTGTGGCCCGGAGGCCACGCAAACGCAGGTTGCCTGAACACACCGCAGGGGCGTGCGACGACCGCCTTACCCGGCTTATCGTCAGGATGCACCAAAGGCAAAAAAAGCGCAACCGATAAGGAGTTGCTGTCATGCCGATCTATGAGTACGAATGTCAATCCTGCCAAAAAATCACCGAAGCCCGTCAAAGCATCAGCGATGCCCCGCTGAGCACCTGTGACAGTTGCGGCGGTGCTCTGAGCAAGATCATCTCCCAAAGCTCTTTTCAACTCAAGGGCGGCGGCTGGTATGCCGACG
Organism: Desulfurivibrio alkaliphilus AHT 2; assembly: GCF_000092205.1. Taxonomy (GTDB): domain Bacteria; phylum Desulfobacterota; class Desulfobulbia; order Desulfobulbales; family Desulfurivibrionaceae; genus Desulfurivibrio; species Desulfurivibrio alkaliphilus. The sequence goes on along the minus strand of NC_014216.1, from coordinate 300,779 downwards.
GCTACAGCAACGGCAAAAGCAAAGGCTGTGCCGCAGCCGGCGATTGCCCGGCAGCCTCGTCCACCCCGGCCTCCCCGGCTCCGGCCTGCGGCGCCGCTTGCGGTTGCTGACCACCCACTGAAAAATTAGGCTATTTCCTGATGATGGCCATGGCATCGCCGTAGCTGAAAAAGCGGTAGCGCTCGGCTACGGCGTGCCGGTAGGCGCGAAGGATGTTTTCCCGGCCGGCCAGGGCACTGACCAGGAAAAGCAGCGATGAACGGGGCAGGTGGAAGTTGGTGAGCAGATTGTCCACCACCTTGAAAGAATAACCGGGGTAAATGTAGAGACGGCAGCTGCCGCTGCCGGGGTTTACCCGGCCATCTTCACCGGCGGCGGCCTCCAGGGTCCGCACCGAAGTAGTGCCCACCGCCCAGATTCGGCCGCCGGCGGCTTTGGTCCGGTTGATCAACTCGGCATTCTCCCGGCTGATTAAATACTCCTCGGCATGAATCTGGTGCCGGCGGATATCCTGACTGCGCACCGGGGCAAAGGTGCCGTAGCCCACATGAAGGGTGATGTGGGCCATCCCCACCCCTTTTTTCTTTATTTGCCCCAGCAGCTCTTGGGTAAAATGCAGACCGGCGGTGGGTGCGGCCACCGCTCCCGGTGTCTGGGCATAGATGGTCTGGTAGCGGCGGCGATCCTCTTCCTGCTCGTTTTCCCGCTTGATATATGGCGGCAGCGGCATTCGGCCATAGCGGGCCAGGCAGTCGGCCAGCGGCGCTCCCAGCACCAGCCGCACCCGCACTTTACCCCCCTCCCCTTTTTCCTCCACCAGCGCCCGCAAGTCGTCACCGAACTGCAGCCAGGTTCCCGGCCTTGCCCCTTTGGAACTTTTCAGCAACCCCCAGGCCTCGGCTTCGGTGGCCCCCGGGCCGGAAACATCGCTCAACACCGGGTAGGCAAGCAACAACAACTCCACCCGGCCGCCGCTTTCCTTGTGCCCCGACAAACGGGCCGGAAACACCCGGGTGTCGTTAAAAACCAGCAAATCCCCCGGCGCCAGCCAGGAGAGCATGTCGGGGAACAACTGATCACTCAGAGCAAAATCCCGGCGCCCATCGCAAACCAGCAAACGGGAGCCGTCCCGCCGGGGGGGCGGCTGCTGGGCAATCAGTTCGGGCGGCAGGTGGTAGTCATAATCATCCAGAGAATAAGCGGTCACTTAAATGCTCACCAGGTCCGATAAATGTAGATATAACGAGCCGTGAAGGTTCAGACCCAAGGCACAGGTCAGGAAAAAAAGTTGGTGCGGCGGGCCAGGTAAATCAGCAGCAGACCCAAGCCCAGCATCACCAGCCCTGCTTTGCGTAAAGTCACCGGGCTCAGCTGCTGCATCTGGGCCAGCCAGCGTTGCATGGCTTCGGGAAAGGCCGCATAAGGCAATCCTTCAACGATCAGGATCAGGCCGATTAGCACAAGCAAAAACTCCACGGGCAATCTCCGGGCAATCTTTATCTTACAAAGGGCACAAAATAAGCGCCGGCAAACCGTCACCAGGACCCTTGATGCCGTGCCGGCAACCCCAACCAATTTTCAATGCTTTCCAGAAAGCCCCACAACCTTCTGCATCTTCCCCTAACAACCCGTTTTATAACGGATCGCAAAATCAAACCAAGGCGGCGGCACTATACCTGAAGCCTGCAATCGCTGCAAACAGTAGCAAAAAATAGTTGCCAGAAGCAACCCGGCTGTTGCATTAATGGTCATGTGGCCTTGGGCTGGCGCATGGCCGCCAACGCTCACCACCAGGTACGCTGCCGCTGTTTGCCAAGCGAACTTAAAACCCGGCAGTTCAGCAGTTTCTTTGTTCCGTGTGGCAAAAATTTCAACCAGGAGTTGCACCATGAAATTTTCTTTACGCATGAAGGTCATGATAATCCCCCTTATCTTGGTGGTGGCGTCCTTCACCCTGCTGATCGGGATTTCCCTCTGGGTGGTCAACGGACTGTGGCAGGAAGAAATCGAAACCCTGACCAGCACCCAAGTGGCTTTGAACGAGAACAGCATCAAAGACCTGGAAAAGGGAGCCCTTGGCCTGGGCCTGCTGGCCGCCCACTACCCGGGGGTCCGGGAGGCCTACGAATTAGCCCATCAAGGAAACGAGGAAGAAGGGCGCACGCTGCTGCGCCAAAGCTTCGACCTTTTACAAGCTGATGCCCGGAGGCTGCTCGGCGGCACTCAAGAAACCCAGATACACTTTCACCTGCCGCCGGCCAAAAGCTTTCTGCGAACCTGGCGGCGCCCCGGAGAAAACGACGGCGGCGACGACCTGTCCGCTTTCCGCCGCACCATTCTTCAAGCCTCACAAAACCAAAGTGTCGTTTCCGGAGTGGAGGTGGGCGATCAGGGCTTCGCCCTGCGCGGCATCGTCCCCATTACCGGCCAGAACGGCCGTTTCCTGGGCACGGTGGAAGGCATTTTTTCACTGCAAAGCATGGTAGACACCGCCCTCTCCGGAGAGGGCGACAACATGGCCATCTATCTGCTGGCTCGCGATCTTGATTTTGCCCGTGCCGCCAGAGCCGCCAATCCGCCCATTACCGGCGATCTGGCCCGCGTTTTCACTACCGCCGCCGATGAAACCGACCCTTACATCGACAACAGCTTTCTCCAGGCCGCCAAAACCGGGGTGACCACCGCCCAGGTCAACGGACGCTTGCTGATCGCGCAACCAGTTTTCGATTACACCAACGAAATGAAAGGGGTGCTGGTTTTTGTTCGCGACGTGGAGGAACAAGTCGCCATGATTAAAGGGCTGCGCTGGGCCCTGGTGGTCGGTGGCAGCGCCTTACTGGCAGCTTTGGCCGGACTGCTTTATTACTTCAGCTCCAGCATTGTCTGCAGCATTAGCCGACTGGCCAAAGGGCTGGATGATGGCGCCCTGCAGATTTCTTCTTCTGCCGACCAGGTGGCCGCCAGCGGCCAGGAACTGGCGGAAGGCGCCTCCGAGCAGGCGGCCGCACTGGAAGAAAACTCCGCTTCACTGGAAGAAATTTCCGCCATGACCAAACAAAACGCCGACAACGCCGGCCAGGCTGACGCCCTGATGCGGGAAGCCAGCGCCATTGTGAAACGGGCTGAGGAGGCCATGGCTGAACTCACCACCGCCATGCAAACAATTAATAAATCCAGTGAAGAAACCTCCAAGATCATCAAAACCATCGATGAAATCGCCTTTCAGACCAACCTGTTGGCCTTAAACGCGGCGGTGGAGGCGGCCCGGGCCGGAGAAGCCGGGGCCGGCTTTGCGGTGGTAGCCGACGAGGTGCGCAACCTGGCCATGCGGGCGGCGGAGGCCTCCCAAAACACCGCCAGTCTCATCGAAGACACGGTACAACGGATCCAGGAAGGGTCGCAGCTGGTAAGCAAAACCAACCAGGCCTTTGTAGAAGTGTCGACCAGCACCGGTAAAGCCAGTGGTCTGGTTGGGGAAATTGCCGTCGCTTCAAATGAACAGGCCAACGGTATCAACCAGCTCAATACCGCCATGGGTGAAATGGACACCGTGGTCCAACGCACCGCCGCCAACTCCGAAGAGTCGGCGGCGGCAGCCGAAGAGCTTAGTGCCATGGCCAATCAAATGAAAGACTACGTCCGGGAACTGTCCGATCTGATTGCCGGTGACCGCTGCCACAGCCAACCACCTCGGCAAAAAGCCCCGGTGCGGCTGAGCAAACAGGCAACTTCCCCACGAGCCGCGGCGGCCCCGGCGGTAGCGAAGCAAAAGATCGAACCGCACCGCACCGCCCCAACCAAAAGCAAGCAGAATTCCGCCGCGGTGATTCCTTTCGACGATGACGATTTCAAAGATTTTTAGCTGATACAGCCGCCCGTCCCGTGGCAACAAGGCACGGGACGGGTTTACTGAGCGGTCGGAGGCGGTACCCGTTTAGCCAGTTCCTGATCCAGGATAAACAGCCCGCCCTCTCTGACCGCCAGTTGCATTTTCTGCAATACCTCATTGGCGCTGGCTTCCTCTTCTACCTGCTCAGCCACGAACCATTGCAGAAAGTTATTGGTGGCATGATCCTTTTCAGCGATCGCCAGATCGACCAGATCATTGATTAACCCGGTTACTTTTTGTTCATGGCGCAGAACCTCTTCAAAAACGGCGGTGGGGGAGTCCCACTGATGAAGCGGAGCTTCGATGCCGCTCAACTCTACCCGCCCTCCCCGCTCATTGACGAAATCATAGATCTTCAGGGCATGGTTCAGCTCCTCCTGGGCTTGCAGGCGCATCCAGTGCGCACTGCCACCCAGGTTGAGCCCGCTGAAAAAAGCAGACATTGAGAGATAGAGGTAGGAAGAGTAAAGTTCGGCATTTACTTGCTGGTTAAGGGCGGTTTCCATTTTCTGGCTGAGCATTTTGTAACCTCTCGCTTTGGTGTTTTTAAGTTGTAAACGATTGATGAAGAATTCCCGTACATGGCAACCTTTTCCTGGCCACTAAACGGCCTCATAAGTTCAGGAAATGGTGCCTCAGGCCGACCGGAGTTGTCAATCAAAAACACCGTCGTCCCTTGGCACTTCCTGGGTAATGATGCTGTTTTGAGGCAGAGGTTCTTCCCATGCTGGAAATAGTTTTGTTTGCCGTTTTGTCCATCCCCTTGGTTTTTCTTTCCTGGAGAGCCTTATTTAACCTCAGGAGACATGGCGTATACAGGTTTATCACCTGGGAATGCATTCTCTGGATAGGAGTCAACAACATCAACCAGCCGACCGAGAGCAAGGCCATTCTGGGCTTTTCGCCGGCCACCGCTTTGCTTATCGCTGCCCTGTTAATTGTTCTTTCTTCTCTAAGCGTCATGCTTCAACATGGAAAAATAAGCGGCAAGCGAAAAGATGAAACGTTGTTTGGGTTTGAAAAAACCACGTCACTGGTTGAAGTTGGCTTGTTTCGTTACATTCGCCACCCCATGTATCTATCTCTTTTATGCCTTACCTGGGGGTTATTGCTAAAAAACCCCGAGCCAGGCCTGTTGCTGGTCGCCCTGGTTGGCACCATAACCTGCATTTATACGGCATTAATCGAAGAGCAGGAAAATATTGCGTATTTCGGAGAAGAATACCGGCAGTACATGCACCGCACCAAAATGTTTATCCCTTTTATCCTGTAGTGCTCGGTAAAAAAACGATCCTCTTTTTTTACCGGTGCTTCAGGAAAGTCCTGGCGACTCCGGCTTTCCGGGTGCATTTTCAAGGTTAGCAGGTATAATGGATTGGTTATGCGGCCCAGAAAAAAGACCAGACAGATCCGGGTAGGACCGGTGGCCATTGGCGGCGATGCTCCCATTGCCGTGCAATCCATGACCAACACCGACACCCGTAACGTTGAAACCACCGTGGCCCAGATCAAAGGGCTGGAGGAGGCGGGCTGCGAGATTATCCGGGTGGCGGTGCTGGATCTGGAGGCGGCCGCAGCCATTAAAGCGATCCGGGAGCAGATAGGCATTCCCCTGATTGCCGACATCCATTTTGACCACCGGCTGGCCATTGCCGCCATGGAACACGGCGCCCAGGGGATCCGGATCAACCCCGGCAACCTGGGGGGAGAGGACAAGTTGGCCCGGGTAGCCGCCGCCGCCAAGGCGCATGGGGTGGCGATCCGGGTGGGCGTCAACGCCGGGTCGCTGGAAAAGGACATCCTGGCCCGTCACGGCCGCCCAACCCCCGCCGCCCTGGTGGAAAGCGCCCGGCGCAACGTGGAAAAGCTGGAGCGACTGGGCTTTCATGAGCTTAAAATTTCTTTGAAATCATCCGATGTTTTGACCACCATCGAGGCTTACCGGCAACTGAGCAACAGCTGCGATTACCCCTTGCACCTGGGGGTCACCGAGGCCGGCGGGTTGATTGCCGGCACCGTTAAGTCCAGCGTGGCTTTGGGGATTTTGCTGCACGAGGGCATCGGCGATACTTTTCGCATTTCCCTGACCCGCGATCCGGTGGAGGAAATCCGGGTGGCCTACGAACTGCTGCGCAGCCTGCACCTGCGCCAGCGCGGGCCGGAGTTGATCTCCTGCCCCACCTGCGGCCGCTGCCAGGTCAACCTGTTCGGCCTGGCCGAGGAGGTTGAGCGTTATATCCAGAAAATCGACACCCCGCTGAAAATTGCCGTTATGGGTTGCGTGGTCAACGGGCCCGGCGAGGCCCGCGAAGCCGATATCGGAGTAGCCGGCGGCCACGGGGTAGGCATAATTTTCAAAAAGGGTAAAATCTACAAAAAAGTACCGGAGGCCCAACTGCTGGCCGTTTTTTTAGCCGAAATCGAGCAGATGACCCGGGAATACGAACACTAAGACTAAGGATCACCGCCATGCGTTTTTCTCAACTGCTGCTGCCCACCCTTAAGGAAGACCCGGCCGAGGCCGAGGTTATCAGCCACAAACTGATGCTGCGGGGCGGTTTTATCCGCAAGCTCACCGCCGGGGTTTACTCTTACCTGCCCCTGGGGCTGGCCGCCATCCGCAAGGTGGAACAGATCGTGCGCGAGGAGATGAACCGGGCCGGGGCCCAGGAGCTGCTGCTGCCCATGGTGCAGCCCGCCGATCTCTGGCGGGAGTCGGGGCGCTGGGAGAAATACGGCCCGGAGTTGCTGCGCTTCAAGGACCGCCACCAGCGGGAATCCTGCCTGGGACCCACCCACGAGGAGGTGATCACCGACCTGGTACGGATGAACATTCACTCTTACCGCCAGCTACCGGTGAACCTGTACCAGGTGCAAACCAAGTTTCGCGACGAGATCCGCCCCCGTTTCGGCCTGATGCGCGGCCGGGAGTTTATCATGAAAGACGGCTACAGCTTTGATCTGGACGAGGCCGGAGCCGAACTGACCTACCGGAAAATGTATGATGCCTACCAGCGCATCTTTAGCCGCTGCGGCCTCGCCTTCCGGGCGGTGGAGGCCGACACCGGCACCATCGGCGGCAGTTTTTCCCATGAGTTCATGGTTCTGGCCGCCACCGGCGAGGATGTGGTGGTGATCTGCCAGCACTGCGATTACGCCGCCAACCTGGAGAAGGCCACCGCCAACCCGGACGAGGCCGGTCGCAGCGAGGCGCCCAAAACGCTGGAAAAGGTTGCCACCCCGGGCCGCAAAACGGTCACCGAGGTCTGCGAGTTTCTGCAGATTCCCCAGGAAAACCTGGTCAAGACCATGATCTACCTGGCCGACGGCCAACCGGTGGCGGTATTGTTACGAGGCGACCACGAAGTACAGCCGGTGAAACTGCAGAACCTGCTTAACGCCCAGGAGGTGGAGCTGGCGGAAGACGACAAAATTCTGGGACTGACCGGGGCGCCGGCGGGATACCTGGGCCCGGTGGGGCTGAAAATCCCCCTGGTGATGGATGAAGCGGTGGCCGGCATGGTCAACTTCGTCACCGGGGCCAATGAAAGCGATCAGCACCTGGTCAATGTCAACCTGGAGCGTGACTTCTCCCCGAACCACCGGGGCGACATCCGCATGGTCAACGAGGATGACCGCTGCCCCCGCTGCGGCGGCAGGCTGGCCTTAACCCGCGGTATCGAGGTGGGCCACATCTTCAAGCTGGGAACGAACTACAGCGAGGCCCTGAACGCCACCTTCCTGGATGACCAGGGACAGAGCCGCCATTTTGTGATGGGCTGTTTCGGCATCGGGGTCAGCCGCACGGTGGCGGCGGCCATTGAGCAGAACCACGACCGCGACGGGATGATCTTCCCCCTGCCCATCGCCCCCTTCCAGGTAATCCTGCTCAACCTTACCCCCAAAGACGAGGTGATCAGCGCCGAGGCCGAAAGGCTTTACCAGGCGCTTACCGCCGACGGCATTGAGGTGCTGCTGGACGACCGCGACGAACGGCCCGGCAGCAAATTCAAGGACGCCGACCTGATCGGTATTCCCATCCGCCTGATGGTGGGCAAACGCTTCAAGAACGACGGCCTGCTGGAGATCCGCACCCGGGCCGACGGCCAGACCAGCGAAGCCACCCCCGCCGCCGCCGAGGCGGTAATCAAGGAGATGGTGGCGGCGGCCTTAACCAGTACCAGCCAGGACCATGACTAAAGCCAAACCGCAAGCCCAGCAACCACCGCTCACCGGCATCGACGATATCCTTCGCCAGGCCGCCGGTTACATGCCCGAGGAGGATCTGCAGCCTCTGCGCCTGGCCTATGCCCTGGCCAAGAAGGTCCACAAGGGCACCCGCCACCGTTACTCCGGGCACCCTTACCTGGAGCACGTGCTGGCCGTCACCGAGATTCTGACCGCCATGCGGCTGGATGTCGCCACCCTCACCGCCGGGCTGCTGCACGGTATTTTGAAGCAAAAGGAGCACCCGGTAAGCCAGGCCAAGCTGCGGGAGGAGTTCGGCGAGGATGTGGCCGGCATTGTCGCCGGCGCCACCCGGATCACCGCGGTGCAGTTCAACAACCGCCTGGCCTATCAGGCGGAAAACATCCGCAAGATGCTGCTGGCCATGGCCACCGACATCCGGGTGCTGCTGGTCCGCCTGGCCGATCGCCTGCACGACATGCAGACCCTGAATATCAGCGACGAGGAGAGCCGCAGGGAGATCGCCCAGGAAACCATGGATCTGTACGCCCCTTTGGCCGGCCGCTTGGGGATCGACTGGATCAAGCGGGAACTCGAAGACCTGGCCTTTTCCCACCTGCAACCCGAGGCCTACCGCTACCTGATGTCCAAGATCCAGACCTCGCTGCCGGACCGCGAAGCCTACGTGGAGCGGATCAAGGGCCTGCTGACCCATCATCTGCGCGACAGCGGCCTGACAAACTTCCGTATCCTGGGACGCCCCAAGCACCTGTACAGCATCCACAAAAAACTGCTGGTGCAGAATATCACCATCGACAAGGTTTACGACAAAGTAGCCTTCCGGATCATCGTGGGCGATGTCAAGGAGTGCTACCAGGCCCTGGGGGTCATTCACTCCCTGTGGCCGCCCATCGACGGCCGTTTCAAAGACTTCATCAGCCACCCCAAGGCCAACGGCTACCAGTCGGTGCACACCTCGGTGATCGGCCCCAACGGTGATTTCATGGAGATCCAGATCCGCACCGAAGAGATGGACCGCATCGCCGCCGAGGGCATTGCCGCCCACTGGGCCTACAAGGAAGGCCAGGCCGCCAGCCCCCAGGACGTTAAATTGTTCAAGTGGCTCAAGCAACTGGTGGCCATGCTCCAGGAGCTGGAAGATCCCAAGGAGCTGCTGGAAACGGTCAAGGGTGAGCTGTACGAGGATGATATTTACGTACTGACCCCCAACGGCGAGGTCAAAGGTTTTCCCAGGGGCAGCACGCCGGTTGATTTCGCCTACAGCGTGCATACCGAGGTGGGCAACCGCTGCAGCGGGGCCAAGATCAACGGCCAGATCGCCCCGCTGCGCACGCCGCTGAAAAACGGCGACGTGGTGGAGATCATCACCTCCCCCAACCAGAAGCCCAGCCGCAACTGGCTCCATATCGTGAAAACCAGCCGGGCCCGCAACCGCATCCGGCAATGGCTCAACCAGGAACAGCGGGAGCGCGAGCTTGAAAAGGGCCGGGAAATCTGCGAACGCGAGCTGCGCAAACATGACATCAGCCTGAAGAAACTGATCAAAACCGGGCACCTGCAGGAGTTACTCAAAGAGCTGGCCTGCAACTCCCTGGATGAACTGCTGCGCAAGGTCGGCTCCGGCAAGCTCAGCATGGGCGCCCTTACCCGGGTGCTGCAACCGGAGGAGTTGCGCCGGGAAGAAGAGGCCGAAGACCAGGAAAGTGCCCTGCTGGAACAGGTCCAGAAACGTCAGGCGAAAAGGAGTGGCAAGGGCGGAGAAGAGGCGGTCATCGTCGAAGGGGCCACCGGCATTCCCACCAAGTTGGCCAACTGCTGCCGCCCGGTGCCCGGGGATGAGATCATCGGCTTCATCACCACCGGCCGCGGCATCACCGTACACAAGAGCAACTGCGCCAACCTGCTGGGGGGAGAGTCGGAAAGGAGAATCGGAGTGCGCTGGAGCGGAGCCGGCAGGACCCCCTTCAGGGCCTCAGTACAGGCGGTGGGGGAAAACCGCAAGGGGCTGCTGGCAGCCCTTTCCAGCACCATCAGCAACGACGATGCCAACATCGCCAACCTGGAGGTCAGCACCAGCGCCGACCAGGCCCGCTTTAACATGGTCCTGGAAGTGGAAGGAATTGATCACTTAAACCGCATCCTCCAACACATCCGGCAACTGGCAGGAATCATCGCCGCCGATCGCAAATAGGGGCAAGTGGTTAGTTACTTAACCACCGCGCCGGAACGCAAACAGCGGGTGCAAACCCTGGTACGACGGGTATTGCCGCCGGGTACCGCCACCCGAACGCTTTGCAGGTTGGGCAACCAGCGACGCCGTGATTTGTTATGGGCATGGCTGACATTGTTGCCTACTTCCGGTTTCTTGCCGCAAACGGAACATACTTTGGACATATCTAAACTCCACGCTACAATTTGGTTCTGGTAAACTATCGGGAATCCTCACTTGCACAGCGCCCCGAAGACATCGGGCTTGCCTTAAGGAACAAGACCCGGACATATACCTCCTTCGGTGTTTTTTGACAAGTATTTTATTGTCAACTGCCACGATGGTCTTTTCCTGTTGACACCGGGCAAGAGAATATTGTAAAAACCCTGTCATTATCAGACTTGGCTGCCGCGCCAGCCAAGCCATCCGAAACTCCGTATTTCATTATACCCCCGGAGCTCCCCCACATCACCTCATATCATTGAAAAAGCGCTCTACAGGTTACCATGACTAAAGAACAAAATCAGGTATGGCGATTTTTCGCCTCCGTCAAGCTGGCCATTACCATCATATTTGTAATTGCCGTCACCTCGATCATCGGCACCGTTATCCAGCAGGGACGCTCCCACGAGTTTTACGTCGAAGAATACGGGCCGGAACTGGCCCGGCTGTTCCAGGTGCTGGACTTCACCAACATGTACGGTTCCTGGTGGTTCATTACCCTGCTGATCATCTTTTGCGTCAACCTCATTGTCTGCAGCATCGACCGGCTGCCCAACGCCTGGCGGATGGTGGTACTGGACAACCTCAACAACACTCCCGAGCGGCTGCAGAAAATGCCGCTCAAAGCCGAGTTCAGCGTGAAGGCGGATTCCCCGACCGTGGCCGCCGACAAGATAAAAGGCCTGCTGGCCGGCGCCGGCTGGAAAGCGCAATCCCGGGACCAGGAAAATGGGGTGCTGCTGTTTGCCCAGAAAGGCGCTTGGTCGCGCTTGGGCGCCTACCTGGTGCACATCGGTATCCTGGTCATTTTCATCGGCGCCCTGGTGGGGTCGGTTTTCGGCTACAAGGCCAGCATCATGTTTCCCGAAGGAGAAACGGTGGCCCATGTCTTCGAACGGAAAACCAGCGAGCCTATCCCCTTGGGCTTTGAAATTCACCTGGAAAATTTCGACATCAAATACTATCCCATCGGTATGGTGCGCGAATTCCGCTCGGATGTGGTAATCAATGACCCGGAACTGGATGGACCCTTACGGACCTCGATCCTGGTTAACCACCCCCTGAAACACCGGGGACTGACCTTTTACCAGTCCAGCTACCAGCCGCTGACCGAGTACCTGGTTGAGATCCAGAACCGGGAAACGGGCGCGAAACGCTCCTTCATGGCCAGGCCGGGCCGCCAACTTCAGTGGAGAGATGAGGGGCTGATTTTCGGGGTCACCAACACCATGAGTGATCGTACCGGCCGGGTGCACGAGTATGAAATCTGGTTTTCCGACCAAGAGGAAAGCCCTTCGGTGTTCAACATGCGTGACCAGCAAACGGTGACCGTGCAACGGCCGGCCGGTAACTACAGTTTTTATATCCAGCAGCGTTACGCCACCGGCCTGCAGGTGGCCAACGACCCGGGTGTCTGGATCGTTTACGCCGGCTGCGGCCTGATGATGCTTGGCCTGTATGCCTGTTTCATGGTCACACACCGCCGGCTGTGGGCTTATGTGAAGCCCGCCGACAAAGGTGGGGCGCAACTGCTGCTTTGCGGCGGCAGCAACCGTAACAAAGAAACCTTCGATAAACGTTTTGCCGACCTGGCCCAACGCCTGCGCCAGGATCAAAGCATCGGCTGAGGTTTGACGTTAGGACGAACGAATTCGTAATTCGGTACATTACTAAGCAACGAGGTATGTAATCATGCAAAGCGCGCAACTGCTCAGCATAACCACCTTTGTCTATTTGGCGGCTTCTTTCCTTTACATTGCCATCCTGGTCTTCGGCACCAAAAACAAGACCCTGGGCTTGACCGCCACCTTGGTTACCATGGGCGGCCTGCTTCTCAGCACCATGGGGATCATCATCCGCTGGCATGAGGCCTACAAGCTGGACTTCGGCTATTACGCGCCCTTTTCCAACATGTACGAATCCCTGGTCTTTTTTGCCTGGTGTATCGCCCTGACCTACCTGGTCCTGGAGTATCTCTACAAAAACCAGACCCTGGGCGCCTTTGCCATGCCCTTTGCCTTTCTGTCCCAGGCCTTGGCCGAATACTGGCCGCAGTGGGATCAGCAGCTTAAGCCCCTGATGCCGGCCCTGCAAAGCAACTGGCTGATCGCCCATGTTATTGCCAGCTTTGTGGGTTATGCCGCCTTTGCCATCGCCTTCGGGGTGGCGGTGATGTACCTTACCAAGGCCCGTAACGTGGAAAAAAGCGGCCAGCCGGAAGGCACTGGCGTCTTTGCCTCGCTGCCCCCCCTGAAGACCATCGATGAGGTAATCTATAAAACCATCCTTTTCGGCTTCCTCTGGTTCACCGTGGGTGGTTTGATCTTCGGCGCCATCTGGGCCAACTCGGCCTGGGGCACCTACTGGAGTTGGGACCCTAAAGAAACCTGGTCGCTGATCACTTGGTTTGTTTATGCCGCCACCCTGCATGTGCGATACACCCGAGGCTGGACCGGCAAGAAGATCGCCTGGCTGGCGGTGCTGGGTTTTGCCTCCACCCTGTTCACCTATTACGGCGTCAATTTCCTGCTTTCCGGCCTGCACAGCTACGCTTAATTAAGATTGCCGGCGGACATGGTCTTCCCGTGCCCGCCGGTTTTTTTTGTATTGACGCCTTCCCGGCACTCGTATATAGAACCTTACTGTCGATTAACCGGCAGATGTAGAACAGCTAAGGCCTTTTTCCAAGGGGCAATTGTGTAATCAGACAGCAGTAACCACAACAGAGAGGAGGATTCACCACATGAAACTTACTGCCACCATTATCACCATTCTGGCCGCCCTGGCTTTCGTTGGTACCGCCATTGCGTCCATGCCCGGTAACACCTCAGAGTTTGAAGGCGGCCCCATGGGTAAGGTCGTATTCAGCGGCCAGATTCACGCCGACGCCGGCTTGAGCTGCGGCGATTGCCACACCGGTATTTTCCAGATGAAGCGCGAAGTTAAAATCACCATGGCCGACCACAACAGCGGCAACTTGTGCTTCTCCTGCCACCAGGAAGGCGGCAAGGCTTTCGCCAGCAACGACTGCGCCCGCTGTCACCAAAAGTAATTACCGTAATTACCGCCAAGTGATCACGGGGCTGGCTCCGCTCAGCGTTGCCGGCCCCCGTTCCTAGTTGGGGCAAACAGTTGCACTAACAACTGTTTGCTAAAAGCCGCCCCTTATCAGGGCGGCTTTTTTCAGCCCTCGCGGCAAGCCCTTTTCAACTCATCGCACCACCAGGCCGAAAAGCTCCGCCCGTCCAGCGTTCGTTGCTTGCCTGATCCCTGATTGCTTGTTACTATAGGCAAACAACAGGGACTTGCATAAGTTGCGGCCACCACCGCCCCCCAATCACCCTATTCGGTATCCCGGCTCCTGTGGCAACTAAGCGGACCAGTAAACAACAAACGCGCATCTGGCGGCAAACCCAGCTCTCGCTCTTTTTGCTCTTTATCGCCGGCGGCCTCACGGGCCTGCTCGGGTCGGTGCTGTTTGTCCACATTACCCTGGATCTGCCGGACATCGGTTCGCTGGACAGCTACCAACCGGCTCAGACCACCCTGATCTATGATCATCAGGGGGTGGTGGTGGACCGGGTTTTTACCGAAAACCGCATTGTCGTCCCCCTGGATAAACTCCCGGAACAGCTCCCCCAGGCTTTCATCGCCGCCGAAGACGCCCGTTTTTATGACCACAGCGGGGTGGACGGCTGGTCCATTGTGCGGGCCCTGGTTCACAACCTGCGGGCCGGTGAGCGCCGTCAGGGCGGCAGCACCATCACCCAGCAGGTGGCCCGGGCCTTGCTGCTCAGCAGGGAAAAGACATATATCCGTAAAATACGCGAAGCGATTCTTGCTTACCGCATTGACCAGAAACTAAACAAAGACGAAATTCTTCATATTTATCTTAACCACATTTATCTCGGCAGCGGCGCTTACGGGGTGGAAGCGGCCGCCTGGACCTATTTCGGCAAACCCGCCCGGGAGCTCAATCTGGCGGAAACAGCCTTGCTGGCCGGGCTACCCCAGGCACCCAGCCGCTATACCCCCTTCCGGGATTATACCGCCGCCAAACGCCGCCAGGCTTATGTTTTGAACCGGATGGCGGAAGAGGCCTACATAACCCCCACCGCCGCCCGACGGGCCTACCTGCATCCCCTGCTGTGGGCCTCTCCCCGGCAAAATGGCCAGGAAAACAGCTACTTTCTCCAGCAGGTCAGAAACCAAATTGAACAGACCTACGGGCGGAACATGCTATACAACGGCGGGCTGCGGGTTTACACCGGCCTGGACCAGGAACTGCAGCAGCGGGCGGCGGCGGCGGTTACCTTGGGCGTGCAAAACTGGGAACGTCGGCAGCGCCGAGCCGCCGCCCAGCAGGAGCAGCCCCAGGCAGCGCTGCTGGCCATGGAAACCGGCAGCGGGCTGGTTCGAGCGGTGAGCGGCGGCACCGATTTCTCCGTCAGCCAGTTTAACCGGGCCACCCAGGCTCGCCGCCAACCCGGCTCGGCCTTCAAGCCCATCATTTATGCCGCCGCCCTGGACCATGGGATGACGCCGGCCAGCGTTATTATTGATGAGCCGCTGCGCCTGCCCGGAGCGGACCGCGGCCGGGTCTGGGAACCGAAAAACTTCAGCAACCGCTTTTACGGGCCCACCACCCTGCGGGACGGCCTGGTATACTCGCGCAATATTCTCTCGGTTAAAATCATGCAGGAAATAGGGCTGGCGCCGGTGGTAAAACTGGCCCGGCAAATGGGGATCAGCAGCCCGCTGAGCAACAACCTGTCGCTGGCTCTGGGGTCGGCGGAAATTTCCGTCATGGAGCTCACGGCGGCTTACGGGGCGCTGGCCAATGGCGGGGTTTATCACGCACCGGTCTTCATCAAAAGTGTCCGGGACAGCAACGGCCGGGTTCTGGAACAGGCCAACCTGAAAGGCCAGCGGGCGCTGGATGAACGCACCGCCTACCAGGTCACCAGGCTGCTGGAAGGGGTGGTCAGGGAGGGAACCGGCCGCAGCGTGGCGGCCATCGGCCTGCCGGTGGCCGGCAAAACCGGCACCACCGACCGTTATATGGACGCCTGGTTCATCGGTTACAGCCCGGAACTGGTGACCGGCGTCTGGATGGGCTTCGACCGGGCCCGCCCCTTGGGTCGCAACGAAAGCGGAGCCCGGGCCGCCGCCCCGATCTGGCTGCACTTCATGCAGGGGGCCAAAGCGCAACTGGCGGGCAAGGAGTTTCCCCGCCCGCCCGGAATCGTGCTGGTGCCGATTGACCATGCGGTGGGCCATTTTGAAGAAGAAACGCCGAATCGCGTTTCCCTGGAGGCCTTTCGTATCGACAACCTGCCCCCCGCCCTGCTCTCTCCAGCACCGGCAGCGGAAACCCCGCGCCTAAAAAAGCTGCAGGAAATGCCGGCGGAAGGTTAGCAACCTTTAACTTCAGGACTGCTTTTTGCGGGGACGGTTTTTGATATCGTCGATCCCGAAATCAACCACCGTAAATTTGGCCAGCAGATCCTGGTGCAGTTCCTCGGCCCGGGCCGCATCGTCCATGGTAATCCGGATGGACACCCGCTTCTGGCCTTCGGGAGCGTCTTCAAACGAGGTCAGGATACTGATCACCCGGGCGTCATACTGGCGCAGGCTCTCCATGACCCTGGTGACCGAACCGGCGGCGTCGGGCAAATCGAAAACATAGCGGCGGGAGCCATCTTTGATGCCGGTGCTGCGAACAAAGGCCCGCAAAAGGTCCGTCTCGCTGAGCAGGCCGGTCAGCCGGCCGCTTTCATCCACCACCGGCAGGCCGGAGATCTTGTCTTCCAGCATGATCACCGCCGCCAGTTCCAGGCTGTCCTTGCCTTTGAGGGTCAGGGGAGAGGCGGTCATCACATCCTTGACCTTCATCTCGGAGAGCAGGTAATAGAGTTCGTGGATATCCAGGGTGGCGGTTTTGGACGGCGAAGCGTCCTTAACGTCGCGATCGGTGACAATGCCGATCAGTTTGCCGTGGGACACCACCGGCAGGCGACGGATGTTGTTTTCCTTCATTATCCGGGTCGCCCGCATCAGAGAAGTGTTTTCATCCACGGTAAGAACGTTCTTGGCCATCCAGTCTTCAATCAGCATGTTTCCCTCCTAAAATGTATGGACTCGCCCAAACAGCACCCAAAGCGGTCGTTGACGCCAACCCTCAATTTATAAATTATTCCTCTCCCCATCGCAAGATCAATAAGCAAGGCACGTAATCGTTCAGCAGCAACGAACCTTCGGGCGATCAGCCAGGCTTGAGGAGGGGACAGTTTTGAAAACTGTCCCCGATTACGCTCATAAACGACTTGCCAAGAATCACGCAACCCCGTAAAAAGCCAGAATGCACCAACAGCACACCGCAGGCCGGCCCGGCCGGACCTTTAGCGACCAACAACTTGACCAACTGCTGGGTTTGCTGGAAGACGAAGAAAACTTCGTTTTCCTGGAAAGCGCCCGCTTATCGGCGGAGAACCGCCGTTCGCTGCTCTTTGCCCGGCCCCTGAAGATGTTGACCTTACGTCCCGGAACTTCTGCGGCGGATTTTCTGGCCGCCCTGGAAGCGGAACTGCAGCAGGGTCATTACCTGGCCGGCTGGTTTGCCTACGAATTCGGTTACCTGCTGGAACCCAGACTGCAACGGCTGCTGACGGCCCAACCGGCCCCGCTGGCGGTGCTGGGGGTCTATGCCGCCCCTCTGGTTTATGACCACGAGCGAGGCAGCTGGGACGATCGCGACCCGGCTGCGGTGCTGGCAAAAAAACTGCCGGTCACCGGGGCCGAACAGCCCCTTCCCTCGCAACGTGATCCCGGCCTGGTAACCGAGGCGCTGCAGCGGGCCTTGCCCGGGGCGGAATACCGGCGCAATGTCCGGCGGATCAAGGAATATATCGCCGCCGGTGATACCTACCAGGTTAACTACACCTTTAAACAGCAGTTACCCTGCCGGGGTTCCGCCGCCGCCCTTTACTGCGCCCTGCGCCGCAACCAGCGGGTCTCTTACGCCGCTTTGCTCAACCTGGCCGGGGAGCACATCATTTCCTTGTCGCCGGAACTTTTTCTGCGCCGGCAAGGTGATTACTGCACGGTCCGCCCCATGAAGGGCACCAGCCGCCGGGGCCTTACCCCGGAGGAAGACGCCCGCTGGGCGGCGGAACTGCCGGCGGACCGGAAGAATCGCAGCGAAAATGTGATGATCGTCGACCTGCTGCGCAACGACCTGGGCCGAATCTGCCGCCCCGGCACCGTTGAGACCCTGGAGCTGTTTACCCTGGAGAGCTACGAAACCCTGTACCAGTTGACCTCCACCATCCGGGGCGAACTAAAGGCCGACACCGGCCTGGCGGAGCTGTTTAAGGCCCTGTTCCCCTGCGGCTCGGTTACCGGCGCCCCGAAGATCAGGACCATGGAGATCATCCATGAGCTGGAGCAGGCCCCCCGCGGCGTTTACACCGGCGCCATCGGTTTTATCAGCCCGGAGCAGGAGATGGTGTTCAACGTCCCCATCCGTACCGTTACCTTGGACCGGGGGGTGGCCGAAATGGGGATCGGCTCCGGGGTGGTCTACGACTCGGACCCGGAGCAGGAGTGGCGGGAGTGCAAACTGAAAGGCAATTTTTTAAGCCGGCCGACGCCCCCTTTTGTGCTCATCGAAACCATGCTCTGGCAGCCCGATCAGGGCTATCGCCTGCTGGAACTGCACTTGCAGAGGTTGCTGGCTTCCGCCCAGCGACTGGCTTTTGAGGCCGACCCGGAAGAAATCCGGCGGCTGCTGGCGGCCCATGGTAACGGCTTTACCGCCGCAGCCCTGGGCCCGCAAAGGGTGCGGCTGACCCTGGCCAAGGACGGCACCCTGGCGTTGAGCCACGCCCCCTTTGCCGGCCACCCCTGCTTCAGTTGGCAGGAGCTGGTCGAGGCCGAAAACCAAACAACGGCGGCGGGCGACGGGCCCAAATTACCCACCGCGGTCATTGCCCCGGCGGCCATTGACCCGGACCAGCCCCTGCTCTATCACAAGACCAGCCAGCGGGATATTTATGACCGGCACCGGGAGGCGGCCCTGGCGGCCGGGCACTGTGAAGCGCTTTTTGTCAATACCCGGGGGGAGTTGACGGAAGGTGCGGTGAGCAATCTCTTTATCCGCCACCAAGGCCGGCTGCTGACCCCGCCGGTGAGTGCCGGCCTGCTGAACGGCGTACTGCGCCGCCACCTGCTGACCCAGCCCCGGCCCCGGCTGCAGGAGCAAAACCTGCGGCCGGCGGACCTGGCAACCGCGGAGGCGGTATTTATCGGCAATTCCCTGCGCGGTCTGACCAGGATCCGGGTGGTCGAGGAATGATTTGGTAACTGATCGCCTACCTTATTTGTTGATCAGGGCCCGGATGACATCGGCCTTGCCCACCACCCCCACCAGCTTGCCGCGATCCATTACCGGCAGGGTATGCAGATGCTTTTCAGCCATAACGGTGGCGATTTCATCCAAAGGCGTATCGGGGGCTACGGTGGCGGGTTTGGTGGTGCAAATGTCTTTTACCGTGCTGCCGGCCATTTTATTCAGTTCTTCCTCCACCTTACGCCCCCGTTCCAGGTAGATCACCGCTTCCAGCACGGCGATGGCGGTGGGAATATGCAGTTTTTTGGCCTGATCGATCAGGTCGCTTTCAGTTACCACCCCCACCAGCTCACCCTGCTCATCCACCACCGGAGCTCCGCTGATCCTACGTTCCCATAGCAGGGAAGCCAGTTTCTCCACCGGCAGATCGGGGCTGACGGTAATCACCTCGGCGGTCATGATGTCCTTGGCAAGTTGCATGCTTGTTTCTCCTTGAATTTTGCTAAATTTTGGTAAAACTCCCGAAGGCCGCCGGCAGCCGATCCGCCAGTTCTGACGCGGTAAAGCCAAATTCCAGGCCGCCGGCGGCGGCCAGCAGGTCACCGGCCAGGCCATGGGCGTAGGCCCCCAGACAGGCGGCCTGCCATGGCCCCATCCCCTGGGCCAACAGGCCGCCGATCAGCCCGGCCAGCACATCACCCATGCCGCCCGCCGCCATCCCGGGATTGCCGGTGGGGCTTACGGCCAGTTGCCCGTCGGGAGCGGCAATCACCGTACCCGCGCCCTTGAGCACCACCCAGACCCCATGGCGGCCGGCCAGTTCGGCGGCCGCCTGCCACCGGTTTTCCTGTACCTCGGCGGTGGCCATGCCCAGCAGGCGCGCCATTTCCCCCGGATGCGGCGTTAAAACCCTTGGCCCCGGCGGTTCGGTCAGTAAATCCGGGGCCGCAGCCATGATATTCAGGGCGTCGGCATCCAACACCTGGGGAATCTGCAGCTCTCCCGGCGTCCGGTAAAGCTGCCGGACCAGTTCGGCGGTGGCCGGGGCCGTACCCAGCCCCGGCCCCAAGACCAGGGCGCTTTTGCCGGCCAGAGCCGCCTGCACCGTTGCCAGGTCCTCCGCACCCGCCGCCAGCGGCGAGTTGGGTAGGGCCACGGTCATCAACTCCGGCCAGGCGGTGGCAAAAATCACCAGCAAATCGCGGGGCACACAGGCGCTGACCAGGCCAACCCCACTGCGCAACGCCCCCCGGGCCGCCAGCAGGGCCGCGCCGGTCATCCCCCGGGAACCGGCCAGCAGCAGCAAATGCCCGAAACTTCCTTTGTGGTCTACAGGCCGGCGCCGCGGCAACCAGGGAGCCAGCTCGGCCGCAGTCAATAACTCTTTAAACGGCGCCAGCCGGTCGTACACCGCCGGCGGGATACCGATATCGACCACTTCCACCGTGCCGGCCCACGCCCGGCCGGGAAAGGTAACCAAACCGGGCTTGGCCAGGGCAAAGGTGACGGTGCAGTCGGCCCGCACCGCCGCCCCCAGTACCCGGCCGTGATCACTGTCCAGCCCGGAGGGAGCATCCACCGCAATTACCGGCCCGGGAAAGCGGTTCAACAACTCCACCGCCACCTGGAAACGGCCGCTTAGCTCCCGGCTCAGGCCGGTGCCGAAAATCCCGTCCACCGCCAGGCGGGAGGCCTGCAGCCGGTCCTGCAGGGCTTGCCACTGCTCAACTTCGGTAACCACCTCCAGCGAGACCGGCAACTGCCGCAGGATTTGCAAATTGAGGGCGGCATCCCCCTGCAGCCGTTCCGGCTCCACCAGCAGCACCACCCAGGGCCGGGCGCCCAATTGCTGAAGGTGGCGGGCAATCACCAGGGCATCGCCCCCGTTATTGCCCGGCCCGGCCAGCACGGCAATTTCTCCCTCGCCGGCCAGTCCGTAGCGATGGGCCATCACCTCCACCACCGCCCGCCCGGCGTTTTCCATCAACACCGGCCCGGGGATCCCGAAAATCTCCATGGCAAGCCGGTCGCCTGCCCGCATTTGCTCGGCACTGGCCAGTTTCATCATCTAAATCCCGCCTGTTTTTCGTTACCGGCAATGCTTATTTGCCGCCCCGCTTTCTGTTCTGTTGTCTTTTTTCCCACCCTGTGCTAAACAGAACGCCTTGCAGGCCCGGCGTCGGCGGCTGCCGCCGACGCCGTCCGGAGGCCAAAATGCCCCCGTAGCTCAGGGGATAGAGCACAGGATTCCTAATCCTGGTGTCGCAGGTTCGATTCCTGCCGGGGGCACCACCATTAATCTGGTTCGCGGCGTGCCGGTACCTTCCGGCACCCCAGCCATTGGCCGCTGACAGCCCCTTGACCCACAGACTGTTAAACAATACCAGTTCCGGCCCGGCAAGAACAACTTCTCCATTATTCATTACTGTTTTCAGCCGCAAAAGCCTCCAGGTCGAGGAGGTAAATCTGCCGCTCAGCGACCACCTCCTCTCCGCGATGCGCTTCCTCTTTTGCTCCCCGGGCGGCAAGCTCCAAGGGCAACCGGCAGAATGAGGCGTAATGGTTCCAGAAAGCAACGATACTCTCGGCGGTGGCGGGTTCTCGACCACCATCGCTCAGCCGTCGGGCCATCAGCCTGATACAGTCAGCCGCTTTGGATTTGGGAAACAGCTCAATGAAAGGACGTTGCTGCTGCATGGAGGCGGGAACTGCCCGATCCTGGAAAAGCACCCCCAGGGGTTCCAGCGGCAGGCCCAGGTAAAAATCCACCGCCACCCGGAATCGCCGGTAAACCTTTTTGGCCGCCTCCAGGTCGGGGCAGCGATTTATAACTACTCTGATCCGCCCCCCGTACTGATGTTTGGTGAGCACCTTGAGCAGGGCATAGGCGTCGGTCAGGGAGGTGGGCTCATCGGTGATCACCAGCACCACCTCGGCGGCGGCCAGACAAAAGGCCAGCACCCGGCGGGATATCCCTGCCCCGGTGTCGAAGAGATAAAAATCATAAGCACCGGCGGCGTCAAAAGACGTCACCAGGGAAGCAAGCCTTTTGGCCCCAAGATTGGCCACCTCTTCCACCCCGCTGCTGCCCGGGATAATATCTATTCCCGCAGGATCCTGGATGATGATATCGCGGACCGCAGCACTTCCCTTGACCACATCGCCGATATCGGCCTGGGGGTTGATCCCCAGCATAATGTTGACATTGGCCGTGCCAAGATCGGCATCAAAAATACAGGTGCGATGGCCCAGCGCGGCCAGTTGCGCCGCAAGGCTGACCGCCAGGGTGGTTTTTCCCGTTCCCCCTTTTCCGCTGGTAATGGCTATGGTTCGGCTCATCCGGTGCGTTTCCTTGGCTGCTGGGAGCAAATATCAGTGCCGGGGAATGGCGGCAATCTTCACCCGGTCACCTGCAGCGGTAAAATTGAAGGTAATCGCCCCACTGGCTGCCGAGCGTTTTATTTCCCGGTAGCTGGTAGTGATAAAGCGGTGAAAAAGCGCACGCTCAACCACCCTGGTGGACGCCAGGGCAAGGGACAGTTCCCGGTAAAATTCATACATCCGGTCGATACGGTCCCGCTGGCCGGCCGGATCGGTAAGCAGAAAACTCCGCCCCCGTTTAATTGCCGCCGCCGAATTTTGCCCCGTCCCCCGGCCGGTCCGTTGCCGAAAGCGCGCTATGGCCGCGGCGGGCACCACGCGCAGAATCTCCCCCAGGGTGGTTTCGCCCAGTTTCAGCAAGCCGTCATCCAGCAAGGAGGGCAGACCGTTGCTGGCCGCGGCTTCCCTTAAGCCTTCCCGGCCATTTTCCCGGGTGGCGGCGGCCGCCGCACCGGGAACAAACAGCTCGGAAAGCAAGGTCCGGCCCTTAAAGCCGGTGAAATCGCAAAGGGCGCAGCCTTTGCCCAGGAAAAAAGTGAGCTGGGAGGGGTAATCGACAAACAACCGGCCCCACTCATCGCGCTCGGGCACACAGGCGGTTTTACAGTCGGGGCAAATCCGGCGCACCAGCCGCTGGACCAGCACGCCGTTGATAAGCGCGGCCAGTTCGGCCCGGTCACAGCCGGCGGCCTCAAAACGGGCCAGAACTTCCGAACCATCAACAGCCGCAATAGAACTCAGAAAAAGTGGGCCTTGGCGGGCACAGTTCACCCCCTGCCGCATCGATGGGCGGTCATCAAACCGATCAAGCATGATAACATCGGGATCAAGCGGCAGGAAAGAGCGGAGCAGCCGTGGGGCAGTCAAACCTCTTTCCGGGTCGATAGCGGTTTGCATAACCCCGGGCAGGCGGGCGGTAACATACTCCTCGGCCATGACTATGCGACGCGAAGGAGCCCGCAGAAATTCCAAGATGGCCTGCAGCGTGGTGTTTTTGCCACTGCCGGGGGGGCCGGCCACCAGGACCATGCCCCGCCCATGCGCCAGGCAAGTTTCCAGAGCTTGCAGAACCGGGGGGGCATGGCCAAGCATCTCCAGATCCGGCCTTGCCTTGCGGCTATCAAGGATATTGATGGTGAAGCTTTCACCATCCACGGCAGGGCAGGTGGCCAACCGCAAAACAAGCTCATCCTGCTCTGGCAGGGCCCCATTGGCCGGGGCAAAACGAAAGACCCGATGCTGGGGCAGCAAGGGATCGGCCTGCTCAAGGTTGGCCAAAATTTTGAGGCGGGAAACGACATCCTCCGGCCTGGCCTGGATACTTTCCTGCAACCGGCCGGGCTCCAACTCCTGGAGCACACCGTCAATGCGGTAGCGAACTTTACCCCGGCCCTCTTCCTGTTCGAAGTGGATGGCGCTGGCCCGACACTTAGCGGCATGGGTTAAAAGCGCCTCGGCCAAACCCGGCAGATCCGGCAGATCCGGCAGATCCGGACCGGCTAACGAAGCCGAAGCGGTCGAGGAGTCGTTCGGCATGGGTTCCGGCAATTCCTGCCCCTTAGCGGAGATGGGACCAACCGGGGTGCGGCCATGACCCGGCGGCTCCGAAAAGGGGGCGGAACTCGGCGAGCCTGGCTCCGACAGACCCTTTACCGGCTGCTGGTAGAGTTCATGGTAAAGTTCGGTGAATTTTTGTGCACCGATCGGCAGGAATGAGACGTGAAAAGCATCGTACCTCCGCCGGAGGTCTTGGAGCACTTCCCTTTTCTCGGGGTGAACAACGGCAACGGTAAGTTCATTGCCGATGAACGAAAGCGGCAGAAGCAAATGCGCCTGGGCATCTTCCGGGCTGATAATAACGGATAACAACTGTTTGGTGCTTTCAGGGTAAACAAAGGTATCAAGAGAGCTGCCGGCCTTCCCCGCCGGGGGATTATCGGCACCACCCTGAGCCGGCAAGTCAGCTTCGGGCCAGGGCGTATTATGAAAGGGTCGCTTCATCCCGCTCTCCACATGAAGATCATGGTGACTCAACGCCCCCAGGCGGTACCGCTGACCGTTACCCGCAAGCGGGAAGTACCGGCCTCCACCGCCGACTCCACGGGTTGGCTCAACATCGCGGCTTCAGTGCGCAGCAAAGGTTGCACCGGCGGCCGGTATTCATCGTCGATCCTTACTTCATAGGGGCGCCAGACGCGGCCGCCCAGTCTTCTGACCGCCGCCTCGGCCTTGCCTCGCCAGGCATCGATGGCGGCCGCCGTCAGGGTAGCCCGCAGCCGCTCCTTTTTCTGCTCGGAGACGGTGAAGTTCATGGCAACAAGCTGCAACTCGAGGGCCTGCAAACGTCCGATCAGCTCCACCGTTTTTTCCACCTCGGTGCTTTCAAGCTGCAGCGACTGCCGGATCCGCCAGCCCACCCGCTCATTTTTACCGTCCCGCCTCTGGTACACCGGCTGGGTGGCATAAGCCACGGTGTGGGCTTTAATCTCGGGGTAACGCTCGACCTCGCCCAGGGCCCGCCGCATGAGATTGGCCACCGCCAGCGCCAAACGGGCATGGTCCGGGCCACTGCGCTCCACCACCAACACGGCGGTGAGCAAATCATTGACCGTCTCTTCTTCAGCCCAGGCGCTGAGTTGCACCGTGAAACCATCTTCCGGCCCTCCAAGGGCCGGTCCGGCCTTGACCGCTGTCACCGGCAACAGGATCAAAAGGCAAACCACGGCAACCGCCAGTCGTTGTAAATTTTTCATAAAGCATTGCTCCCGGGATTATCAGGCAAACTGCAACCGCGCTACACCCCTCACCCTCCGCCCATCGGGTCAAATCCCTCTGGCGACGGGCAACAGCCTTGTTTAAAGTCGGCCCTACATGATGCAGCATCCGCCGGATAAAATCATCATAATTTTGCCCCTGCCGCCCCGGGAAAATTCACCAACCACCCCGGCACCGAAAAAAACTTTGCTAAAAGCAAAATATTCCTATACATTGCCCTTTTACAAGCATCAGGACTAACCTTTTGACATCGCAAAGAAATAGAGCATAAAGACTCGACGATCTCCGCAGCGCAACCCCTTTTAAAACGATGCCGCAGGCAGCCTCAAGTAAGTAAATCCAGGAGAAGGTCACCATGCAAATTGAAGCCAGCCAAAACGACAATAAAGTTCGCATCTCCCTGGAAGGTGTGGTTGACGAAAAAGGGGCGGAAGAGCTCAAGAAAACGATCAAGCAGCTGCCTTTAGCCAGTGTCCGGGAGGTGGAGATAGACTGCAGCCGGGTCAAGCATATCGGCAGTTCCGGGATCGGCAAGCTACTTTTGCTGTACAAACACCTGGCCAGTAACGGCGGCCAGTTGCGGGTGACCAATCTTACCGGCCCGCTTTTTGAGCTGTTTACAGAACTCAAGATGGACACATTGTTTACGATCACCCGCCAAGGGTGAGCCCCGCTAAGGAAGGACACCATGTTGACACGTCTGAACAGAACGATCGACCCACTGCTTGACCGATTTACCATCAAGCAGCAAATCAGCGCCGGCTTTATCCTGATGATCGGCATCCTGATGCTTAGCGGCCTGGCCAGCTACATCGGCGTCAACTTTATCATCCGGGACGCTAACGAAATGGCGGACAGCAACCGCCTGGACGCCGAACTGGCCCAGCGGGAAGTGGATCATTTGATGTGGGTCAACCAGCTAAACACCCTGTTCACCGACGATTCGGTCACCAGGCTGCAGGTTTCCACCGACGACCGGCAGTGCGCCTTGGGCCGCTGGCTGTACGGCGAAGGGCGGCAGCAGGCGGAAAAGCTGCTGCCCAGCCTGGCACCCCTGCTGCGGGAACTGGAACAGCCCCACTTCCGGCTGCACCAGTCGGCAGCCCGCATTGAAGCCCAGTTCCGCCCGGCCGATCAACATTTAACCAACTACCTGCGCAACATCAAAATTCGTCACTTGGAGTGGCTGCACTCCGTAAAAGACGCCCTGATGGACCCGGAAATCGGCACCGCCCGGGTTCAAACCGACCCCCGCCAGTGCGCCCTGGGCCGCTGGCTGTACTCGTCCGAGTTTCGCCAGCGCCGGCAACTGACCCCGGAACTGGCATCCTTCTGGCAAAAGGTGGAGGAACCGCACACCCAGCTGCACGAAAGCGTGGTCCGCATCAACGAGCTGCTGGCTGAAAACCGGCGCCAGGCGGCCATCGATTATTTCCACGAGTCAACCATGCCCGCCGGCGAGGCTACCCTGGCGGCCATCGACGACACCCTGGCCTGGCTGGATGAAAACCTGGCCGGCTACCAGGCGGCCCAAGCCACCTACACCCGGGAAACCCTGACGGCCCTGGCGGAGGTGCAGAGTATTCTGCACCGAATCCGGAAACACGTGGGCGACAACCTGGTCTCCGACGAAGGTTTGCTGCATACCGCCTGGGGCCTCAAAATCCGGGTCAGCCTGGTTATCCTGCTGGGGCTGGCCGTGGGACTGGGGATCACCTGGCCGCTGACCATCCGGCTTTCCCGCACCCTGGAGCGGGCGGCCCGGGAGGTTGAAGGCAGCTCCAGCCAGGTGGCCGTGGCTGCCCAAGAGATCGCCTCCAGCAGCCAGTCGCTGTCCGATACCGCTGCCAGCCAGGCCAGTTCGGTGGAAGAAACCTCCGCGGCGCTGGAGGAAATTGCCGCCCAGAGCGCCCAAATGGTGGAACTGACCGAGGGGTCTGAAAAACTGATGCGGGAAAACATCAAAAAGTCAGGCCAGTCCCTCAAAGCCCTGGCGGAACTGACCCAAAGCATGACCCAGATCGAAAAGGACAGTGGCCAGATCCGTTCCATCATCGCCACCATCGATTCCATCGCCTTCCAAACCAACCTGCTGGCCTTGAACGCGGCGGTGGAAGCGGCCCGGGCCGGCGAAGCCGGGGCCGGTTTTGCCGTGGTGGCCGACGAGGTTAAAAACCTGGCCATGAAAACCGCCCAGGAAGCCAACCAGATCCAGCAACTGCTGGACACCACCGTGGCCCGGATCACTTCCTGCGCCGGCTCCCTGAAGGAAATCAACCAGGATTTCGATGATATCGTCGAAACCGCCACCACCATCGGCGACAAGAACTCGGCCATTACCGAGGCCACCGAACAGCAGGCCAAGGGGGTACAGCAGATCACCGAGGCCACCCATGAAAGCTCCGACGCCACCCAGCGGATCGCCGCCGCCGCCGAGCAATCAGCAGCCGCTTCGGAAGAGCTCAGTGCTCAGTCGGAAGAGCTGAAGAAGGTGGTGGCTGAGTTGGAAAAAATGGTCTTCGGCAGCAGCCATGGGCAAACCGCCACCAGCCGCTCCCAGGCGGCAAGTGACGGCGACGATGACGACTGGCGCTGGGATGACGAGGAAACCGCGCAACGCCCGCGGCTTGAAGACAAATCATAGCCCCATGCCCCTCCGTTTAACCGGGGGCTAACAATGGCACAAGGGCAACAAATAAAACGGCCCCTGATGGTCGAAGCTGGACCATCAGGGGCCGTTGTTTGCTTTGCCGCTGCCGTTCACAACGGTTCAGCGGCAAGTTGTTGCCGGGTCGCCGTTACCGGCTGGCCGGCGACAAAACAGGTTTTAGGCGATCTCAACCAGTTCAATATCGAAGTTCAGATCTTCACCGGCCAAAGGGGGATTGGCATCAAGTTTGATCGAATCATCAGACACATCCACCACCTTAACCACCACATTCTCACCATTGGGGCCGCTCATCTGCAGGCGCTGGTCCAACTCCGGGTTCAGGTCCGGCGGCACCTGGCTGCGGGGCACATCGATGATCAGCTGATCCAGCCGGGGCCCATAAGCCTTGTCCATGGGAATGGTCACATTTTTGCTCTCCCCCACCGCCATGCCGCTGACCGCTTCTTCAAAGCCGGGGATCACTTCGCCGTTGCCGATGGTAAAGCCCAAGGGTTCACGCCCGTCGGAGGAATCAAAAACGGTGCCGTCGGTCAATCTCCCGGTATAGTGGATCTTGACACTGTCGCCTGATTTAGCCTGAGTCATAACTGCTTCTCCTTTCTTTTAGGGTTCATGGTGCCGAACAGGTCGGCAACCTGATTTTAACCCCTACTATAACATATAAACCGCAAGAATCACACCCCCCCGGGCAAGGTCGGTCGGGTTGGCGACCGGCGCCGGATCAACCGGGCCAGTGCCTCTTCAATATCTTCCGTGGCGATGGGTTTTTCAATAAACTCGTGGACCCCCAGGCGGAAGGCCTCGGCCAGCACCTCTTCGTTCATGTAAGCGGTCAACAGGATCTTCTGCGCTTCCGGCTGCATCTCCTGCAGGATGCGCAAAAACTCCAGACCACTCATCCCCGGCAGGCGAAAATCGGTGATCACCACATCGAATTCCCGCACCCGGACCAGTTGCAGACCATCTTCGGCACTGGCCTGCACTTCCAGGCGGCAACCTTCGTTGGCAAAAAAGAGCGCCAGGGAATCACGGATCAACTCGTCATCTTCCACCAGCAGCAGTTTGAGGTGGCGCAGGACGGCAAAAAGGTCGTCTCGGTTTTGGGCCAGCATCGCGGGTCTCCTTTGCAACGATCATCGCACATTTACCTCCCCTCTGTCATTTTTTTTCATCATCCTCCCATGCAGATTATTTCCCAGGCAAACTGTTACCCCTCTCCCGGCCGGCGGCGGGCAGAAAAATCCGGAAACAGGCGCCGCCCAGCGTGCCGACGCAGGGTTCGATGGTGCCGCCGTGGTCATTGATAATCCGCTGGCTGATGTTCAGGCCGATCCCGGTACCTTCGGGCTTGGTGGTAAAAAAGGGGTCCATGATCTCCCCCTGTACCTCCGGCGCCAGGCCAGGGCCGCTGTCGTCCACCAGCAATTCCACCCCATCGGCCAGGGCCCGGGTGGCAATTTTAAGGCGGCGAGGAGCTTCCCGCGGCATCGCCTCCATGGCTTCCGCGCTGTTGGTCAACAGGTTGAGTACCACCTGTTCCAGTTGGCCGGGGTCAACACGACAGAGAGGCAACGCCGGCGCCAGGTCAACCTCCAGATTGATCTGGTATTTACTTAAAAAAACTCCGGCCAACTCCAGCGCCTCGGCCACCGGTTCATTGAGTGAAACGGAGCGGGGGTGAAGCTGCCCGGGCTTGGAGAAATCCATCACCCGTTTGACAACCGCCTCGATCTTGGCGGAAGCGGTGGCCAGCCGGCGAAAGATATCTTCCACCTGGTCTCGGTGTTGCGGCGAATGGTAAATTTGTCGCAGAGTGGTCAGGGAAATATTAATTCCCGAGAGCGGATTACGAATCTCATGGGCAATGCCGGCAGCCACCCGGCCCAGAGAGGACATCCGGTCTTGCTGGCGCAGCAGCCGCTCCAGCTCTTTGATCCGGGTAATCTCCATCATGCTGATCAGAATGGTCTTGCGCCCCTGGAAATCCATGGGCCTGGCCCGGCAATAAACCCAGGCCAGGCCGGCTTCATCGCGGCGCCCCCCGGTATAGAGGCGGAAGTCCAGGTCCACTTGGGGCGAAAGGCCGTTGCTGATCTTACGGTAACTTTCCCGAACCTTGTCCCGGTCTTCGGGGTGGACCGCGGTGAAGTCCTCCAGGTTGAAGGAACTGGGCAGCCGTCCTAGCAGGCGCTGCTGCTCCGGGTTTTGAAAGACAATCTCTCCATTCTGGATCAGCATGATTCCCACCAGGGAGTTTTCCACCAGTTCCCGGAAGTTCTGCTCGCTGCAACGCAGGGCTTCCTCGGCCCGTTTGCGCTCGGTGATATTGATGGCAATCTCCATCCGCACCAGACGACCGTCAAACCAGTGAATGGCCCGGCCGATGGCCAGGTACCAGGCGTTGCTCCAGGGATTTCGAAACTCGCGCACCACCGGCGGGGCGGGGCGACCGTTATCATCCAGGAGAATCCGGTTGGTGCAAAAAAGACAAGGACCGCCGAGGTTGGCGCCGGCCTGCTCAAAACATTTGCTCCCCACCACCGTAGCATCGAAGCTGCCCCGGTCGCGGCCGGTGAGGGCCAGAATTTCGTGGGTCTCCATATCCGCCACATAAACCCCGCCGTTGATGGCCCGGAACACCGCAAACACTTCATCAAGCTGGCGCCGCAAGGCCGCCTCCGTGCGCTGTTGCTGCTCCCGGCACAACCGCCGATGCCGGCGGTGAAAATACCAGCCGGCGCCGCCGCCCCCTAAACCGGCGCCCAACAGCGTGGCCAGCAGAATGGCGGCGGTCATCAGAAGGTCCCCATGCCGCTGAACTCCTGCCAGGCGGCCCAGGCCGCCTTTAAGGGCCGCTTTTCGGCATATTGCTCATAGTCCACCAGATATTCTCCCTCCTGGTTATGCCACAGGCGCTTGAAGAAATGGCGCACCTCGACGGCGATCGGGGCGGTGGCGGCAGCCCGGATTTCCAGGCAGCTCTCCAGGTTGTAGCCGGTCAGGTTGCGGCGGGTCAGGTTGGCCGAACCGCCGATAATCGTAACCCGGCCGGTTGAGGCCTCCTCAGCCCCGGCGGGCGAGGATTCGATCAGGGCCAGCTTGGCGTGGAACTGTTCCCCCCTGGTGTTATACCAGCGGATCGCCAACCGGTCGCCGCCCCGGGCCTTCAACCAGGCGGCCGAACTGCGGTTGGGAATCCCGCGTTTGTCGTGGCCAAAGGCATCGCGGCTGGGGTCCAGCAGCAGCCGAACCGTTACCCCGCGCCGGGCGGCGCCGGCCAGGGCGGCCATGACCCGCCGGTCCGACAGATAAAACTGGGCCACCCAGATCCGATCCCCCGGCCGGGTGGCGTCCAGCGCCGCCAGCAGCGCCTGGCCAATGGCACTTTCGGTGAGCAGCCGCGCCAGCGGAACAGAGCCCGAAAATTCTCCCGCCTCCGAAACAGTCGACACTTCGCCCTCAAGGGAGTCCGAAGGCCGTGGCGAGACCTCGGGCAAGATACCGGGAGGCAGGGCAAAATCATGGCCGGAAAAGCGGGCGGTGGCCGCTTCGCATGCCGCCAGATCGGCAATGATCCCGCCCCGCAGCTGAAAGGCGATGTTACTGTGCCGGGCGGAGGCATCATGAACATTGGCGGAACTTACCAGCGCCGTTTGCTCGGTGATCAGCAGTTTGCGATGATTGGCCTTGAAGTTGAACAGTCGCAGATAAGAGGCCAGTTTCATCCCCGGCCCATCGGCGGCGAAAATGTTGGGCAAACGCCCCCGGCCGGCGGGCTTCCACCATTGCAGAAGGGTCCGCCAGAGCCCCGAATAGAGCGGGTTGGAATCGGGCAGGCGGGCAAGATCAACCGGCACCGTTGCCACCCCGGCGGCGGTCAGCCGCTCCAGGTGCGGCTCCGAATAAGAGCCGTAACCGGTGTTGATCTCATCATAGAGGAACAGCACCGTCAGATCGGGTTGTTGCCGCCGGGCGCTGATCAGCGCCTCGGTCAGGCAAGCCACCGGTGATTGCAGTCCCTGGCCCAAAACCTTATGCCCGCCAAGATCGTTAAAAAGAAACAAATCCAGGATCACAAAGCGGCGGGCCCGGGCGATGGCCGCCAGCATGGCCGGTAAAATTCTCTGCTCAAGAACCGGTCGGCCGTCACGCTCGTAGCTAAGGTCGCAGAAAAACTCCACTTGCGACACCTGCCGCCAGGGGCCGGTCACGGCAAACCCCGAGGCAGGGCGACGGCTGTAACCGTAAAGCATCCCCCCCGCCCAGAGGGCCAGCAAACCAAGCAACAGTATCCTCATCCTTTCCCCCTGGTTACTTATCTGACTTACCGCGCACGGGGTGCCCCGGCCTAAATCATCTTCCCGGGCGCAAGCGCTACTTTACAGCTTGTTGCAACCCTCCGCCGATGTCAAGGGCCAGGGTGACCGGGGCAAGAAAAGTGGACTTACCCCACCGTTGTCCTTTATAATGCAAACCATGACCGCCGAGCCGCTTTTCCGGATAACCTACCACTTCCACTTGAGTGCAACGGAAGTGGTAACCTTCAACCTGGCTTTCGACAACGCCATCCGGCTGGTCGACGAGCAGCGGTACCCCCCCCCGGACTGGGCCAGGCTGGAGCAGCACCAGTGTCCCAACTGTTCCCTGAACTCCGCCCAGGCCCCCCACTGCCCTGCCGCCTTGAACCTGGCACCGCTGGTGACCAGCTTTGAACACCTGCTCTCCCACGACGAAGTTTTACTGGAGGTCATTACCCAGGAGCGGAAAATCAGCCAGGCAACCACCATCCAGCGGGCCGTTTCCTCGCTGATGGGGCTGCTGATGGCGGCCAGCGACTGCCCTTTGACCACTTTTTTTAAGCCCATGGCCAGATTTCACCTGCCTCTGGCCAGCGAGGAGGAGACCATCTACCGGGCCGCCGCCACCTATATGCTGACCCAATATTTCCGCAACCGGCGAGGCCTGGTGCCGGATTTTGCCCTGGAAGGCCTTAACGAAATTTATCGCCATATCCAGGAGGTTAACAGCGCCATGGCCCAACGCCTGCGCGGCAGCAGCAAGAGCGATTCGTCGGTCAACGCCATCATCCTGCTGGATATGTACGCCAAGGCCATGCCGTATGCCATCAAGCAGGCCCTGGAAGAACTGGCCTATCTGTTTACCGATTAGCATCATTACTGACGGAGAAAAGCGATGAAACTAGTTGCCGCCACCTTGTTGCTGCTGGCCCTTACCGCCGTGGGAAACCAGTCCTGTGCCACGGCAACCGGCTTGAGTACCATCCAGGTTGATCAGCCCCCGGCGGCAGGGACTTACCACCTGCTGCTGCACGGCTGCAACTACACCAACGATCCTCATACCATCGCCTTTTTCTGGCCCACCGAGCAACCCTACACCTTCAAGCCCTACTCCCCCGCCTTCCAGTTTCGCCTCCTGGAAGGCCTGCCCATGGCGGATGCCCTGGCCCAGGCGCACGATTTCGTCAATTGCAGCCCGCACTTCGACACCGCCCGCCTGCGCGCCGTTACCAAACAGCCCGACGGGATCATCGGCTACGAGCTGCGCCCCCTCTATGTCCAACCCTCTCCCCTGCTGCGGCGTGATGTGCTCCAGGTTTACTATCGACTGTTAGGAGCGCAAGAGGTCCGTATCAACATCATTCCCTTCACCCCCCTGGACGACGACCGCAACGATATTGATTGAATTCGAGGCGGCCAACTGCTAAGATCGAGGACGTTGCGCAAAATAGCTATTTGTTCCGGCCAGATGCGTCCGATTCAGTATTTGTTGTCAATAATATTATACTGAAATCATTAACAAACGCCCGCCCCTGGCTGTCACCCGGTGGTAAACAGCCAGGAAGCCGAAGGCGCACTCTGCCGCCTGACCAGGTAACCCTTCACCGGGGGTACTACCCTTTCGGTTTAACGGGCCGTCATCGTTCAGCAGCACCGCAGGCAGGTTCGGGCAAGCAGCCTGGCCCGTGGATGTAAGTCTGGCGGATCGCCCGAAGATGCGGTGCCGCGGAACGATTACCTGACAAGAGATGGTGATGGACAACCGACAACCCCGCCCCAAAATTCTGCAGGCCCTCGCCCTGTCGGGCCTGGCAGCCCTGCTGGGGTTGTTTTTATGGTGGTTTCACCACCGCGAGGCGGCCACTGAACTGGCGGCGGCCCACCAGGCCATGGCCGCCACCAACAGTTTGAAAACCGGCCAGATTGAACAGTGGCGCCAGGAACGCCTGGCCGACGCCGCCCGCATGAGCCGGGGGCTGTTCGCCGAGGCCACCGCCGCCGCCTGGCTGCAGACCCCGGAAGATCAACAAGCCGTCATGGCGGTCAAACATCGTTTGCAGCTACAAAAAGCCCAGGGGTATGCCGACGTTTTGCTGGTCAATGCCGCCGGCGATATCCTGCTGAGCGCCACCGGGCAAGAAGAGACGCTGCCGGAAGCCAGCCGCCGGAGCATCACCGCCGCCCTGACCACCGGGCAGGTCACCCTCTCTCCCTTTTTCCGCGCTGACGACCGGGAAGTTTATCTTGATACCGTCGCAGCGGTGCCGGCGGCGGTCGATCCGGTGCTGCTGGTACTGCGCACCCCGGCCCGGGATTTTTTTGAGCCGCTGCTCCAGTTCTGGCCGGAAACCGGTATCGACTTCCGTACTTTCATCATTTACCCTTACGATCAGGAACTGCACACCCTCTGCGACTGCACCATCAACCCGGACAAACTGGCAAAGCGGGATCTTGAGGCCATCGGCGTAGCCCCGGCGGCGCTAACCGAACTGTACGAACGGCAAGGCAAATTTGCCGGTAACTATCGCGATGGCACCCCCATGCTGGCCGACCTGCGCCTGGTGCCCGATACCGATTGGTTGCTGGTGACCAGCAGACCCACCAGCGAAATCCTCAGCGAAACCTACTACCGCACCGGCCTGCTGGGCCTGGTTATTGTACTCGGCCTGCTTTTCACCGCTTTGTTACAGCACCGGCGCCAGGCCGATTTCTTCCGCCGCCTTTACCACAGCGAGCGCACCCGGCGGGAAGCGGAGCAGGAGTTTCGCACCACCCTGTACAGCATCGGGGATGCGGTAATCACCACCGACAACGAGGGACGGGTGCGGGCCATGAACCGGGTGGCCGAACAGCTTACCGGCTGGCTGGAAGACGAAGCCCGGGGGCAAGAACTGCCAAAGGTCTTTCGGATCATCAACCAGGACAGCCGGGTCACGGTGGCCAACCCGGTGGCAAAGGTGCTGCATGAGGGCAAGGTGGTGGGCCTGGCCAACCACACCCTGCTGATCTCGCGGGATGGCAGCGAACGGCCCATTGCCGACAGCGGCGCCCCGATCAGGGACGACGAGGGCAACATCAGCGGGGTGGTCCTGGTATTCAGCGACCAGACCGAAGCGCATGCCACCCGGGAGGCTCTGCATAAATCGCAGCGGCTGGAATCAATGGGCCTGCTGGCCGGCGGCGTGGCCCATGATTTCAACAACAAGCTGGCGGTAATCATCGGCTATGCCCAGGTACTCCAACTGCGGCTCCCCCCCGAAGACCCCCTGCAAGGGGAGGTCGGCGAAATTATCACCGCCGGCCGGCGCAGCGCCGACCTGGTCCGGCAACTGTTGGCCTTTGCCCGCAAGCAAACTATTAATCCCAAGCTGCTTAACATCAACGAAGAAATCGAGGGCACCATAAAAATGCTGGGCCGGCTGATCGGCCAGCATATCACCCTGACCTGGCAGCCCGGCGAAGAACTATGGCCGATGTATCTGGACCCCGGCCAACTGGACCAGATTTTGGCCAACCTGGCGGTCAACGCCCGTGATGCCATCGGCAACGAAAGACCGGGGGAAATCGTGATTGCCACCAAACGGGTGGCAATCAACGAGGAGTTCTGCCGTTTTTGCCCCGATGCCAGCCCCGGTCAATATGTCCGCCTGGAGGTCCGCGACAACGGTTGCGGCATGGACGACGATACTTTGGGCCGTATTTTCGACCCGTTTTACACCACCAAGGAGATTGGCAAAGGCACCGGCCTGGGGCTGGCCACCATTTACGGGATCGTGCGACAGAACAAAGGGTTCATGGAGGTCTTCAGCAGCCCCGGCCATGGCACCACCTTCCGGATCTACCTGCCCCGTTTCCACGGGCCTGCCCCGGAAAACGCGGTTACGGCCGGAGCGGCCGCCGAATTGCTCAAGGCCGTCGGGCAGGAAACCATCCTGCTGGTGGAAGATGAGGTCTCTCTGTTGAACCTGATCCACAACCTGTTGACCATGCTGGGTTACCATGTGCTGCCCGTCGCCGACCCGCGCCAGGCCCTGCGACTGGCCGACGATCAGCCGGGAGAGATTCACCTGCTGCTGACCGACCTGGCCATGCCGGGCCTGAGCGGCCTGGAACTGGCCCGCCGACTGCAGGCAAAGCGGCCGCAACTGAAGATCCTTTTCATCTCCGGTCACCCCTTGGAGTCTTTTGCTGAGTTGCAGGAGCAGGGAGAAGAGATCAATTTCCTCCAGAAACCCTTCAGCAGGGAAGAACTGGCCACCAAGGTCAGACAGGTGCTGGGCAGATCGTAAAAAACTGGGGGGCGCCCCCTGTTATCGCTTACCCTTTGCTCCACGTGGTCAGTTATGGCAAATCAGCCGGCTTAGCTGCAGCCGCCCAGTTGACCACCCGGTTGCGCCCCTGCCGCTTGGCCTGATAGAGGGCCTTATCCACCCGGCGTAACAAGGCGCTTTCCTCCTGCTCGCCATCATGGAAGGCGGCCACCCCGAAACTGGCGGTCACCCGGCCGACCCGGGGAAAATCGTGCTCTTCAATGGCCTGCCGGAGCTTTTCCGCCAGGGCCATCGCCGCCTCGGCGGTGGTGGCCGGCAACAGCACCAAAAACTCCTCACCGCCCCAACGGGCCGGGGTGTCGGTACGGCGCACCGTGGCCTGCAACAGTTGCGCCATCTCCTTGAGCACCAAATCCCCGGTTTCATGCCCGTAGGTATCATTAACCCGCTTAAAATGATCGATGTCGAAGATTAACAGGGAGAGAGGCTTGGGGATACGGCGGTAGCGGATCAGTTCCTGGTCCAGCAACTCCTTGAAGCGGCGGCGGTTGTTCAGGCCGGTCAGTTGATCAGTCCCGGCCAGTTGGTCCTTCTCTCGCAGCAGACGCTCGACCACCTCCAGCAACTTGTTGAAATGACGGGCAATAATTCCTATTTCATGGCCGGCGGCCACCGGTAGCCGGCGGCCGAAATCTTCCTCTGCACCGATTTGCCCGATTTCCGCCAGCAGATGGTCCAGGGAGCGGATCATGCCGTGGAGGGTATAAATGACCAGCACCAGGATGCCGCCACCGATGAGCAGGCCTCCCTGGGAGAAAATGAGCAGGCGCCGGCGAAGATTATCCAGTTGCTGCTCCCCTTCGTGGAGCAGCAGGGTCAGGGAGTGATCTTCCAACTCTTTCAAGTCATCGATCACCTCCGTGGCCAGGGCAAACCACTGCCCGGATGAGATCGTCAGCTCCGTAAACCCTGCCATGGTGGAAGCCTGCATAGCTTTGAGCACTTCCTCCGCCGCCGGGGTGTCCAGCACCTGCTGCAACCGTCCCGCCAGATCGGCAGCGGCGGCAAGTTGAAAAAGCCGCCGGTATTCACCAAACAGGGCCTGCAGGCGGGCCGCTTCCACCATCTTTTCCCGGCCTTCGCCCGCCAGGCGCAAGCCGTGGTTAACCGTGGCCCGAATCCGCCCCAGGTATTCCTTGGCAAACATCAAGTGGCTGTGGGTCACCAGATCATCCTTGAGCTCGGCCAACCCCAGCCGCCGCCCCTGACTCTGAACCTGATCCAGCAAACCTTGCACCAACCAGGAATAGTGGCGGTAGTCGGCAGGGTAAGCCCCCTCTCCGGAGATGACCCGCTGCCGCAAGAGGCTCAACTCCTGCTGCAACCGCTGCGCCTGGGCACCATCGGCCCGGCCCAAGGCGGCAAGCTTTCGGTCGGTTTCGGCCTGCTGCGCCAGCAGAGCATCGCGGTAATCGGCCTCGGGGTAGGCAAGAAAGCCGGTGCTAAGGCCCCTTTCTTTCTGCAGTTCATGCACCAGGGCTGAAAGTTCGCTGATCAGGGCCAGTTCTTCCACCACCACCTGCTGCTGGCGATAGCGCGAGAATTCGCTGGTCATCAGGCCCAGCAGCAAAAAAACAGACCTCCCACCGCCAGGATACCGATCAGGGTTATGCGGCTTTTGATGGTCATCGCTTCACAGCCTTTGTAATACCGGTTGATTCAGCAGATTCTCGGCAGCAGTTCTCCACTGGGCAGATCGATGATCCGATGGGGCCCCAGCGCGGTGCGCAGCGCCACCAGGCCGGGGTTTTCCGCCACCACCTCACCGATGATCGCCGCCTGCCGCCCCAGCGGGTGCTCCCGCATGGCCTGCAGCACCGCCCCGGCGCTCTCCGGCGCCACCACCGCCAGCAGCTTGCCCTCGTTGGCCACAAACAGCGGATCGATCCCCAGAATTTCGCAGGCCCCGCGCACCGGCCCGGCCACCGGCAGGGTTTCTTCGGCAATTACCACCCCGACCCGGGAAGCCCTGGCCATTTCCGTTAATACCGCCGCCACCCCACCCCGGGTGGGATCCCGCATGGCCCGCAGGGCCTGACCGGCCTCTGGCTCATTGGCCTTTTGGGCCGGGGCGGCCGGCGGCATGCCGGCAGCCGCCATGATCGCCGCGGTGAGTTGATGCAGGGCGGCGGTGTCGCTGGTTAAAGGCTCGGCAAAGCTCAAGCCCTGGCGGCAACTCATAATGGCCATGCCGTGGTCGGCCATGGTGCCGGAGATGATGATCTTATCCCCGGGCTGCAGGTTG
This sequence comes from Desulfurivibrio alkaliphilus AHT 2, assembly GCF_000092205.1. Lineage (GTDB taxonomy): Bacteria > Desulfobacterota > Desulfobulbia > Desulfobulbales > Desulfurivibrionaceae > Desulfurivibrio > Desulfurivibrio alkaliphilus. The sequence goes on along the minus strand of NC_014216.1, from coordinate 262,199 downwards.
GCGGCGGAAAGCGCAAGGCCGGCCGGCACCGCCCCGATGCCGCTGGTATTGATGAAAATTTTGTCACAACTCCCCCGCCCCACCACCTTGGTGTCGCCGGTCACCACCCGCACCCCGGCGGCCTTGGCGGCGGCACCCAGATCGGCAATGACCCGGCGCAAAATCGCCAGCTCCAGCCCCTCTTCGACAATCAGGGCCACCGACAGATAAAGGGGCCGGGCGCCGCCCATGGCCAGGTCGTTGATGGTGCCGTTAATCGCCAACTCACCGATGCTGCCGCCGGGAAAAAAAAGCGGGTCCACCACAAAAGAGTCGGTGGTGAAGGCCAGGCGCTCACCGGCGCCCAGCGGTGACTCCAGCACCGCCTGGTCTTCCAACCGGGAGAGCACCGGATCGGCAAAGGCCGGCACCAGGGTCTGCTCAATCAACTCCGCCGCCAGCCGGCTGCCGCCACCGTGGGCCAGCTGCACCGTCGCCCCATCCGCCGCCGGCAGCGGGCAACCAAAGTTTTCCGGTTTAATTTGCCAAGACATCAATCACTCCAAAACTCTTTATTGCCGGTTGGCATGGCGGTAGGCGGCACAGGCGCCTTCGCTGGAAACCATGGTGGCCCCCAGGGGGTGCTCGGGGGTGCACTCCTTGCCGAAAGCCGGGCACTGGGGCGGCTTGCTCTCTCCCCGCAGAATCGCCCCGCTGATACACTGCGGTGATTCCATCTCCCCGGTCTCCTCCAGGGCGAACTTGCATTGGGCATCAAAGGCGGCAAATTCCGGCCGCAAGCGCAAACCGCTGGCGGGAATTTCCCCCAGGCCTCGCCAGGTGCGGTGGCAAACCTGAAAAACCTGCTCCACCGCCAGCCGGGCCGCCGGGTTACCTTCCGGGCGCACCGAACGGCGGTATTCGTTTTCCACCTGGGCCCGCCCCTCTTCCAGCTGGCGCACCAGCAGCAAAATGGCGGCCAGGATATCAACCGGCTCAAAACCGGCGGGCACCATGGGCACCTGATGGGCGGCGGCCATGGCCTCGTAGTCCTGCAACCCTTCCACGGTGCAGACATGCCCCGGAGCCAGGAAGGCCTGGATGCGGTTGTCCGGGGCCGCCAGCAAAGCACCGATGGCCGGCGGCACCAGGACATGGCTTACCAGCAGGCTGAAGTTGGTCAACCCCAGGCGGGCGGCCTGCTGCACCGCCAGGGCGTTGCCCGGGGCGGTGGTTTCAAAACCCACGGCAAAAAAGACCACCTCTTGCGCCGGGTTTTGCACCGCCAGGTTAACCGCCTCCAGCGGCGAATAAACGGTACGTATATCACCACCCCTGGCCCGAATCCGGGCCAGGCTCTCGCGGCTGCCCGGCACCCGCAGCATATCGCCGAAGCTGGTAAAGATCACCTCGGGCCGCCGGGCCAGCGCCAGGGCCTGGTCAATCAGGGCCACCGGGGTAACACAGACCGGGCAGCCGGGGCCATGCACCAGTTCAAGCTGCCGGGGCAGCAGCAGGTCGATACCGTGGCGGATAATGGCATGGGTGTGGCCGCCGCAGATCTCCATGATCACCCAGGGCCGGGTGGTCACCGCCGCAATCTCCGCCAGTAACTTCCGGGCCAGGGCCGGATCGCGGTATTCATCCAGGTGTTTCAGCATGCCCCGCTCACTCCTGTTCATCGGCATCGGCATCGGCATCGGCCAGCGGGCGACCGAAGAGATCCACTCCCTCCCGGGCCGCTGCCGCCTGCAACTCACGCCAGGCGGCAAAACTTTTGGCCGCCTCTTCCTCATCCAGGATGGACAGGGCAAAACCGGCATGGACCACGGTATAATCCCCAAGGCGGATCTCCGGCACATACTCCAGGCAGGCCCGGCTGATCGCCCCGGCATAGTCGATATGCCCCATCTTCAAACCGTTTTCCTCGAAGATCTCCACCACTTTTCCCGGTACCGCCAAACACATGCGCTCACTCCCGATTGATTGTCATGTAAGCGATCACGGGGCACCCCACCTTGCGGCGATCAGCCCGGCTTGAGTACCCGGTGTACGCTGCGCCGGTCTGCTTGCCGCAATCTGGGGTGCCCCGTGACCGCTTACTCCTTAGCAGATCGTCACGCAGGGGGTATCCCGTGATCAGTTACATTGTCATTATAAGTTTCGGGCAACCGTTCACCAGGGGTACTAACCTACAGGTTTAACGGGCCGTAAGCGAACAGCCGCGCCGCAGGTTTGGGTAAGCAGCCAGGCGCAGCGTACCCCCTGTACGTAAGCCTGGCTGATCACCCGAAGATGCGGTGCGGCTGTTCGCTTACGGTTGCCGCCACCACCGCCTGGCCGTAGGCCAGGCCGCCGTCGTTGGACGGCAGGCGCCGGGGCAGCATGGCCGCCAAACCGGCCTGGGCCAGACTGTCCTTTAAGCCGGCCAGCAAAACCTCATTTTGCATCACGCCGCCGGCCAGGGCCACCGTTTTGATGCCGGTTGCCGTGGCGGCGGTGACCAGGGCCGCCGTAAACATATCTACCAGGGTGGCATGAAAACGGCGACTTATTTCCGTAAGCCCCGCTCCGGCTGACACCGCCGCAGCCACCTCGCAAACCAACGGACTGAGTTGCATGAGCACCCCGGGCCCGCCTGCCCCGTGGAAACCGTACTCCGTCACCTTGTTTTCGATCAGTCGATAAGCAAAGGGCGGGCCTTGCAGGCCGTCGGCAGCCTGCATCAGTTCCACGGCGGCCTGGGCCTCGTAGCTGATCTTCTGGCAGCCACCGGCCATGGCGGCCACGGCATCAAACAGGCGCCCGCAACTGCTGGTGCGCGGGCAGTTGATGTTCTGCCGCAACGGGGGGAGCAGCGCCTGCCAGTCCACCTTGTCGGCAGCCTGCAACTCGGCCAAGAAGGGTAACGGGGGGATGTCCCCGGCAAAGGCCTGATACAGAAACCCCAAGGCGGCTCGCCAGGGCTGCCGGACCGCCAAATCACCGCCGGGCAGCGGCATGGTTTCCAAATGGCCCCAGCGGCTAAAGCCGCCGGCATCCCCCAGCAGAATCTCCCCTCCCCAGATGCTGCCGTCCGGGCCATAACCGGTGCCGTCTAAAATCAACCCCAGGGCCGGACCCTGGTGTTCATTTTCCGCCAGGCAGGCGGCCAGGTGGGCATGGTGGTGCTGCACCGCCACGGCCGGCAGGCCCTGTTCGGCCGCCCACTGCCGGGCCCAGCGGGAAGCCAGATAGTCGGGGTGCAGATCATAAGCCACCACTTGCGGCTGAATGGCAAACAGTTGCGACAAATCGGCAATGGTTTGACCAAAAACGCGATAACTCTCCAGGTTTTGCAGATCCCCCAGGTGCTGGCTGATCACCGCCCGGCCGTCGGCGGCCAGACAAACGGTGTTTTTCAGCTCACCACCCACCGCCAGCACCGCCGCCCCCCGGTGTGAAAAAGGCAGCAGCCCAGGGGCATAGCCCCGGCCCCGGCGGATAACCAGCGGCGCCGCCCCCGGGTGCCGGTCGTTGCCGGCCATGATCACCCAGGGCAACGTCAAAGTTGAACTTGGACGGGGGGCGCCTATCCCGGTAGCGGCGGGTTTGCCGGCAGCCGGGCGCATGGACGCGCAGGAGGCTGCCGGCACCTCGGAGGCGGGCAGGATGCCCGCCGAGAATGAGCCGCTACCGGGATTAGCGGCCCCCACCCCGGTGCCACAACCAATGACTTTGACGGGTCCCTGCATGATCACCGAATCATCGTTGCCCCGCACGATTGCCCTATCATGGAGCAGCACGGCATCGGCAATACTCGACAGGCGGCGGCAGGCTTCGTCGTTATCGATACAAAGCGGCTCGCTGCTGGGATTGGCGCTGGTCATCACCAGCAGCGGCAACTCGGAATCCAGCAGCAGGTGGTGCAGGGGGGCATAAGCCAGCATCAGGCCAAGGCGCCGGTTTCCCGGGGCCACCGCCGCCGCCACCGGCAACGCCGCCGCTTGCCGGAGCGCCAGGACAATGGGGCGAGCGGGGGAAACCAGCAGGTTTTCCTCCATCGGCCCCAGTTGCACCAACCCCCGGGCGGTGGCCAGGTCGCGAACCATCAGGGCCAGGGGCTTGTCCGGCCGCCCCTTGCGCCGCCGTAACCGCTTCACCGCCGCCTGATCGGCACCATTCACCGCCAGATGAAAACCGCCAATACCTTTTATGGCGACAATCTCCCCGGCCAGCAAGCGGCGGCGGGTCTCGGCCACGGCTGACGGGCCGGCGGCCAGCGGTGGCGGAGCCTTATCTTGCCGCTGTTGGTTTAAGGAAACCAGGGCCAGAGCGGGGCCGCAGTCCGGGCAGGCATTGGGCTGGGCATGGAAGCGGCGGCTGGCGGGGTCGTCGTATTCGGCCTGGCAGCGCCGGCACATGGTGAAGACCCGCATGGTGGTATGGGGGCGGTCATAGGGGATTTTTTCGATGATGGTGTAACGGGGGCCGCAGTTGGTGCAGTTTATGAAAGGGTACAGGTAGCGGCGGTCGGCCGGGTCCAGCATTTCAGCAAGGCAATCGGCACAGACCGCCAGGTCTGGTACCACTCCGGCCACCGGCGGGCCGCCGCACTGGGTATCGGCGATCACAAACCCCTGCTCCCCGACCGGAGGCAACTCCCGACGCTCCAGGTGCTCGATCACCGCCGCCGGGGGCGCCTGCCGCTGCAGATCGTCAAGAAAAGCGACCAGCCGTGGCCGGGGGCCTTCAAGCTCGATTTCCACCCCGGCGGCACTGTTGCACACCCGGCCGGCCAGGGCGTGTTGCCGGGCCAGCCGGTAAACAAAGGGCCTGAACCCAACCCCCTGCACCAGGCCGCCCAGCGCCAGGGACCAGCGGGTCAGCATACACCGCTCCCCGGCAACAGCAGCTGCCACCTCCGGGCCACCACTGCCAAGCGGCACCGGTGCAAGGCTTCAGCCCGCACGAGCTCCCTCCGGGTCCGTTGCCGCCAGGTTTGCCAACGCCGCCAGCCATTCCTCCATTCCCTCTCCGCTGCGGGCGGAAATGGCAATAAACTGCAGATCCGGGTTGACCCGGCGGGCATACTCGCGGCATTTGGCCAGGTCAAAATCAAGATGGGGCAGCAGGTCGATCTTGTTGATCAAACACAACCTGGCGGCGGCAAACATGGCCGGATACTTGAGGGGCTTGTCCTCCCCTTCGGTGACACTGATAATCACCACCTTGGCCGCCTCGCCCAAGTCAAACATGGCCGGGCAGACCAGGTTGCCGACATTTTCGATGAACAGCAGGGAGTCATCGGCCAATTCCAGCTCGTGCAGGGCCCGGTGGACCATGGCCGCATCGAGATGGCAGCCGGCACCGGTGTTGACCTGCACCACCGGCACCCCGGTTTTTTCAATCCGCTCGGCATCCAGCAGGGTCTGCTGGTCGCCCTCGATCACCGCCACCGGACGGGCACCTCCCAGGCGCCGGATGGTCTGCTCAAGCAGGGTGGTTTTACCGGAGCCGGGGGAGCTGACCAGGTTTAAGGCCAGGACCCGGCAGGCCTTGAAATGCTGCCGGTTATGCTCCGCCTGCTGGTTGTTGTAAGCCAGCACATCCCGGGCCACCTGCAGGCGGCGCCCGGCCGCCGCCCCATCATCCGCCCCGCCGCCGTCCTGCCGGCCGTGGTGGTGATGGTGCCCGGCCCCATGCCGGGTGCCCGGCCCCGCTTTTTTCCCGGCCAGGGTATAGCTGACCCCTTCCGCCCCCGGCCCACAACCGCAGTCATCACACATAACCCACCAGCCTCTCTCTATCCAATATCCCGTTTTTTCATAAATTATTGGTCCTGGCGAAGGCTTACGCTGCCCAAGCCATCCTCCAGGGTCCGCCGCTTAATCAACCTCAATCGCCGCCAGCCGCAACTCCTGCCCCTGCAGGGGGCGCATCAGCCCCCCGCAGGCCGGGCAAAGGGCAAAATGTTCGGCCATGGGAGCCGGGCGCCGGCAACTGGCACACTCGCCCTGCCCGTCCACGACGATTATCTCAAGCTCCGCCCCCTCGGCCATGGTCTCCCGGCAGGCAGCGGCAAAACAAAAGCGCAGGGCCTCGGGCATGACTCCCGCCAGCCCCCCCACCTCCACCTCAACCCGCCTGATCCGCCCCGCGCCGGCGGCCCGGCATTCGGCCTCGGCCAAGGCAACGATATTGATGGCCAGCGACATTTCATGCATGTTTCATGCTCCCGCACCCTTCCCCTGCAACCAAACACTTCGACCATAACCCGGCAACCATCCCTGGTGTAACCGTTCACCAGGGGTACTAACCCACCGGTATAATGGGACGTAAGCGAACAGCCGTGCCGCAGGTTTGGTCTTGCAACCAGGGAACAGCATAGCGGAAAACCGCCGGCCGGACAAATCGTCAATTTAACTTTTTTCCAGTTACTAATGATAGCGCCAAAACAATTAGTGCCGATAACGATATTGCGTTGTAAGCAGTGCCCAATTGTTAACAGCCGGAAAACTTAAATTTATCACCTGCCCTTTGCGACTCACCGGAAGGCGGTGTTTTTTAAAAAAACACTTGACCAAAAGACGCACAAAGACCACATTGCGCCGACAACTTCTTGTTTACAATAATTATCTTTACACATTTTTTACATCAATCTGCAACCCCGCCGGCGAACGAAACGACCCGGCTCCTGGAGTTTTATTTACCATGGTGGAAAAAATTCTGGCCCGATACAGGTTTCTGCATGAAATTATTGTCCGGCCCTTCAGCAGTTCTCTGCGCGCCTTTCTCTTCTCCCGCTTTATCGGGGTGACCCTGGCGATTTTCCTGATGGTTCTGGGTACCGCCACCTATTTTTACGACCGCCTGTTGAGCCAGCAGGCCCAGGCCGCCGCCGAAGGGATTGCCGCCCAGACTTACACCATTATCAACAACCTGATGCCGCACGGCATCAGCCGAGAACAGCTGGAAACGGTACTTGACGAGATCAAGGCCGCCCATCGCGACACCCCTTATCAAATCGAAGTTTACCGCAGCCCGCTGGTCAGTGAAATTTACGGCGAAATCGAGCAGCGCATTCCTTTCCAGGCCACCGAAAAGGCCCTGGCTCCCGGTTACGGCCGCAAGTTTACCATCGAAAACCACACCTCCACCAGGCATCTATATGCCCTGACGGTGGAAGACCAGGCCTGCCTGACCTGCCATCCCAACGCGGAAATAGGCTCGGTACTGGGTATCGTGGAAGTAAAACAGAGCATCCGGGACATGGTGGCCCGGATGCGCAGTGACTACCTCTGGGTCTTTGTTTTCTACGGCGGCCTGGCCGTTGCCCTGGTGGTGGGCATCACCACCCTGGTGATCAACCGGGTCAGCTCCACGGTGGAAGATTTCCGGCGCAAAACCCAAGAGATCAAAACCGTCACCGATCTGCCGGCCATCTCCCGGCTGAGCCGGGCTGAGGTAGGTTTTTCCGAGCTGAACGAGGCCTTTCAGGCAGTGGGAGAACTGGCCGAACGCTTGCATGATGTGGCGGTGGACAAGGATATCCTGGAATTTGAAATCAAGATTTTAAATAAATTCATCATCACCTCCAACGTGGTCCAGGACTGGCAACTGTTCGTGAAAGAGCTCCTGCTGGACATCAACAACATCCTGGACACCTACGCCCTACTGGCCTTTTTTCAGGAAGGGGAAAACGAATACGAGTTGGACGTCTTCTGGCGCGCCACCCCCTCCTATGAAACCCGCAACGAACTGGAAAAGCTGGTGCAAGGGCAGATTTACAACCAGTTCCAACTGGCCAGCGATTCCCCGGCGGTAAGAATCGTCCATCACGATTGCGGCTCCCCCGTCCCTCTGCCCAAGAGTCTGAGTCTCAAGGACATTGAACTGCGCACCAAGTCACTTTTTCTTGATGCCCCCAAGGTGGGCGGCATCGTCGGCATCGGTGTGCAGTCCAACATGGTGATGGATTCCATCTACCACATCGTGCTGGACAGCGTGCTCGCCACCCTGCTCAACCTGGTGGGTTCGGTGAAGGCCATCTACAAGTACACCAAGGATCTGGAATACTACGCCACCCGCGATCCCATCACCCAGCTGCACAACCAGCGGATGTTCTGGGAACTGCTCGGCTACGAGGTGGGCCGGGCCCAGCGCCATGATTACAGCTTTTCGCTGATGGTCATCGATATCGACAACTTCAAGACCATCAACGACCGCTACGGGCACGCCTTTGGCGATCTCTTCCTCCAGCAGTTGGCCGAGGCCCTGCGCCAAGCGGTCAGGGACGGTGACTTCATCGCCCGCTACGGCGGCGACGAGTTCACCGTGCTGCTGCCGACAACCACCCGGGAACAGACGATAAGTGTCGCCGAGCGGATCGTCAAAGCGATTTCCGGCATGAGCGTGCTCACCGCGGAAGGCATCAAGGTGCAGGCCACGGTGTCGCTGGGTATTGCCATGTTCCCGGAGCACGGGAAAAGCGCCAAGGACCTTTTTCTGGTGGCCGACAATATGATGTATAAGGTCAAGGGCGAGGGCAAAAATGCCATCGCCGAACCTGAGGAAGCGGAAATAACCGAGATTTTCAAAGAGGAAAGCAAGACCAACTTCCGGGTTTACCAGGCCCTGGAAGAAAAAAGCATTATTCCCTACTTCCAGCCCATTCTCGACCTGGCCACCGGCGAGGTGGAAGCCCATGAAGTGCTGATGCGGATTCCCGCCGACGACGGCAGCATGATTGCCGCTTCGGACTTTATCCAGGCAGCGGGCCGGATCGGCCTGCTGCACAAGCTGGATCACCTGCTGATGGAAAAAACTTTTGCCGTGGTGGCAAAACAAAATTACCAGGGCCGGCTGTTCATCAACCTCTCGCCAAAATCATTTATTTTCCCCGAGTTCTTTCCCAAAATTCAGAAGTTGAGCCAGGAGTACAACATTGATCCGCACCGGGTGATTTTTGAAGTCACCGAACGGGACACCATCCGCAATGTGGCCATGCTGAAAAAATTCGTCACCATGATGAAGGCCGAAGGTTACCGCTTCGCGGTGGACGATTTCGGTTCCGGTTACTCTTCCTTCAAGTATTTAAAGCTTTTCCCCATCGATTTTCTGAAAATCGAGGGTGATTTTATTCGTAATATCCTTGATGATCGTGACTATATGGCCTATACCAAAAGTATTGTAACCCTGGCCCGGGAGCTGGGGATCAAAACCGTGGCCGAATATGTCGAAGATGAAAAGATCATCAACGCCTGCCGGGACCTTGGCGTGGACTACGGCCAGGGGTATTATATCGGCCGGCCGGCCATCGGCTTCAGCAAACTCCCGGCCCGGCCGGCAGACCAGCAGTAAAGCAGAAATTGCGCCATGAACAAAATGATTTTAGACAACATTGAGCATCCCACAGAGAAGCGCCCGGGTTACCTGAGCAGCGGTGGTGAATCGTCGCTGACCTACTCGGCGCCCCAAATCCTGCAGGCGATCAGCGACGGGGTTTACGTCACCGATCGCCAACGGAGGATTGTTTACTGGAACCAGGCGGCGGAAAGAATCACCGGCTGGCGGGCCGAAGAGGTGCTGGGGAAAAGCTGCTACGACAATATCCTGTGCCATGTGGACAAGGACGGTCACCGCCTGTGCGGCGAGGAGTACTGCCCCCTGCACCGGGCCATGCGCACCGGCCGGGCCTCGGAGGCTCCATCCCTGGTTTTCGCCCAGGACAAAAGCGGGCGCCGGGTGCCGGTGATGGTCAACGTTTCCCCCATTGTCGACGGGCAGGGCAAGGTCATTGGCGGGGTGGAGGTTTTTCGCGATTATTCGGCGCAAATCCACGACCAGGAACGAGCCCGCAAGATTCAAAGCCTCTCCATGCAACTCCCCACCGGGGAGACCCCGGGGTTGAACCTGGCGGTCAAATACCTGCCCCACGGTGTACTGGGCGGCGACTATTACACCATGGAAAGGCTCGACGAGCACCGCTACGCCTTCTGCATTGCCGACGTCATGGGCCACGGCACGGCGGCCGGATTGTACGCCATGCACCTGCATTCCCTGTGGGAAAACAATCGCCGGTTTATCGACCGGCCAGCTACTTTTGTCAGCTCGCTAAACCGTAATCTCTGCTCCCTGGTGCGCGACGGGGAATCATTTGCCACCGGGCTGTTCGGCATCATCGACCTGCGGGCCGAAGCACTGGCTTTGTGCGCCGCCGGCAGTCCGTCCTTTATCCTCCACCGTGGTGGCCAGGGCCGGCAGATCAGGCTCTCCAGCCTGCCGCTGGGATTGGTTGAGGATCACGTCTACGAGGTCACTTTCCTGCCGCTGGAACCCGGCGACGGCCTGCTGTTTTATACCGACGGGCTGATTGAGGCAAGCAATCAGCAGGAAGAAATGCTGGGCAGTGAAGGACTGCTGGCAATGCTTAACCAACTGGATTTCCCGACCGATGAGGAGGACATGGACCAACTGGTTAAAAAAGTGCTGAGATTTTCCAATCAAATCCGTTTCGCCGACGATGTTACCTTGCTGGCCATGCAGTATACCGGCCGCTACGGCAACCCGGCTTTTCCCTCTCCCGAGGAACAGGCCAAGCTTGCCGGCGAGGTCACGCTTTTGCCAAATAATTTCCGTGACATCGATGAAGTAGTGGAAAGCTGCTGGAACCGGATCAAGGAGGTCATCAGCCAGCAGGGCTTCGGGCCGCTGGAGGTCAATATCCACATGGCCCTGGCCGAGGCCATTATCAATGCCTGGAAACACGGCAACCGTGGTAACCAGCATCAACCCATTATCTTCCGCTGGTGCTTCAACCACAACTTCACCTTCGAGGTGCTGGACCAGGGCGCGGGCTTCAACTACCACAACCTGCCCGATCCCACTGAAGGAGAGCGGAAGGTCGCCGAATGCGGACGGGGAATTTTTATCATTAAAACCCTGGCCAACGCCGTGCAATGGCGGGACCAGGGACGCCATTTAACGGTTACTTTCTCCCTGCAACCCAAGTCTTAACGGTTTGCGGCAAACGGTGGCTTAATTTTGATGGCCTCGCAAAAACCCGCCAAACGAGTTGGTCGGTAACGCGAAAACAATTAGTTACAAAGCGTGCCCAGTCGGCGGCGCGGCTTTTTGCGACGCCGACAATTTTAGTTACTTGGCACGCCGCAAGGCCCGGCGCCGGCCATCGGGCAAAGCCCGGCTCGGCAGCAACGCCACCACCCCCAGAGCCAACCGCCGGCACTGCCACCAGATCTCCTTGGGCCCCGGCAACCTGGGTCGTTCCGGCAACCAGGAAAAACCTGCCGTGGCTATGTTTGACTCCGGCAACGGCCCCGCCGACGGCCCATCACCCCGGCCGCAACTGGTGCATAACCGCCCGTTATCTTCCGACACGGTCAGCAACCGGACCTGGGAATGCAAAAAAACATGGGTGTTCATCCGGGTGCATTCCCGGCAAAGCCACTGTTTTCGTCCATCTATTTCCCAACACAACATCAGGCTCTCCCCCGATTTAAAACACCTCAAGGCACCAGCGCCCACTATTGCTCGTCGTATCGGCAGGCCACCCTTTTTTCTTGAACCGCCGAAGAACGTCAAATCATCAAAGGCCCTGGGCTGTCCAGCGCGAGAATGGCTCGAGCTTGACAAGCCCAGGCCAACAAGTTAAGCAGAAATAATCGTGAATACCGAATCAGTCACCAAACCAGAACCCAGCGCCGCCGCGGTTGCCGCCTTTTTCACAGAGCCGGAAAATATCATCTCGGCAGAGCCCTACGGCACCGGGCTGATCAACGACACTTACCTGATTCGTTGCCGGGCCGGCGAGGATTTTCTGCTGCAACGGCTCAACCCGGAGGTTTTCCCCCAGCCGACCAAGCTGCTGGACAATATCCGCCGGATCAGCTCCCACCTGAGCAACAAGGCCAGGACCACCAAGCTGGCCCCCGGCCAGCCGATCCTCCATCTGCTGCCCACCAGGGAAGGCGCAGACTGTTGTTACGACCGGGAAAACGATTGCTGGCGAGCCCTGAACTTCATCGGGGAAAGCCGGGTGCTGCCCCGGATAACCTCGGAGGCCCAGGCCCAGGGCGCGGGTCTGGCCCTGGGACGTTTCCAGGCCCTGGTCAACGATTTCCCCCCCGCCGAACTGTACGACCCTTTGCCTACCCTGCACGTTACCCCTTGCGCACTGCGCGCCTACGATCAGCTGGCGGCCGCTTACCACGGTTCCGGGGCGGGCGGCCCCAAAGCCGAGATCTCCTTCTGCCACGATTTCATCGAGCGCCGCCGCCATACCGCCGCCGTCCTGGAACAGGCCCGGGCGCGAGGGATCCTGCCGGAACGGGTGATCCACGGCGACCCCAAACTGGCCAACATTCTTTTCGCCCAATACAGCGACCACCCCCTGGCCCTCATCGACCTGGACACCGTCAAACCAGGCCTGACCCAATACGATGTGGGAGACTGCCTGCGCTCCTGCTGCAACCGGGCCGGCGAAAATCCCGCCAACCCCGATGAGGTTGAGTTCGACCTGGACCTGGCCCGGGCTTTGCTAACCGGCTACCTGGAAGAGATGCGGGCCTTGCTTACCTACAGTGATTTTTCTTATTTTTACGATGCCGCCAGGCTAATCAGCTTCGAGCTGGGAATTCGCTTTTTCAGTGACTACCTGGACGGCAACCGTTACTTCAAGGTCACCGACCCGGAACATAACCTGCACCGGGCCCTGACCCAGTTCCGGTTGACCGCCTCCATCGAGGACCAGGAAGAGTTGCTACGGTTGATCATCAATGAACTTACCTGGTGAAACTGTTAACCGGGAACCAGACTGACTGTCGGCAGGACACCCAGATGCCCGCTCCCAAACCCAAAAAGCTGCTGCGACTGTGGCTACCGCTGATCGCCGGCGCCGCTTTGCTGGCGATTGCTGCCGCCGCCTATTTTATCGGCCTGCAGGCGGAACAACATTTCGCCCGGAGTGTGGCCAGACTCAACGACCAGCACCGGTTCCAGCTGGAACTGGTGAGTTACCAGCGCCACCTTTTCACCGCGCAAGCGGTTACCCGCCTGCACCAGCAGCAGCCGCCGGCAGCGGCCGAGCAACTAGAGGAGGAGGCACAGCAAATGGTGCACCACCTCCAGCACGGCCCCCTGCCCCTGCTCTGGGGCTTCTCCGCCCAGTCGCCAAGGCCAAGCCTGCGCCCCTTGCTGGCAGCGATCAACTCCCGGCTGTTATCACCCGCCGGAACCGGCCGGGAGGAACTGTTGCAGGCCCATACCATCGTAACCTTTGGCGGCCTGATCAGGAGCCGGTTTCGGCTGGCCGCCGGCCAACAGCAGGACCCGGACACCCACGGCTTGACCCTGATCTGGCAAGAACTGGCCGGTGAGCTGGTTGTGCCGGTTAATCTAGAAAAACTGGAAGGAAAGTTGAGTACTGCCGGACTTACCCTGGCCGGGCCGGCCGGGTCTGAGACCACCGCCCGGGTGCTGGAACTGAAAGGGGTAGAGCTTGATTTCGGCTATCAGCAACAACGCGACGACCAGGACGGGATCACCCTGCAGGCGCAGCAACGGTTGGAACTGGCCGCCATCAACAGCGCCGGGGAGCAATATGGCCCCCTGCGCCTGGCCCTGCACTGGCACAATTTAGACCGGCAGGCTGCCGGCGACATGCTACGCCTGACCCCCTGGTGGCAGCGGCTGCTGCTGGGTCCCAACGGCAGCCAGATGCCGCCGGCTACGGCGCAAAACATGGTGGAAACCCTGGCTCGGCTGCTGGCCAAATCCCCGGCCGTGGAAATAAACCCGCTGCAACTGGCCACTCCCCACGGCGAGGCTGAAGCCCGCCTGCATATGGCCTACCGCCACCGGGCAAATGGCCGCCCATTTCATCCCATTATGCTGCTTTCCGGGCTGCAACTGAACATCGAGGCGAACGCCCCCGAGCGCCTGCTGACGGCGTTGTCCAGTGATTATCAGCTCTGGCGGCAAGCCCCGGCAGAGAGCAGCGCAGAAGACAGCACCACCGCCGACCAGGCCGTAACCAAGTCCTCCGATCCGCTGGCCGGCCTGCACCAGCGGGGCTACCTGAACAGCGACCCGGACAGCAATCAGGTCAGTTTCCAGTTGCGCTATCAGAATGGCGAGTTGACCATCAACGACCGACCAGCGCCGCTACAGGCCCTGCGCCACTTACTCCGGTAGAAAGCGCAACCCTATACTGATCACGGAGGCTACGGGGGTAAGCGGTCACAGGGTGCCGCAGGTTGCGGCAAGCGAGACGGCGAAGCGTACCTCAGTACGTGAGCCGGCTCGATCGCCGCTTTCGGCGGTGCCCTGTGGTCGCTTACCCTACAGCACCACGGTGCGTTTGATATACTTCACCACCTCCGCGGGGTCGTCCATCACCTGAAAATAGAGCATGTCATCGGGATCGATCTTGCCGGTGACCAGCAACTGCTCTTTAATCCAGTCAACCAGCCCGCCCCAGAACTCGCTGCCCACCAGGATCACCGGAAAGGCCTTGATCCGACGGGTCTGCATCAGGGTCAACGACTCAAAGAGTTCATCCAGGGTGCCGAACCCCCCGGGCATGCCGATGAAGGCCATGGAATATTTGATGAACATCACCTTGCGGACAAAAAAATACTTGAAGTGCAGCGGCACATTGGCAAAACCGTTGGGCTCCTGCTCAAAGGGCAGGTTGATGTTGAGCCCGATGGAAATGCCGTCGGCCTTGGCCGCCCCCCGGTTGGCCGCCCCCATGATCCCGTGCCCCCCGCCGGTAATCACCGCGTAACCGGCCATGGCCAGTTCGTAAGCGATCTTGTCGGCCAGTTCGAAATACTTGTCTTCCATGGGCGTGCGGGCCGAGCCGAAAATGGACACCGCCGGCCGGCCGACGCTGGAGAGGGTGTCGAAACCGTCGACAAACTCCCCCAGGATCCGAAACATGCGCCAGGAATCACCGGCTTTGAAGTTATCGAGTGAATACTGCTGGCGTTCATCCACCACCCCGGCTCTGGTAATTTTCATCATCGGCTCTCTTTCTTGGTTAATTGTTGTCATCCAGCCGCCGGATCCCCCGGCGGTTCTAGGCAGCGGCCAACCTCCGGGCCCTGGCCTGCAGGTGCCGGGCCCGGCGCGCTTGACCCTGCTGGGCCAGTATTTCCCCCAGCCAGGCGGTGGCCCAATGATCGCGGCGATTCAAATGTAAACAATGCTCCAGCGAGGCGGCGGCTTCTGCCGGCAACCCCAGTTGCCATTGCACCCAGCCCAGCCGCCGCCAGCTCTCACTCCGCCCGGCGTCCAGCTCCACGGCCTGCCGGCAGAGGGAGTGGGCAATTTCCCCCCCCTGACCGTTATGCAGGTAGAGCTCACCCAGCAGGCTCATGGCCTGGGCGTCGCGGGGGTTGAAGGTCAACGCCTTTTGCACCGCGGTCATGGCTGGCCGGTACTGCTCCAGCGCCATCAGGGCCCGCCCCAGCAGACGATGGGCGGCGGCCAGATCACCGTTGCGCCGTTCCTCGATGCGCGGGTCATCCACGCAACGGTTCAACAGCTCCACCGCCTCCCGGTATTTCCGGTGCCGGCAGTAAAGTTTGCCCAACTGCAGCAGCAGATCAAAAGAACGCCCCTCAACAGCCAGGGCCCGTTCAAAAAAATCCAGGGCCATCCCCTCACGGTCGGCCGAAAGATGGGCAAACCCCAGGTTGCACAGGGCCATGAAATTCTCCGGTTCAACCTGCAGCGCCTTTTCAAAGGCAGCCAGCGCCGGCCGCACCTGTTTCAGCTGCACCAGTGCCACCCCCAGGCTGTTGAGCAGGTTGACGCTGGCCGGTTGCAGGGTCAGGCCCAGCCGGTATTCCCCCACCGCCTTCCGCAGGTCACCCTCGTTATAATAAGCATCACCGCTGACATTCAAGCTGACGGCGTTAAACACCGCCACCGACTCCGGCCCCAGCAGTTCGGCATGCCGCACGGCCTTGCGGCAGTTGATCGGGATCTGCGACTTGCGGAAATTCAGGCAGGGGTACAAGGCAATCCCGGCGGAAAAGGTGCTGCCGCCAGCCGCCAGCATCCGGCGGCGAAAGCCCTGAAACCACTCTTCCGCCTCCGCCTCGCCGGCTCCATCCAGATAGACCAGTACCTCGCGCTGATTGAGAAACAGCGCCGGGGTTTCCGGCTCCAGGGCGGCCCTTACCCGCTTGCTGAAATGGTTGCTCAAGGCCACCTGGTCCTGGCGGATCAGCAGCAGGGCAAAACAATCCCGCCCCCGCCAGAGCCGGCTCAGCTTGGCCCGATCAGCAGCCGCCAACGGCGGAAAGACACGTTCACTGCCGGCCACACACAGCCCGAAAGGTCCGCGCCGGCGGGCCACCGCCAGGGCCCGCCAGGCTTCATCAAGCACCTCCGCCTCGCTCTGCCGGCCACCGCGTCCGATGGCCACCAGACCGGCCTGGGCCCGGGGAAAATCTTCGCGCTGGAGGCGGCGTAGCAGCATATCGGCCATATGCCTGGCGTTTTCCGGCCCGACTCCGGGCCACAGCAGAGCAAACACCCCCATCCCCAAAGCGTAAAGGGGGGTGGCGGCGGCAAACAGCGACTGCAGATAATCACCGGCCCGGCGCAGGGCCTTGATCCCGCCGGCGGCGTTGCGGGCCTGGGGATAAACCTCCAGCAACAGCAGAAAATCCCCTTCTCCCCGGGGTTCTTCGGTGGCCGCCGGCCCTGACCAGGCCGTCAGTTCGGCCATTAGGGCCACCGCGCCGGGCAGGCCGGTGATGGGATCTTGCCAGTGATCGGATTCAGGTTGAAAAAGCAGAAACCCCATACTCCTCCATAATCATGATGTAAAAACGGTAATCACCGGCGGCCGGTCGCCACTCGGTGAAAGCTCAGGTACCCAGCACCTCTTGCACAACCGACGCCAGTTCGGCGACCTCAGCGTCGGCCACGGTGCGCATATCAAGCAGCAGGCGATCATCTTCGATCCGGCCAATCACCGGCACCGGCGCCGCCCGCAGGGCCTGCTCCAGCCGATTCAGGCTCATCCGCTGCGGCTTGAGAGCCAGGGCGCAACTGGGCAGGGGCATCTCCGGCAGGGCCCCGCCGCCGACCCGGGAATTCACCCTGACCAGTTCCAGTTCGCAGCAGGCGGCGGGCAACCCTCGCAGGCGACGGCGCAACCGTTGCGCCCGGCGGCGCTGCTCTTGGTACGGGGAGGTGAGCATGCGCAGGGTGGGAATCTCCCGGCAGGCCTGCTCCTCGTCAAAATAAAGACGCAGCACCGATTCCAGTGCGGCCAGGGTGAATTTGTCGATCCTGAGCGCCCGATTAAGAGGATTTTTCTTGATCTGTTCAATCAGCTCCCGGCGGCCCAGGATCAGCCCGGCCTGGGGGCCGCCGAGCAGCTTGTCGCCGCTGAAGGTCACCACGTCGACCCCGGCCGCCAGCACCTCCTGCACCGTGGGCTCTTTAGTCAAGCCGTAACGGGAAAAATCCAGCAGGGAACCGCTGCCCAGGTCTTCCATCACCGGCAAACGGTAGCCGCGGGCCAGGTCCACCAGCTCTTCGGCGGCCACCTCGGAGGTGAAACCGCTGATCCGGTAGTTGCTGGTGTGAACCTTGAGCAGCAGGGCGGTTTCCTCGCCGATGGCCTGCTCGTAGTCGCGCCGATGGGTCCGGTTGGTGGCCCCCACCTCCACCAGGCGGGCGCCGCTGCGGGCCATGACCTCGGGAATGCGGAACGAGCCGCCGATTTCCACCAGTTGCCCCCGGGAGACAATGACCTCGCGCCCGTGGGCCAAGGTCTGCAGCACCAGGAGCACGGCGGCGGCGTTGTTGTTGACCACCAGCGCCGCCTCGGCCCCGGTCAGCTCAAGGAGCAGATCTTCCACCAGGGAGTAGCGGCTGCCCCGCCGGCCGGTGTGCAAGTCATATTCCAGGTTGGAGTAACGGCAGGCCACCGCTGCCAGGTTGGCGGAGGCCGCCGCCGGCAGCAGAGAGCGCCCCAGGTTGGTATGCACCACCACCCCGGTGGCGTTGATCACCGGGCGAAAGTTGGGCTGCAAGCGGCCGGCCAGGCGCTCCTTAAGGCGTGGCAGCAATCCTTCCCGGGCCAGCTCTGCCAAACTCGGGTTATCTCCGGCCAGGATCCGCCGGCGGTATTCGGCCAGCACTTCCCGCACCACATTTTTCATCAGCCGGGGCGGCACGACGGCCCACGCCGACTCGGCCGCCCCAGGATCCTCAAGCTCTGAGGCCAGCCAGGACACCGCTTCATCAACTTTGGGGATGGCCCGCAGTAAGGAGTGGGAATCGGCTGCGGCAGAAGGCGATCTGGTCATGCAATCTCCATTTTACATTCCGGCGGCGCCGGGCAACACCAAAGTCATTGGTTTTCGCACCGGGACGACTTTGACGTTGCCCCGCCACCGGCAACCGCTACAGCCCATAACCACCTGAGGGTGCCGGCTCGGCTGGCGGCGCGCCGTAGGCCGGGGCGGCGGGCTCTGGCTCTCGGGCCGGGGGAGCATCTTCCTCGGGAGCGGCATAGATGCCGGGACTTGGCTCATCATAAGTGGCTGCCGGGGGCTGCTCCTGCTCATCGGCCCGCTGGCAGCCAGCCCCGGCGGCCAGCATTAAACCACCGGCCAGCAGCAGCGACAATATTAAACTTTGCTTTTTCATGCCATACCCTCCTTAAATACTTGGCCGGCAAACACGCCGACGGCTTGGTCCACAAACAGGCGGCAACCGTCAAAAAACTCACAGTGATGGCAGGTTAACAAGCCGGCCAGCCATGGTCAAGCCGTAGTTTGAGGAATATCATATATTTTTCAGGTATTTTGCCGCCAGGCCTGCCACGGCCAAACCGTTAGCGGTCGGTTTTCAAGGCGTAATCCCGCTCCGGGCAGGGCGTACTGTGGGCGTCAAAAAGGGAGATGATCTCAGGTTTCTGCAACAGGTAGGCTTGCTTGAAGAGCCGCCTCAAAGGCCTCTTGAGATCCACCATGGGCGGCAACGGCTTGATCAGCGGCAACATTTGTTCCAAGGGGGCCGGGGGGTTTATTTTCAGTTTTTCATCCAGGCCTTCGGCCAGGCCGATCTCTTTGTCCCCCTGCATGGCCCCGGTGGAATGGTCGTCGCCCAGCGAGCGAAGAAAGGCAAGAATGGCGCTGATATTGTTCTGTTCGTAGAAGGCCTCGATGGTCGCCATAATGTTATAGCGGTCATTGGCCAGCTCCTGCAGCTTCTGGTGATAGAGCTTCACATGAAAGGCCAGGTTGTCATAACAGGTAAGAGAATAACGGACAAAACGGCCCTTTCTGGTCCACCCCTTAAAGCGCTGACACTCAAAAACCCGCTGTTGGATGGTGGGGGATTCCAGCAGGTAGGGGTCGAAAAAAAGTCTTTCCTTCAGTCCCGCCAGTTGCAGAAACTGCTGGATCAACTCCTCCCGTCCCAGTAGCAGATAAAGGCGGATCAGGTCGAAACTGATCCGCTTTTCCAGGATCACCGAGTGCCGCCGGATTTTTTGCGTGTAGTCCTGGGTGTCTTCCTCAATCAGTTTACGAAAGCCGAAGTAGCGGCCGGCAATCTCCTGCTTGACCTCATCGGCCAAGATATTATCCAGGCTCTTTTGTTTCGCGCTCATACGGCCTCCCCGGCCACCTCAGTCCAGTTCGCTGACCAGACGGTTGAAGATATCGGTGTTGCTGATCATCCCCACCAGCTTGTCGCCTTCGACCACCGGCAAGCGCCGGGTGCCAGTGCTTCGCATCAGCAGCAGACAGTTTTCCAAAGAGAGCGCCGGCCCCACGGTAATCGCCGGTTTGGTCATGATATCACCGATCTGGGTGACAAAGTCGTCGTGCACCTCCATGACCATGATATTGAGAATGTCCTTGCGGGTGACAATCCCGTAAGCATCGCTGTCATCCAGCGGCAGCACAACCGGGCTGGCGCAGTTATTCTCCGCCATCCAGCGAGCAGCCTCCGCCAGGGTAGCGGTCCTCTCGATGGTTTGGATGCTGGTCTGCATCAAGTCCCGCACCCGCAGCTTTTTAATATCAATCAATGCTGGTCCTCCTGTTTATCTTTATTTTGTGCCCCGCCGGGGTCAGGTTTTGCATCGGGCAGCCAAAGCTGCGGTTAATCATCCAAGGTTTTAACTTCCCGGCCGGAGGGGTCCACCATGAAGGTTACCGGCCGCAGCAGATCCTCCCGCACCTTGTAACGGCTGGTGCCGATAATTACCATGGTGCCGGCATAGACCGCCTTTCTGGCGACGATCCTGATTTTGTTCAGATCAATGGCGGCCAGTTGCCGGGCCATCTCCTCCCGGGGGCGAGCCAGACGTTTTTCCGCCTGCACCACGGCTCGGCGCTGCTTGGCCAGCAGGGAAAGTTTGCGCTGCACCTCCGGCGGCAGGCCGGCGCCTCTCCCATGTTTCAGATAACGCCCCAGCACGGTGTCCATCTTGGCTTTTTGCCGGGCATACTCGGCCATCTGCCGGTCGACCTGCAGCAGGCGGCGGCGCAAAGCCGGATTGGCACCGGCCATGACCACCGTCCGCACCCCGGCCGGGGAGCCGATTTCGTTGGCCACTATCCCCTGGATTGCCGAACAAACCCCTCCCCGGATGCGCCCTTTGCCGGCGGTGACGGTAAGGGTGCCGCCGGCAAAGACCTGACTGCGCATAACCTGGTCATGGATTACAATGTTACCACCGGCATGAACTCTGGTCCACTCCAGAAAGCGGGCGACCACATCAATCTCCGCCTTGATTTTGCCCTTGCCCCGAGAAACCATGCCGCCCTTGATTTCCACGTTGGCCCCGGCGATCAGCTTGGCATCCTCCACCCCGCCGCCCACCCGGATATCACCGCTGGCCTTTACCGTGAACCCGGGCCGGATCCAGCCGGCGATCAGCAGTGCCCCGACCATATCCAGGTTGCCCACGCGGTAGTCCACGTCCCCCTTGACTTCATAAATCTCTAAAACCGCGATTTTATTCGGGGCCAGCACCGTGAGCATGCCGTCAACCCCAGCCAGCAGTTCCAGGCCATCTTCACTGATCACCACATTGGGTTGGGGCTGGAATTGCAGATCGGCCCCGGGCTTGGCCGCGATGGTCTCACCCCGCACCGTCCAGCCATCCACCCCCGGCCCCGGCGGGGTACGCCGGGCCAGCAGGTCGCCCCGGCGCACCGAGTTGATGGTATTGCGCTCCCGGAAATCGATATTTTCGGTGGGTTCAACGATCAGGCCGGGCTTCTGACCGGCCTGCACCAGCACTTCAATGGTTGCATCCCGACCATCTTCCGGAAGTCGGCCCCGAGCTGCCACGATTCTGGGCAAAACCCGCCGGTGGGCGGCAGCATACTCCACGGCCCGGCGAATATGCTGTTTCCGCACACCTCTGGTAACTCCGTGGGCGGCCAGCAGTTGCAGGATCTGCTCGCCGCTGAACCCACGTTCTGCCCGCCCCGGCGGATGGACCTGAAGGTAGGCGACCATGGCGTCATCGCTGACCTGCAAGGGATCGCTCACCCAAACGGTACCATCTTGATAATCGGGGTAACCGGCCGCCAACTGGTCAGCCACGAAAAAGACCCGGGCCTCGTCGCCCACCGCCACGTTTTCCCCCGCAGTCAACTCCCAATCCCGCCCTTCCCGGCCGGCAATGATTTCCCCGGTCACCTTGCAACCGGCCACCGGCGCCACCGGCGGCGTTTTCACCGCCAGGACCTCACCCTTCAGGCGCAGCGTTTTCCGTACCGGCCCGGGCGGCAGGGTCCCGGCCCGGCGAGCCGCATCTACCCGAACCGGATCGTCGTCGTTTAAAAAAAACTCAAAACTCACCCTGGCGTCCTGACCAGCCTCCGGCTCATCCCCCCGGGCCGCCAGCATACGCGGGACCACCACCTGCTGCTCCAACACTCCCCGCAACGCCTCTTCCCTTATGCCATGGACCACTCCGGCCGCCTGCAGGCTGTGCTCCAGGTGTTCGTAGGCCAGGGCGCTGTTGTCGGCCAGGCGGGGATAAATCGGCACCCAGGCACTCATGCCGTCGGGGGCAACCTCCACCAAGGGCTCAACGTCAATCCTGTCGCCCTCCAAACGGGCTCGACCGTAAAGCTCGGCCTGGTATTCGGTGTCATCCTCTCCGGCCAGCCGCACATGCTCGCCGGCCGCCAGAACCGGCTCTTTCCCGGCCGGGGCCGGCAGTTCCTCGCCAAACACATCGCGCCCGGGCTGGCCGGGGGAAGCCTTAATTTTGCGCACCAGCACCTGCCCGGGGCGCACCAGATCATGCGTTTCCGGGTCATGGCCGGCTGCAGTGGGGCCCACCAGGTACTCCAGGCTGCCCACACCACCCGCCACCGGCGCCTGCCCGTCGGCCAGCCGGACCACTCCGGTTCCCTGCGGCTGGCCGGCCAGTTCCAAAATGGCAGCGGCCAGGCTCCGGTCATCAAAACCAAAAACCACACCCCGCTGGCCCAGTTCCTCTTTAATCTGCTCTACACTCAGCTCCTGGCCCGGCGCCAGCGGGGCGCGCACCTCCAGATCCACCGCCATCCGGTCGGCCCGGATGCGGATCAGAAAAGGTGTCTCCGCCGTTTCCCCGGCTGCTGTCCGGTTCTCTTCCGGCCTGTCTTCTTCACCACTTGTCATCCCAGTGACCCCTCAACCAGAATAAGTTGTAATCGTTCAGCAGCACCGCATCTTCGAGCGATCAGCAAGGTTTACGTACAGGGGGTACGCTACGCCTGGCTGCACCGTAACATTTTAAAGCATGATCGGCCAAGCAACTACGCCTATGAATATAACTTTCACCGGACCGGGGCAACGTGTTAGATTAACATACATGACCGTTCCTACCTCCTTCGACAGTAATAATCCCGTCACTGATCATGAGATGCCAGATGCGGTGCTCCGTGAGCAGTTACAAAGCTCCCTGTGTATCCGGGAGATGACCATCGATGATCTGGCCGAAGTTTTTCATATCGGCGAAACGGTGTTCACCGCGGAATACTCCCCAAGCCTTTACCGCACCTGGGACGAATATGAAGTGACCTCCATGTTCAACACCGACTCCCAGCTCTGCCTGGTGGCGGAAAGCGCCGGCCGCACCGTGGGGTTTGCCCTGGGTACCACGGTGGAAAAACAGCACTCGGCCTGGAAATACGGCTACCTGGTCTGGCTGGGGGTCTGCCCCCGGTCGCAGAAACTGCAGGTGGGCGAGCGCCTCTTCCGGGAGATGAAAAGGCGGATGAAAGCCCAAGGGGTACGGATGATCATCATCGACACCTCCGCCGACAACCATGCCGCCATCCACTTTTTCAGCAAGCTGGGCTTCGATCACCCCCAGGAACACGTTTACATGACCTTAAACCTGGCCACCCCCAAGAAAAAAAGACGAAAAAAGAAGAAAAATGCCGGCAAAAAATGAACAACCCCAGCGCCAACCAACCCTGGACCACTGCCACCTGGATGAACTGCTCCGGAACCTGATCGACATCTACTCCCCCTCCGGCAAGGAAGAGGATATTCAGCTTTACCTGGAAGAAGTGCTGCGCGGCGCCGGCCTGATCGTGCAGCGCCAGGAGGTGGAAGAAGATCGTTACAACCTGGTGGTGCCTTTAAGCCCCCAGGCCCCGAAATTGTACCTGGTGGGACACGTGGATACCGTTGCCGCCCGGGATTTGGACGAATATGAAGCCCGGGAGGAGGATGGACTTATTTACGGCCTGGGCAGCGCCGACATGAAAGGGGGCTGCGCCGCCATGGTGGAGGCCTTCCTCACCCTGGCCCGCGACCTGCCGCCGGACCGGCGACCGCCGGTGGGGCTGCTGCTGGTGGTGGGTGAGGAAGAAAATGGTGAAGGCAGTGCCGCCTTTATCGAATCCTGCCGGCAAGCTACCCCGCCCTGGGTGGTGATCGGTGAACCCACCGGCCTGACCCCCAACTTTGCCCATTACGGCTACCTGGAGGCCTACCTGCTCACCCGGGGGCGGCGCACCCATTCTTCCCTGCCCGAACTGGGACACAACGCCGTGGAGTCCATGCTGCGGGTACTGCTGCACCTGGGACGGGACCCCCTTTTCGACCGGGGCAGTTCCAACATCGTCTATTCCATCAGGGAGATGACCTCCAGCCGGGCGGGCTTTGTGGTCCCGGACCATTGCGAAACCTGGATCGACTTGCACCTGCCGCCCCACACCGATCCGGCGGAAGTGGAACAGGTGCTGCGGGCCCGGGCCGATGAAGCCTCCACCCTGATCCCCGACCTGGACCTGGAGTTGACCTGCGACCTGGCCGCCCCCGGCTACAGCCTGGAGTTGGACAATCCCCTGGCCCTCCGGCTGCAGGAAATTTATCGCCACCGACAACTGCCCTGGCGCTGCGATGCCTTCCGCTCCCACTCCGATGGCAACCTGTTTCACCAGGCCGGCATCAAGCCGGTGATTCTGGGCCCCGGCGCCCTGGAAGTGGCTCACACCTCGGAAGAGCACACCACCTTGGGAGAGGTGATCAAAGCCGCGGAAATCTACCTGGATTTGTGCCTGGCAGCGGATAACTTTTTGTAAGGTAACCGTCACCAGGGGTATTAACCTGCCGGTATTAACGGGCCGTAAGCGGCCACGGAACACCGCATCTTGCGGCGAGCGGCCCGGCTCACGTACTTCGCTGTTGCCGGGCCGCCGGATCCTGGCGGTAATAAAGAGTCAGTTGCTCATAAACCGCCGGCAGGTAGTGCTGCAAATAAAGCGGGGCCATGAAAAAATATTCGCTGATCACGGCGAAAAATTCACCCGGATCTTCAGCGGCATATTCATCCAGCGCCGGCTCCTCTCCCCGTTCCAGCTCCCCCCGTAACTGCTCATAGCCCCCACCCAGGGCCGCCGCCCAGGCCTCCCGGCTCACCCCTCGGGGCAGTAGAGGCATGCCGTTGACCGCCCCGCTGAGCATGTCCAGCTTGTGGGCAAACTCGTGGATCACCACATTACTCGCCGGCCCGTGCGGGTAGCTGCCGCGGGCGCAATCGGCCCAGGAAAGCACCACCGGACCGCCATCCCAGGCCTCGCCGGCCAGGACCTCGCTGCCGCTGTGCACGATCCCGTCCTCGTCGGTCTCTTCCCGGGGGGCGACAAAGGTGTCGGCATAGACCACAATGGAAGTCCAACCACGATAACAGTCCAGATCAAGGTTCAGGATGGGCAGACAGGCCTGGGCGGCAATGGCGGCCCGCATGGCCGGGGTGAGTTGCAGGCCGCGGGCCCCGTAGAACCGTTTTTCGGCCAGAAAAAGGGTGACCAACCGCCGCAGCCGCGCCCGCTCCTCGGCGCTGAGCCCGGTAAATAGTTCCGGCGGGTGCCGGCAGGCGGCCTCCCAGACCTCGGCGGGCAGCGCACGGCGGTGCAACAGCCGGGTGCGTCGCCATCTTTTCCACCATCGCCAAAGCCCCATCTGCCTCCACCTCCCCAACGACCGTTTTTTCCGGCCTTTCCGACCCCTTTCTGTATTGACATGCGATGCCCGAATGAATAACATCCGCAAATCGGGTCCAGCTTAAACCATGGCCCGGCAAACCGCCAGTTCGGAATAAAACCAGAAGGAGTAAGGAAGCGATGCGTTATAAATTTTTTACCATTCTGCTGGCCACCAGCATCTGTCTGCTGCTGGCCGCCACCGCCGGAGCCCGGGCCTGGATCAGCGACCTGAGCACCGAAGAGTTGAAACAGCGCATGGATGAGCCCCGCAGAATCGTGGTGGTGGACACCAGGACCGAACAGGAGTACCGCCAGGGGCATATCAGCGGCGCCATCAACATCAGCTCCCAGGCCAGCAACCAGTTTCAGGATATTGCCCGGCTGTTGCCGGACGACAAAGAGGTCCCGCTGGTCTTCTACTGCCGGGGCTTCGACTGAGGCCTGGCCCCCGCTGCCGCGGTCGCGGCGCAAAAGGCCGGCCACAAAAATGTTTACACCTACCGGGCCGGTTTCCCCGACTGGCAACGGAGACGTTACCCCATCAGCGTGCGCTGAGCCCCAAGCGCCGGCTGAAAAATATGCTAAACAGTAACCGTTCACCTGGGGTACTAAACTACAAGGTATAACGGGCCGTAAGCGAGCAGCCGCGCCGCAGGTTTGGTCTTGCAGCCAGGCGCAGCGTAATCGGGGACAGTTTTAAAAACTGTCCCCTCCGTAAGCCTGGCTGATCGCCCGAAGATGCGGTGCGGCTGTTCGCTTACGCTAAACACAGCGTTGCGGGCCGCACCACCGATGCAAAATTTCGCCGACGAACAGCAACAGGCCCGGCGGGCTTATATTTACCGGATCCTTTCGGCCATGTACTATTCGCCTGCGGCGGAACTGCTCGAAATGCTGGAAAATCTGCCCGCCGCCCTGGAAGCTACCTACCCTAGCCTGGCCCCTTATGCCGTCGATCTGCTGATCGAATTCAAGGAACAGCCGGCTGACTCTACCAACCTCAAGGTGGAATACGCCCGGCTCTTTGTCGGCCCCGGCACCTTGGTGGCGGCGCCCTACGGTTCGGTTTACCTGGATGAGGGTCGCAAGCTCATGGGGGAAACCACCATGAACGCCCTGGAGCATTACCAGGCGGTGGGCCTGAAGGCCAATAAAGAGAGCAATCAGCCGCCGGACTTCATCGGCACCGAGCTGGAGTTCATGTTTTTTCTCGGTCACTGCTACCTGCAGTCGCAAAACCCTGATTTCATCGAACGGCAACGAAGTTTTCTCGGCCAGCACCCGGCCCTGTGGATCGAACCCTTCACCGAAGCCATAATCGCCCACAGTACCGCCGAGTTTTACCGACTGCTGGCCACTTTAACGCAACAATTTATCCTCACGGATATGCAGGCTCTACAACTGGCAAACCAATGAGCGACTCAGTTTACCCGACCGCGGAACAGCCTCGCACCACCACCGCCAAGATCGTCTATATTCTGTATCTGGCGGGAATCATCATCGGCCTGACGGCGGTGATTGGCGTGGTTATAGCCTATATCAACCGCACCGAGGCCCCCGCCTGGCTGGCCAGCCATTACCGCTTTCAGATCCGCACCTTCTGGATCGGCATGCTCTACCTGCTGCTGGGCTCCATTCTGGCCACCGTGGTGGTGGGCTGGCTGCTGGTACTCTTCTGGCTGATCTGGCTAATCGTCCGCTGCGCCCAGGGGATGAGATACCTGGACCGCCACGAGCCACTGCCAAACCCCACCACGTGGTGGTTCAACTAAACCCTTTTCCCGGTTTTTCCCTGCTCTTTCCTGCCATTATCCATTTGACATCCCCGGCGCAAATACCTATCGTTTAAACATGGAAGTAAGCCAACCCGATATCTGACCAAGATTTTTACGGAGGAAGAAGCTATGGCAACCAAAGAAGAGCTGTGCAGTAAAATCAAGGAAGTTTTTCCCGACATCGGCGCCTGCGGCATCGACGTGGAGGTTGATTACGACGACACCAACAAGGCTTGGGTGGTTGACCTGAAAAAGGATCAACATGAGTTGAAAACTTTTCTGGAAGAACCCGAGGCCCAGCAGTGCATGGAGGGCAAGCAGTGCGTTTCCCTGGGCCTGCAAATCGCCGAACTAAGACGCAATATTGATCAGTTATAACTGGCTACGGCGCTCTTGCCAACACACGATTATGATTGCAAAATCAGCGGGAAGCCGGCGGCAACAAACTGGCCACCGACCACCACTGTGAAAAATCGGCATGGAACCTGTTTGTTTTGGGAACCCTGAAAGCGGTTAGCTCTCAAACTATAATTGCGGGGGTATGGTGGGCGTCGAGAGCCATCGGCGCCTGCTGGAACTTTGAGCCGGTCTACACCCACAAACAAACTAATCCGGGAGGTGCATGATGAAACGTCAAGTTGAAATGCAAGAAAGTATGTTGCGAGCCCATCGGGATTTCATAGATAACCTTGAAAAGTCGGTCGAACTGGTGGCCCGGGACCTGGAGGATGCCAAGAGCGTAGCGCAGATCTGCACCGACGAATGGTGCGCCGCCGCCGAAGAAACCCTTGATGAACTGGCCAAGCTGGTCTTTTCCATCAGCGAGCCGCGCTGGCTTACCAACGAGGATTCCAAAAAGATCAGCGCCCTGCGCCGTCGCATCCACGATCTTTACGCCCAGTACAAAGCGGTCAAAAAATAGCGCTGTTGCAGGCGGAATATGTCACAGGACATCCAGATTCTCATCGGTGGCGAAGCCGGCCAGGGACTGGTGACCATCGGCCAGTTGCTGGCCAAGGCCCTGGTACGTTCGGGCCGGGAGATATTCACCAGCCAGAGCTATCATTCCCGGATTCGTGGGGGGCATAATACTTTTGCCCTACGCGTAGGCCCGGCCCCCTTGGCCGCCTCCAGGGACAACATCGACATCCTGGTGGCCCTCAACGCCGAAACCGTGGAACTGCACCAGGCCCAGTTGACCCAACGAGCACTGATCATCGCCGATGCCAATACGGCCCCCAACACCGCGGGGGCCATACCGGTGCCCTTTGCCCAACTGGGGCCGGAGAAACTCTGGAACACCGCCGCCCTGGCCCTGCTCGGCCAGATCCTGGGGTTGCCGACGGAGCCACTGCAACAGGCGGTAGACGAGATGTTTGGCCACAAACAAGCGGAAGTGCTGGCCGAAAACCGCAAGGTCATGAAGAAAAGCCGGGAATGGGCCGGGCAGCATGTCCCGGAACACCCCTTCACCCTCGCCGACCGCAGCACCGGCGCCGCCAAACGGCTGCTGCTTACCGGCAACCAGGCCATAGCCCTGGGCGCCCTGGCCGGCGGCCTCAAGTTCTGTGCTTTTTACCCCATGACCCCGGCCACCTCCATCGTGATCGAATTGATCAGCCATGCCGACACCATGGGCTGCATTGTCGAGCAGGCCGAAGATGAAATCGCCGCCATCAACATGGCCATCGGCGCCTCCTATGCCGGGGCGCCGGCCATGGTGGCCACCTCGGGCGGCGGTTTTGCCCTGATGGTCGAAGGGGTCAGCCTGGCGGCGATGACCGAAACCCCGGTGCTGGTGGTGGTGGGCCAGCGGCCGGGACCGGCCACCGGCATGCCCACCTGCACCGAGCAGGCGGACCTGGAGTTTGTCCTCCACGCCGGCCACGGTGAATTCCCCCGGGCCATTTTGGCGCCGGGCAGCATCGAAGAATGCTGGTCCTTGACCGCCCGGGCCCTGGGCTTGACCGAGCACACCCAGTCGCCGGTTTTCCTGCTGACCGACCAGTTTCTGGCCGACTCTTCCCGGCCGGTGACCCCTTTTGACGGCGATACCGTTACCCCGGTCAGGGCCGGCAGCGATCCACAAAAAGTGGTCCCTCCCTACCGGCGTTATTATCTTACCCCGGACGGCCTTTCCCCCCGCTTGTTGCCTGGTCTGTCGGAGCACCTGGTGGTGGCCGACAGCGACGAGCACAACGAAGAGGGCCATCTCAGCGAGGATTACGGGCTGCGCAAGGCCATGGTGGAAAAAAGGTTGGGTAAACTGGAACTGCTCAAGCGGCAGGCCTTGGCCCCCACCCTGAATGGAGCCCGGGGGGCGGAACTGCTCTTGGTCTGCTGGGGCTCCAGCCTCGGGCCGGTGCGGGAAACCGCCGAGATCCTGCGCGGCCAAGGCCAGGAGGTTGCCACCCTGCATTTTTCACAGGTGTGGCCTCTGGTCCCGGAACAGTTCCTGGATATTCTCCAGGCCGCCGGCCAGGTGGTCTGTATCGAGGGTAACGCCACCGGCCAATTTGCCCGGCTGATCCGGCGCGAAACTGGCTTTGCCATTGACCGTCGGATCAACCGTTATGACGGCCTCCCTTTTACCGCCGGCTACCTCCTTGAACATCTGGAGAAATCAGCTGCCGCGTAAAGGAGCAAAGATGACTACCATTGAAGATTACGGCAAGTATGAAACCGCCTGGTGCCCGGGCTGCGGCAACTTCGGCATTCTCAACGCCTTAAAACAGGCCCTGGTCAACTGCGACCTGCCTCCCCACCGAGTCCTGCTGGTCTCCGGCATCGGCCAGGCGGCCAAGGCACCCCATTATCTGCGGGCCAACGTCTTCAACGGCCTGCATGGCCGCAGTTTGCCGGCGGCCATCGGCGCCCGGCTGGCCAACCCGGAACTGACGGTGATCGCCGAAAGCGGCGATGGCTGCCTGTACGGCGAAGGCGGCAACCATTTTCTCGCCGCCCTGCGCCGCAACCTAGATCTTACTATCCTGGCCCACGACAACCGGGTTTACGGACTGACCAAGGGCCAAGCCAGTCCCACTTCCCAGCAGGGGATGGTGACCAAAACCCAGCCCCACGGGGCCTTCCCCCCGCCTTTCAACCCCTTGGCGGTGGCGGTGACCATGGGCGCCTCCTTCGTAGCCCGGGGCTACGCCGGCAAGCTGGAACAGCTCAGCGAGCTGATCAGCAAAGCCATCAAGCACCGGGGCACAGCCCTGGTGGATATCCTGCAACCCTGTGTTTCCTTCAACAAGATCAACACCTTCCAATGGTACCAGGAGCACTGCTACGAACTACCGCCGGAACATGATCCCACCGATCGCGACCAGGCCCTGCGGGTTGCCCTGGAATTCGGTGAGAATTTACCCCTGGGCATTATCTACCAAACCCAACGACCGCTGTTTGAAGAGCAGTTTACGCCCCTCAAGCACGGGCCATTGGCCCGGCAGGAGGTTTCCCGGCCCAAGCTGGAAGAAATTATGCAACAGTATCGTTAAATCATCTGACCATCATAGGCCGGTCGGCCCGGCCCCGGTTGCCGGCGCCGATCAAGCTGCAAACCTCATCAAGAAAATTAAGGAGACCCCCAATGGCACAACTGACTTATTCCGGCGGCAGCGTCGAAATCGACGATCAGGGATTCCTGGTAAATCTTGAAGACTGGACCGAGGAGGTGGCCAGGGCCATGGCCGCCCGTGAAGGCATCGAACAACTGGACGAGGAAATGATGGAGGTGATCCGTTTCATGCGATCATATTACATGAAGTTCAAGGCCTTTCCGATCCTTAACTATGTATGCAAAAATGTCGACCAACCCCGCAATTGTGTCAGCGACGAATTTATTAATCCTGAAAAGGCGTGGAAGATAGCAGGACTGCCAAAACTGGCCGGAGTCCATTTCATCAGCACCGACGGTCAACATTACATAATGGAACCACCAACTTAAACCAGAAGACCAACCGTATCTTTTGTTATCAAGCAAGGAAAAAGGAGAAAAAACATGCAAATTAAAGATCCCAACCTGCACCTGAAACTGCAGGAGATGTGCGACTGTTACCTGGACACCGACTATGCCGTCGAGTTGGCCAGGATGGCGGCCGGGCCGGAAAGCGAGCCGGAAGAAAACGCGGTCAAGTATCTGGCCCTGGCCATTATGTACGGCATCACTGAAAAGGCCGACAAACTTAAACTCAAAAGGGATAAAGACGGCAGCATTGAAGCGGAACTGAAAGGGGAGCAAAAAATAAAGCTGCCCGCCCCCGCCGGATCAGTGTGGGAGGGCATGGTCGCCACCATCCGCCGGATTCTGCACTTTGACCAAGAGGGCGGTGAATTGCCCTTGGCGCTGGGCCTGCGCGCCGGCAGCCTTGACCTTAAAGTGAAGCTGAAAGAAAAAGGGGATAAATCTTCGCTCACTATTGCTTTCCCTTCCTGGAAATAAAAAGCAAATTATACGGGGCGCTACCGCACCGATTGGAGCGCCCCGCAGCCCACTTCCGATCTTCAGGTTTCCTGCTCCGGGGCGGCCACAGCCAGGTTCAGGCTTTGCAGGCTTAACACCAGCATCCGGCAGGACTGGGTAAAGAGCCGGTTGCTCATCAAAAGGCGGGTAACCTCGTTTTCCTGCAACCGCCTGGACGCCACCTCGGTGGCACAGGCCCGGATGAAATTCCTATCCTCTTCTTCCACGGCGGCAAAACTCTGCTCCAGCAGGGCGGTGTGATCAACCTCGGGCTCCTCGCCGATATTTTCCACCAGCTTGCCGATGTTCTGCAACCGGGCGAGAAAACGCTGCCAGGCCTCATGCATGAAGCGCTGGTCCTCCCGCCGCAGTTCATCAATCTCCTGGTTTTGTTCAAAGAAATTCTTGGTGGCGTTCATGATGCTGCGGGAAGCCCGGATGTAGGGCTCCAGCCTGCGGGCCTCCGCCTCTTCCATCTGCTGGGTCTGAATCCTGGCATAAAAGGTAAAAATTTCCGCATGCATCCTTTCCAGGTCATCGTAGGTAACGCGCCCCCGGGTGCGCCCCTTGGGGTCGATACCGTAAATCATCCGTACAAAATCCATGCTGCAGCGAGCCTGGTTAATGGCCTCCTTGCGCAGCGCCTCAATGGCCGCTTCGGGAACCTCGGGACTGGTTTTGGTAATGTAAAGGGTAAGGTGCAACGGCACCGGTTCGGGAATACGACGGCGGACAAAGGCCGTCACCCGGGGAATGAGCGGAAAGAAAACCATTACCCCCACGACGTTGTACAGGGTATGAAAAAGGGCCAGCCCCAGCACCGGGTTATCGGCGAAACGGAATTGCTCCAGCACCAGCCAGGTCAGCAGCGGCAACAGGGTATAAGCCACCAGGGCGGTGGTGCTGATATAGATCAGCTGCCCCAAGGCCGCCTGCCTTTTCACCGCAATCCCTCCCAACGAGGCGATCAACACGGTGACTGTGGTGCCCACGTTGGCCCCGATCACCATGGCCCCGGCACCACTGAAATCCACCACGCCGCTAAAGAGCATGGTCAGGGTAATGGCATTGGTGGCCGAGGATGACTGCATGATCACCGTCATCAGCAGGCCGGCCAACAGGTAAATCCACAGGCCCAGATCCGGCAGGGCGGCGATATCGATGGCCGCGGCCACTCCCTCCACACTGCTCTTCATAAAGTCCAGGCCGTGGAAGAGAAAGCCGAAGCCCACCAGCAGCTTGCAAAGATTGACATAGCGCGGAGAGTTGGCCGACAGGATCAAGCCCAGGCCGCCGACGGCGATCATCGGCAGGGCAAAGGCCTCGATCTTGATCTTAAAACCGAAAACCGCCACGATCCAGGTGGTCATGGTGGTGCCCACCATGGCCCCGATCATCACCGCCTGGGCATTGACCAGGGTCATCAGCCCGGCCCCGGTGAAGGCCAGCACCATCAGGGAAACGGCGGAAGAGCTCTGCAGAATCGAGGTACTCACCGCCCCGGCGACAATCCCCCGCAGGCGGGTGCCGGTGTAACGCCGGATCAGCGATTTGAAGGCGCGGCCGGCCAGCAGACGGATGGATTCCTCCAGCATGTACATGCCGAACAGAAAAATTCCCAGGCCGGCCAGCAGCCGCCAGATATCAAGCTGTTCTAAAATTCCCATCCTGTTCTACCCCCCGGCAAGCTGCTACATGGTGGTGTAGCGAGGGCCCTCGCCACCCTCCGGCACCGTCCAACGGATGTTATCAAAGGGGCACTTGCGCTGGCAGGTCTTGCAATGCAGGCAGTTGGAGGGGTTGGCCGGCCGGGGCTGCGGCCCGATTTTTTCATACACCCCGGCGGGGCAAAAGGTGATGCAGGGGGCATTGAATTTTGCCAGGCAATGGTCGCGGCACAAGGCTTCATCACCGATCAGCAGATGGCAGGGTTCCTCTTCCCGGTGACCGGTGCGGGCCAGGGCGGTGAAGGTGTCCTTATCGTAGGGTGCCGGCGCCCGGCGGGGAAAGGCTTCCCTTTGCAGATGGGTGTAGTCGGGCTTGATTTTAAAGCGGGGCAGCAACCGGCCGGCGGCGGCCAGCAGCAGACCCGCCGTGGTACCGAAACGGGCGATACACTGGCGAAAATTACGGGCCGCCGCCATTTCCCGCACCACCCCCGCCCGCTCCAGGGCAGCGGTGTAAGCCGCCGCCAGCTTTTCCGGACTCCCGTTGGCCGCCAGGGCTTCGGCGGCGGCCAGGCCCGATTCGATGGCGTTGTGCAGCCCCTTTATTTTCAACATGTTGACCAGGCCGGCGGCATCCCCCAGCAGAACCACGTTGCCCTTGCCGACAGTGCCGTTTTGCGGGCAGCGGGGCACCGCCTCCCAACCGCCTTCGGGAATCATCTTGGCCCCGGTTTCCACCAGGGTGCCGCCGTCGATGAATTGCTTGACGTAATGATGTTCCTTGAACAGGCTCAAGGCGTTCTGGGGGTTGAAATCGTGGTAGCGATAATCAAGCCCGGCGATAATCCCCACGGCGATCCGGTTTTCCCCCATGGGGTACATGATCCCGCCCCCAAAAACATCGGGGCCGCTCAGCGGGGTCCAAAGAGGAAAGCCCATGGCGTGCACCACCCGACGATCACCGAATTTGGCGTACTGTTCGTCACTGACCCGGATCAACTCCTTGACCCCCAGGGAATAAAGCTGCTCCCCGGCACGCTGCAGCCCGGCCATGGTGATAAATTTTTCACTGAGCAGGCCGTCGCAACCCTCGGCCAAAAGAATAAAATCGGCACTGATGGTCTCACCGGCCAAAAAGTTGCGCTGGGGCCGACCCTCCTTGTCACGGCCCTGGTCCACCAGTTTCACCCCGGCAGCCCGCCCGGCTCCCTGATCCCAGAGGAGATCGGCAGCGGCAAAACCGGGCAGCACCTCAACCCCCAGCTCCTGCGCGATTTTACCCAGCCAGGCCGCCAGCCGGCTCACCGAGCAGATGTAATCGCCGCCATGGATCATCCGGCCGTAGCCCAGACCCAGCAGCCGGGCGGTTTTAAGCAACGGCAACAACGACACGGCCCGGCGGTGGCCGGGCAGCCAAAGCACGTCATCGCTCTCCACCCGGGCGAGCAACACCGCCCCGGCTTCATCGCTTTCCTGCCAGCCGGGGCGCACCGGATCCAGCAAGCGGGCCAGGGCACCGGGCTCCAGCACCGCCCCGGAAAGGGCGTGGTTACCCGGGGCCGCCCCCTTGTCGATGACGCAGATCGCCAGTTCCGGGCGCCGATGCTTGGCGGCAATGGCCGCCGCCAACCCCGCCGGCCCGGCGCCGACGATCAACACATCCACTTTACGGTAATCCTGCGGGTTGTCATTCATGGCCATGCCTTTGTGTCAGTCTTTGGGGTTATCTTCAGGTGCATGCTTGCAGGAATGCCCTGGCGGCAAACAGCTACAAAGTAGCATAACCGTTCACCAGGGGTATTAACCTACAGTTATAACGGGCCGTAAGCGAACAGCCGTGCCGCAGGTTAGGTCTTGCAGCCAAGCGCAGCGTACCCCCTGTACGTAAGCTTGGCTGCTTGCCCGAACCTGCGGTGCGGCTGTTCGCTTACAAAGTTACAATCAGTTCGGGGATCACCTGCTCGGCCCGGCCCACCAGGTAATAATCGCACTGTTTGAAAATCGGCGCGGCCGGATCGGCGTTGATGGCGATAATGGTGCCGCTGGCCGCCACTCCGATCATGTGCTGGATGGCCCCGGAAATCCCCACCGCCAGGTAAACCTTGGGGCCCACGGCGGTGCCGGTTTGTCCTACCTGGAAGGCCCGCGCAATAAAACCCTGCTCCACCGCCGCCCGGGAGGCCCCTTTGCCGACCTTGACCTTAAATTTTGCCGTCAGGGCCGCGTTCAACTCATCCAGCAGGCGCACGAAATTGTCCCGGCTGGCCAGGCCCTTGCCGCCGCCGACCAGAATATCGCAGGCAAAGTCCACCTTTTCGCCACCGGCGGCACGCTCGATGATTGCCAGCCCCAGGTCTTCTTCAGTCAACTCCACCTGGTGGGTGATAATTTCGCCCCGGCGAGCGGGGTCCGCCGGTCGCCGTTGCATCACCCCGGGACGGGCGGTGGCCATTTGGCAGCTTGAGTTGCGGCTGCAGATGGTGGCCATGATGTTTCCTCCCAAAGCCGGCCGGGTCTGCATCATTACCGCCAGCTGCCCCTGGCGGCTGATGTCGCGGATGGTCAGCTCGGTGCAGTCGGCGGTCAGCCCGCAGCCGGTTCGGTAGGCCACCATGGGCGCCAGTACCCGCCCCTGGGGCGTGGCGCCGTAAAGCAGAATCTGGGGCCGATGCACGGCAAACAGTTCGGCCACCGCCTTGCGGTAGCTCAAAGGGTCAAACTCCTCCAGCAACGGGTGTTCCAGCAGATATACCTTGTCGGCCCCGGCGGCGATCAGCTCCGGCGCCAGCTCCCGCACCCCATCTCCGGCCAGCACCACTCCCAGCGGCACCTCAAGAGAATCCGCCAGTTCCCGGGCTTTGCCGGTCAGCTCGAAGGTGGCGGCATTGAGCGCCCCCTCCTCGTGTTCGGCCATCACCCAGACCTCACCCTGGTAGGCCGTTTCCTGTTGCCCCAGACCGTCGAGCATGGTGGCCGCCACTTTCGGGGAAAGCGACAATTTTTCCGCCGCCAGCACCTGTTCCTTGACCTGCTCGGTGATTTGCCCCGGCTCCTTGATTCCCAGTTCGACCAGGATCGACGCCAGTTGAGCAAAGTCGTCGCACTCCTTGGCCGTCCCTTCAAAGGGGCGGTCAAACCAGAAGGACCGTCGGGAGGGCAGCAGATAATCAGGCTCGGGGCCTTGCCGCCCTTCATCGCCGGGGCGCGACTGTTGGTGCAGGGTTTCGCGCAGCACCCCGGCCAGTTCGGCCACCGAGTGCAGTTGCCGCCCCAGCCGGTTGGTTTTGGGCGGCGGAAAAACCCGGATCACCCGGGTTTTGGAACCGCTGCCACCCATGGCGGTGGGCTTGACGTCATCGGCCCCCCACTGCACCAGCTCACTGCGGTTGGCCTGGCGGGTGGCGGCAAAGGAGGCATAGAGGGTGTAATCGTACTGGGCGACGGTGATCACCGCCGGCCGGCGCCGGGCTTCCACCACCTGGCTGCCGCCGGAGATAATGTGGTGAAAGCGGAAACGGCCATCGACAAACTCCACCTCGGTGGCGTAAGGAATACAGCCGATCCCCAGTTCTTCGGCAATCTGGGGCGGCACCTGGGCGGTGTCGCCGTCCACCGACTGCATGCCGGCCACCACAAAATAGTCGTCATCATCGGCCAGCATTTCCGCCTTGATCTTTTTAATGGCGTGGGCCAGAGGATTGGCGGTGGCCGGGGTGTCGGCCCCGCCCAGGGCCCGGTCGGTGAGCAGCACCCCGGCGTCCGCTCCCCGGCTCAGGCCGTAACGCAGCACCTCGGCGGCCATGGGCGGCCCCATGGAAAGGCAGATAAGCCGGGCCCCGGTATCGCCGGATATTTCCTTCATCCGCCAGGCAAAGGCCAGGGCTTGGGCGTCCAGTTCATTGATCACGCTGGCCAGCCGGGAACGGATCAGGTTGCCGGTGTCCGGATCAAAGGCATTGTCGGTGATCCGGGCCACATCCGGCACCTGTTTAACCAGGACGATGTAATTGCTCATGGGTGATGGTCGCTCCTATTTAGTCCTTTACCAAAGCCGGTAAGGGTTCGCACCGGAGCTTTTACTTAGTCCGGCGCGGCTTGTCAAAGCAAAAGGTAAGCGTTCAGCAGCTTAGTACCCTTGGTGAACGGTCACAGCAAAAGCGTGGCCGGGGGCGGCGGTGAGGTCAGTTGCTCATCGTCGATATCCAGGGCCAGTCGCTGGTAAAAAACAGGGCCGGGAACCAGGCGGGCGCCCAGGCGCAGCAAGTGATCGCTTTTAACCTGGCAGTCGATCATGGTACCGCCGGTTGTTTCCATGGCCGCCACCAGGTGGGCCATGGCCGCCTTGGAGGCATCGGTTTCAAGGGAAAACATCGATTCCCCAAAAAAGACCCGCCCCAAAGCCACGCCATAAACACCGCCCACCAGCCGACCGTCCCGCCGGCACTCCACCGAATGGGCATAGCCCAGTTCATGGAGCCTGAGATAGGCGGCGATCATCTCCTCGCTCAGCCAGCTGCCCTCCTGGCCGGGTCGCGCAATTTCGGCGCAGTGCCGGATAACCCCGGCAAAATCCTGATTAGTGCTGAAGCTGAACCGCCCCTGGCGCAGCTTCCGGGCCAGGCGCCGGCTTATGTGAAATTCCCCGGGCAACAGCACCAGACGGGGGTCCGGCGCCCACCACAAAATGGGCTCGCCCGGCCCATACCAGGGAAAAATCCCCATCCGGTAAGCCAGCAGCAGGCGCTCGGGGGAAAGATCACCCCCCACCGCCAGCAGACCGTCATAACGGGCCACCTGCGGCGGGGGGAACAGCACCAGGTTGGGATCAAGCTGATAAACCGGCATAACTTCCTGCATGCAACGCTCTGCCACGAACTATACTAAAGGGGGCAAAGCAACCTATCTCGACGACACCCCGCCGGAGACGATTAGCTTCATCACCTCCGCCGGGTCGGCATTAATCGGACGCACCCGCTCATGCGGCACCACCAGCATATTGCCGGCAAAATTGTAAGACTGGGGCAGGTAAACGGCGCACTGCCCCTTCAGGCCGAATCTTTCCAGGTCCTCCCGGGTAATGAACCCCACTACCCGGATTTGTCCCTCGGCATCCAGGGCCACCTCCACCGGCCGGTTAAAACTCTTTTTGTCGCCGACAAAGGCGTTTACCAGATCCTTGAGGGAGGTGTACAGCAGAGCCACCAGCGGCAGGCGGGCAAAGAGCCGATCCACCAGTTGCACCAGCCCACGGCCCAGCAAATTGGAAGTAACAAACCCCACCGCCAGGATCAAACCGATGGTCAGCAGGAAGCCGGCCCCTGGGACGGTAAAGGGAAAAATCCCGTCGATGGTGGCAAACACCAGGTACAACACGTACAGGGTCACCAGCAGCGGCACCAGAAAAAGCAGGCCATGGAGAAAATATTTGCCGATGGTTTTCATGGTTTCCTCCAACATCGATTAACCCTTGCCAGCGGTAATTTATCGGAAAAAACGGGACCGGCATCATGGAGCAGGCTCCTCCCGGCACCCCGACAGTTTAGCATATCCCGGCGGCAAGCAAAAGCAATGTCCCGCAGGGCTCAAGGCAACGTCAAAGTCGCCTGGGAACTGGACGGGGGCCGCGAAACCCGGTAGCGACGGGTTCGCCCGCCGCCGGGCGCATGGACGCGCAGGAGGCGGAGGGCGCCTCGGAGGCGGGCATGGATGCCCGCCGAGCTTAGTCTGTTTTTGTCGGCAGAACTGCCGACAATGAGTCGCTACCGGGTTTCGCGGCCCCCACCCCGGTGCAACAACCAAATAACATTGAACCGGCCGGGCCGAAGAAATAAACCGGTGATCAACACTTAGATACCCATCACGATTTTGTCGAAACCATTGATTGCAGAAAGGGACAGATCATACCCTTCGGCCATTTAGCATTAAATGCAAATAATTATTGCGGAAATATGCACAACGCACTAAAGTCGATAAAAATTACTAAACGCTTTTAACCATTATGGGAGGTTGCCATGAGCAATGCTGTACCGTTTACCTACACCGCCGGGGAACTTTTCGCGCAGATCTGCCAGGGACCGGATTTCGTTTTGCTGGATGTGCGCAATGAAAAGGATTTCGCCAACTGGAGCGTGGAGGGCCCCAACTTTTTCCCCTATATCAATATTCCCTATTTCCATTTCATGGAGGATGTCCAGGACAGCCTGGCCAAAATTCCGGCCGGGGAAAAAATTCGCATTGTCTGCGCCAAAGAAGGTTCAGCCAAATATGTGGCCGACCTGTTGGTTGACAATGGTTTTACCGATGTCGGTTACCTGCAGCAGGGAATCGTGGGTTGGGGCAACCTGCTGGCCCCGCGGCTGGTGACCCCGCCGGAGGCGCCCTATCTCCTTTACCAGTGCAACCGTCCCGGCAAAGCCTCCTGCAGCTACCTGCTGATCGTCGGCAAAGAGGCCATGGTCTTCGACCCGGCCCGCAATATTGAAACCTACATCGAACTGGCCGCCTCCCATGGCGCCGTCATCACCCACAGCTTTGAAACCCATCGCCAGGCCGACTATATCTCCGGCGGCCCTGACCTGGTCCGGGAAACCGGCTGCACCATGCTGGTCAACAAACTGGATTTCGACGGGGCCGATTTTCCTTACCAGGAGGTTAACCACAACGAAATCTTTGCCTTCAAAGCCGGAGGTCCTGAGGTTCGGGCCCTGCACACCCCGGGTCATACCATGGGCAGCACCTGCTTTCTGGTGGACGGAAAATATCTGCTCAGCGGCGACACCATCTTCGTCAACACCTCCGGGCGGCCGGACCTGGGGGGCAAATGGGAAGCCTGGGCCCGCGAGCTGTACCTGACCCTGATGCTGCGCCTGCGCCACCTGGATGACAGCACCATCGTGCTGCCCGGCCACTACACCACCTGGGAAGAGGCCGACGACGAGTTGCTGATTTGTGGCCGGCTGGGGCAACTGCGCCGTCAGGTCACCGCCTTCCGCCTGCCCCATGAAAAGAAATTTGCCGAGTTTATCCAGGAAAACATGCGCCCTCAGCCCGGGGTTTATGCCGAGATCCGGCGGGTCAACGGCGGCTGGCTCAAGGTCAGCCCGGAAGAGGCGAATGTGATGGACCTGGGCAAAAACGAATGCGGGGCCAGCAACTACGGCAAGGTGGGGATCAGCGCCGAGGTCCAGCGCGCCGCCACCGACTAACCAGGGAGAAACGGATGGGCGACAGCGGCAAAAAGAAAGACAAAGAGCAGGCGGCGGCAAAAGGGCTGTGCAAGCTGGTCAAGGGGGGCTTGTTGGCCGACTCTCCGGAGCAATACCGGGAACTGGTCAACAATCCCCGTTTTGTCTGCCGCAAATGCGGGCGAGTAGCCAACCGGGAGGAAAATCTCTGCCGGCCAACCGGGCTATGAGCTTTTGTGTAAGCGATCACAGGGCCCCGGTCTTCGAAAAAATAACAATAAAGATTGACTTACGCCGATTCCGTTGTATATCTTATTGATTAGAGGAGACAAACATAACACAAAGCTCACCTCAACCGGAGCGGGGCCACCCCCCTGTTAAGGTGCCGATTTCTTTATTTTTTTCAAGGAAACGCCCCTCCCGCCACCGGGGATAATGATGCATGGCCTCCCGCACCCTCTTCCAGCTTACCGTCAACATGCCCTCTCCGGCTTCTTTCTACCAGAAGCATCATGGGGAAATAACCGCCGCCCCCGACGGCGCCGTGGTCCTGCAAGACCTGCTGCTGCGCTCTCTGCGGGAAGTGGCCCAAAAGCTGCGGCTGCGCAAGCTGGAAGAGATTCCCTTTGGCGAATCCAACATTTTCCGCGAAATGGAAGAAATTATCAAAGCTTTGCTGCAAAAGATCAAACGCCGGGAGGCAGACCCCCACACCCGAATCTCTTTCGCCGTGACCACTGACCCCGGCCCTTACAAGCGCCAGGTAACTTTTGCCCTCAGCCGCAGCAGGAGCCGCTTGAAAATAAGCGGCGTGCCGCCCAAAGACGGAGTTCACGGCTTTTTAAGGGAAAAAGGGCGTTATGCCGCCGCCCGCCGGGCCCGCCAGCAAGCTCGGCGCATCGATCACTACACCACCGGCGAATTTGCCCAGACCACCAAGGGCGAATTGCTGGCCATCATCGACAACAGCAGGGTCAATGGTGAGCCGGGAATCGACGTTCGCGGCGCCGTGATCAAACCCCGCACTGCCATCCCGTATGCCATCGAATTAGGCAAAGGGATCGAAAAGCAGGAAAGCGAGCGGGGGAAGATCAGGCTCTTTTCTGCCCTCAACGGCATGGTAAGAACCCGCTACGACGGCGAAGGAAATCTGCGCTATATCGAGGTGGAGCGTGATCTGCGCCTGGACGAAGTGGGTTTCCGGGCCGGGGGTCATGTTAAGGCCGGTGGCGGCAGCGACCGGGAGCAGGCCCTGGACCTGGACGTGGCCGAATTTCGCACCATTCCCAGCGCCTTTGAGGCCAAAACCGGCGGCCTGATTAAAGTGGCGGAGCTGGTCCAGGGCAAGGTGTACGGCGCCGAGATCGTGGCGGAAATGGTCAATCAGGCCGACGACAAATACCTGGTGGCAACCTCGGGGCCGATCACCATTAATCGCTCAATCCAAAAAGGTGCTCTGTACGCCCCGGAGATTATCATCGGCAACGGCCAACTGATCGCCACCATGATGAATGCCAGACTGCACGCCCGCCACAGCTTCACCGGCCATAAAATCCTGCTTTCCGGCCGCAACCGGCTGTTGCTGGGTAACGACACTCTGCGCGCACATGGCTGCGGCCCAGACAGCTGCGACTTTTCCGGCCGCAACATCTTCCAGCACCGCCGCTCCCTGCTGGCCAACCTGGCCGCCAGCCGACAACAGATCAAGCGGACCGACGAACAACTGCAAAAGACCCTGTCGGCCCATCTTAAGGAAAAAAACGTCAACCACCAGCCGGCGGCCAGCGGCACGGAACGTTACGCGCAGGACGCCATACTCCGGTTGACACAACAATACATGCACTGCCCGGAAGAAGAAGAAAAAGACCTGCACCTGGAAATTTCCAACACTCTCTACGACCTGGGCCTGGAAAATGTGTTGCCGGTGACCCGGTTGATCACGGAAAAAAAACAGCGCCAGGAAGAGCAGCGTAAATTTGCTGCCCGGCTGGCGGAAATCAGCCCACCCATCCGGATGAAACTTGAACTGGAAGAATGCAAGGACGGGGCCAGCTTCGCTATTGACTGCTGGGATGATCACCTGCTGCTCAAAAAGATCGAAAACGAAATTGTTCTTGAACGTCCGGCCAAAGAAGAACAACTGGTCAAGCTCCCCGCCGGCCGCCAGAGCATTGCCCTTGTCTTCAATTACGACACCACTTTGCTGGAACTGGCAAAATAATAATTT
Organism: Desulfurivibrio alkaliphilus AHT 2; assembly: GCF_000092205.1. Taxonomy (GTDB): domain Bacteria; phylum Desulfobacterota; class Desulfobulbia; order Desulfobulbales; family Desulfurivibrionaceae; genus Desulfurivibrio; species Desulfurivibrio alkaliphilus. The sequence goes on along the minus strand of NC_014216.1, from coordinate 219,412 downwards.
CAACCACTCTCCCACTTCAAGCCGGGCATCCGGCGGATGTCAATCCTGGCCGATTATGTTATCCTGCTCCAACAAACCGTACTGAACAGCCAAAGGGCAACCGGCGCAAACGGTTGGCCCGGCCAGCCAAAGGAGGAGTTTGATGAGCGGAATTGCAGGAGTTACCGGGGAAAAAGTCGGCAAGGATCAGCTGCAGGAGATGATCGGCAAGTTAACCCACCGTGGTCCGGACAACACCATCACCCGGCAGGTGGCAGACGGCGGCCTGGCCTGCTGCGAACTCTCCCTTTCGCCCCGGGCGACCCCGGCCATGGCCGGCAAGGAAGAGCCGGTGGTACTGCTGGACGGTGATATCTACCAGGAAATCCCCCCGGGCCAGACCAATGTCGGCTTTATCCGGGAGGTCTACCAGCGGGAAGGGCGCGAGGGGCTGGCAAAAATCGACGGCAGCTTCGCCTGCGCCATCGTCGACCGGGGGGAGACCATCCTGGCCCGCGACGCCGTGGGCTCCCGCCCCCTGATCTACCGGGCCCGGGGCAACCGGCTTTATTTCGCCTCCGAAGCCAAGGCCCTGCTGGCCTGGAGCGACACCGTGGAAGAGTTGCCGCCGGGGCACTTTTACTCCTCCCAGGAAGGGCTGCAACCCTTCCCCCGCCATACCTTCACCACCCCGGATTTTTCCACCCCCGCCGAAGCGGCGGAGATTCTGCGGGAGTTGCTGATCAAGGCCACCGGCAAGATGATGGCCGACGGCGCCGTGCAGGGCGTCTCGCTCAGCGGCGGCCTGGACAGTTCCATCATCGCCGCCATCGCCAAGGAGATCGACCCCGGCATCAAGCTGTTCAGCACCACCATCAAGCGCTATCCCAGCAAAGACCTGGAATTCGCCAAACTGATGGCCGAGTTCCTGGACCTTGAGCACCACATTTACCAGATTACCGACCAGGATATCGATCGTATTCTGGACAAGGCTGTCTATCATCTGGAAAGCTTCGATGAAGACTGCGTTTCCGGCACCACCGCCAATATCTATACCTCCAAACTAACCACCGTCTTCACCAACGCTATTCTGGTGGGGGAAGGGGCCGATGAGCTGTTCGGGGGCTATTTCGCTGAGTTGAAAGAGGTGGAATCGGAAGAGCAGCGGGAAGAAGTGGCGGAGAAACTGGTACAGATCGCCTACAACACCGCCCTGCGCCGGTTGGACCGCTCCTGGCTGGCCCACTCGGTCAACTACCGCACCCCTTTCCTGGACCCGGAAGTGGTGGCCTTCAGCCGCAAGATTCCGCTGGAGCTAAAGGTTTACCATGATGAGGCAAGGGGGATCGATATAGAGAAATGGATTCTCCGCGAGGCCTTCCGGGGTATGCTGCCCAAGGAAATCGCCAACCGCACCAAGCTGCGCTTTGCCGGCGGCACCGGGGTGGACGACCTGATGGACGAACTGACCGCCAAATACGTCAGCGAGGACGAATTCAAGGCCACCCCCCGCAGCGAAACCGGGATCAAACTCAACTCCCCGAAAGAACTTTATTACTACAAGCTGTTCCGGCAGCACTTCCCCGCCGGTTACGAGAAGATGACCGCCCGCTGGGATCCCTTCAAATAGCTGCCGCAGCCGTGAGCTCTTACGGCAGCATCAATTGGTGGCGGCTCATTATTTCCCGACGGGTCTGCTCGAGTTGCTCCAGCCAGGGACCGTTGGCCGCCATGGCCCGTTCGATTACGGCCAGAGCCTCGGCAACCCGGCCGGCGGCGGCCAGGCTGAAGGCCAGGTTATTACTGGCCGGCACAAAATCGGGTTCCAGCTCGGCCGCCCGGGTAAACGCCGTAACGGCGCCGAGGTAATCGGCCAGGGCATGGCGGCTGTTCCCCAGCCCCATCCAGGCCACCACACTGTCCGGCCAGCGCTGCAGGGCGGCTTCATAAGCCCGGGCGGCGGCCGGCCATTGCTCGGTCCGCTCCAGGCCCACCACCGCCGCCAGCCAGGTTTTTTCCGTGGCCGTGGCGGGCAGTTTGTCCGGCGGCAGCACCAGCAGGCCCCAGGAGCCGCCACGCTGCCAGGTGTTGGCAAAAACCCGGGCCGATAAAGCTTTGTTGCCCCGGCTGTCGGAGTGCAGGTAGACCACCTCCTGCTCCCGCTCATAACCGATAACCACTGCGTAGTGCCAGCGGGGCAACCAGGCCAGGCCAAGATTTTTCAGCACCAACACCGGATGCCCGGCCGCCACCTCAGCCAAAAGGTGCTCCTCCTGGCCGGACAACGGGTATGCCACCCGGCCATGACGCCGGGCTGCGGCCACAATGGAAGGCTGCAAACTGCCCTGCCGGTCGGGGGAGTAGACCTGATCCACCAGTTGCTCCGGTACCACCTCAAGGCCGCTCCAGGCCAGCAGCATGGCCAGCGAGGCCGGCCCGCACTGATATTTTTCCTGGGGATAAAAAGGAACGCTGTCGATCACCACCCTGCCGGGGCCGGCCTGCTCCCGCAGGGTCTCCTGAAAGGCGGGGGCACAGCCGGTGAACGGCAGGACCAGCAGAAGCCCCAGCAGCAGGCCGGCGAGGAACAACGGCAACCTCAGTTTACCGGTTTAACAAAGGGGAAGACCTCGGTGAAGCCAAGGATATCGGTCACCAGCAGGACCAGAAAGACAAACACCGCCGCCCCAACAATGGTGTTAATACCGGCGCCGGCGGGCAACTGTTCCAGTTCCCGGGCCAGCCGGTTAACCTCGGCATCGGTCAAGGCCTCCACCCGCTTGCTTGCCTCCACCGGATCAACCCCCTGTTTCACCAGGGCCCGACGAACATCGTCCCGCTCCAGGAAGTCGGCCACCCGCTCACGGGAAGCTTCGGCCGCCCGGGCCTCGATTACCGCTTCGGTCCCGATCATCCCGGCTTTTGCCGAGTGAATGCTGAGATCAAGCAGAACAAAGGACAGCAGCAACAACAGGCACAACGGTTTTCCAGTATACTGAATGATTTTTCGCATCTTTTCCCCTCTAATGATTGAAATAAGTGGTTAATGGTCTGGTGCTAAATGCCCGACCGGTCAAATCCTGTCAACGAAAACCCGGCGCAATCCCGTCCGGGCTCAACGTTTTTCCAGCAGGGCACTGAGGAGCGCCTGTTGCTCTTCGCTGTCGCCCGACTCATCCCCCTGGCCCATCGGCGTCCAGGATTGATCGGCCTCCAACCGCCAGGAACCGGCGTATTCGTGGGGAGGCCCGTCCCGCCAATCCTCCGGCGCCAGCATGGAGAAATAGCTCTCCCCATCGGGGCGGCGATAAAGGTGATAGGTGTGGCCGGGAAGGCGCCGGAAATTGCAGCGGGCCCGGTGCAGTTCCTGATCGCGGCGGGCGTTGTCGAGAATCTCGTGGGCCTGCCGACGCAATTGTCTTACCTGCTCGGCAATCACCTGCAGCTTACCGCCGACACTGGTGCCGATCAGTCGATCGGCATCTTCGATCTGGCGGGCCAGGTCCACCAGGTCGAAGGCCGGCGCCATGCGGCTCACCGGATAGGGCGCGCGGCGGTCGGGGCCGCGATAGAGCGTGGGACTCTGCTTCTGGGAACCCGCCGGGGGCAGTTTATCTTTTTCGTCATCATTCATCAAGCCAACTCCGTATCTTCGTGTGAGTAGGCGGGACTGCAGGCGCAAAGAACGACCAGGGGACCCGGGCCGGGATTCTCCAGCCAGTGGGTCGTCCCCGGGCTGATGGCCACAGTATCGCCGGCAGCCACCGCAAAGGTTGTCTCCCCCAGCCCCATCACCCCCCGGCCGGCCGTGAAATGATAAATCTCCTCGCTCACCCGGTGGCGGTGGGCCAGGGTCAGCGCCCCCGGCGGCACCCGGGCTTCGGCCAGGCTCTGGTTGGCGTTGCCGTGCACGCCGGGGTGCATCAACTCCCGGATCTCCGAGCCATCTTTGGTGATATAGGCCTTGATCTTCCGGTAGCTACTCCTGCTCATCCTCTCGCCCGCCCGTCGTTCAGCGCCGTTTGCTTTGCCGCAGCTTACGAATGGCCATCACCGCAAAATCCCGAAACATTCTCGTGGTCTGCAGGGTCGCGGCATCCAGCCGGGGCCGCCCCTCTCGCCGGTCGAGATAAATCAGCCCGATTGGCTTATTCTCCAGGCAGACCGGCAACAGGTAAACCGTACGCCCCGCCACCAGCGGCTGCATAATTTCGGGGAAGGCCCCCGGCACCCCGGGCGGCACCGCCAGGTCACGGCAGTTTTTCACCGCCTGCTGGATCGCGCCCGGCGAAGCAAGGTCATAACGAAAACCGGTAATTCCCTCACGATCAAGATCACCAAAACCGAAACGGCCGCAAAGCAGGTGCTGCTTGCCCCGAACCATCATGATGGCCAGCAGCACCCGGTCAAAACCTACCCCGCGATACAAGCCTTCCAGCAGGTTAATGTAAAAATCGTTAATATTAAATTCACCCATCAGGGTTTCGGTAATTTCCTGGATAAAATCGGTTACCGATTTCGGGGCTTCAGGATCGGCGGCGGGATCGGCGATCTCGATCACCTGGTTTTCCACTGCTGGCTCCGGCAACTCCGGAGACTCCGCCCAGCTGTTTGCGGGCGGCTCCTTTTCCGGGGGTACTATTTTGGGGGCTTTGCCCGGGTGCCGCAACTCTGCCTCCACCCGCTGCAGGTTGTTTCTGATTTTGAGCTTGCTCAACCCGAAACGAATGGCGGGTGAGACCTCTTCGGAGTTGTCCACACTGCGATTAAGGCGATCGAGAACCTCTTCGGTATTAACCTGCAGCGCCTGCTCGAAACGCCTTACCAGCCGGCCGACATCCTGGCCCTGGCAGACCTGCTCGGTTAACCGGTTGGTGAAGGCTGCCAGGTTGCGCAGGTAACCGGTCTGGTCCCGCCTGTTTTTCGGCTCCTCGGGGTTCGGGGCCATGGCGGCGATGACGTTTGCCGACAAATTCCAGTGGGCGGCCACCTCCATGCCCACCCGGTGAAAGGTCAACCCGGAGAGCACCTTGCGGGCCGCTTCCTGTTCGCTAAGGCCCCGGGCCTGCAGTTCCTCGATCTGCTGATACTGTTCCGGCAGGTAAATACAGATAATTATCTTGCCCAAGTTATGCAAAAGAGCACAGATAAAGGCCTCTTCCGGGGCCACCCCGTAGTCTTTTTCCGCCGCCATTTCCCTGGCCTGCATGGCACTTAAAAAGGAAGAGGTCAGCACCCGGCTGACCAGCTCTTTTTCCCGGCCGGACTTAACAAAATCCTCAAACAGGGCAATGGCCATGGCCAGTTCCCGCACCGCATCAAAGCCCAAAATGGTGACTGCCCGGGAAATGGAGTTTACATGTCGCCCCAGGGAATAATAAGCCGAGTTGACCACCTGCAGGACCTTGTTGGTGAGAGAATAGTCCTTGAGGATAACCTGGGCCAGTTCGTAGCCGGCGCTCTGGCTGCTTTGGGTAAGCGAGATCAGTTCCCGGACGTGGCTGGACATGGCCGGCAAACCTTTGATTTTCATCCGGGCAAAAATTTCCAGCAGCCGGCTTTCTTCCGGTGAGCTGTCGCTATCCTGGTCAACCATGCTGTTCATAAGTTTAAGTCCATCCACACAAACAAGGCAGTCAGCGAAAAACCGGCCTCGACACCTTTACCGGCACCACCGCAGGGCGGTGACCGGAACCAACCGGCAACAACTGCTTCAGGTGAACAGAAAACACCTTCGATGGCAAGTTTTATGTAGCGTGCCCTCCAACCGTTCAGTGGCAAATCGCCTCCACAAAGGGAATGCCGGCCACCAGCCAGTCGAACATCTGCAGGTGGCGATAGAGGTTATAAAGCCCGATCAGCACCACCATGATCCCGGCAACTTGCAGCATCCGCCCCCGGGCCCGGCCGGAAAGCCAGGCGGCGGTGCTGCCGAACAGCAGCAGGGCGGGCACCGAACCCAGGCCGAAGGCCAACATGGTCAGCGCCCCGGTGAGGGGAGCCGCGCTCTGGGCCGCGGCGATGAACATGGCATAGAGAAAACCGCAGGGCAAAAAACCCATCAGCAACCCCACCGGCAAAGCCCGCAGGGCCGGCGGCAGCAGCGCCAGTTGACTTACCAGGCCGGTGATCAGCGCGGTGGGGGCGGGAAAGTTAAGCCCCATGACATTCAAGCGCCGGAAAGCGCCGGCGGTGGCCAGGCCCACGGCAATAATGAACAGATCGGAAAAAATCAGGGCTATGGCGGTAACCATCACCAGGTTCTGGGTATAAGCCAGGGCGGAGCCAAACCAGCCAACCAGGGCGCCAACGGCGGTATAAGTGATAATCCGGCCGGTACTGTACAGCAAATGAAAAGCCACCCCCACCCGGGGTCGCTGCAGTTCCGGCGAGCTCAGGGAGAGCGCCGCCACCAGCGGGCCACACATTCCCAGGCAATGGCCGGAACCCAGCAGGGCGGTTACAAAAGCCAGACCATACAGCGGATCAAATTCCAGTACCCCGAACATCTCTTATTTACCCCCAGCCGCTGAATCTTTTTTGGGGGAGCGCGACCCTACCCCCCTCCTGACACTTGACATCCGTGCCGACAAGTTTCATTATGTATCCGAAATGAGGAGCAGGTGTCATCCCAGCGGGGTCGTTCCCGGCGCTTACCAGCACCCGGCAACAAACCTGTTGACTGCTGGCGACTACCATGCAACTCGTTGTTTTGGCGTCACCTGCCACCATTCAGGGGGGTTCGTCAGGCCACCAACTCCAGGAGTCAAACCATGAAAAAAACTATTCTGACGGCTGCACTCTTGGGTTGTGTAGCCATCATGACCGCAAAAATGCAGGCCACTGCCGACGAGTTGACCCCTCACCTGGTGCAGGAAGGTGATAACCTCTGGAGCCTGAGCGAACATTATCTGTCCGACCCGGACCGCTGGTCGGAGATCTGGCAGGTCAACCCGGAACTCACCAACCCCCACTGGATTTACCCCGGCCAGATTGTGCTGATCCCCCTGGCACCACCCCCGCCACCCAAAGAAGAAGTGGTGATAAAACCGCCTCCCATCGTCAGCACCGGCGAACCCTTGCCCATGCAGGTCACCACCCCCTTCAGGCCGAAGGTGGCTGAGGAACCGGAAGTAGATGAACGCCTGGCCGCAATACAGGCGGAACTGGCGCGGCAATACGACCGGGGCATCGGCATGGTCACCTGGGAGCTGCCCACCGAGGGCCGGGTGCTCGGTTCAGAAGTTGGCTGGCACCACGCCGCCAGCCACCAAACGGTGCTGATCGACGCCCCCGGCGCCCAGCCGGGCCAACGCCTGGGAATATACCGCGATCTCGGCCGGGTGGACGCCCAGCGCTACCTGGGGAAAAGCCCCGGTCACCTGCTGGCGGATGTCGGCATTATCAAGGTTATCGCCCCTGAAGGCGGCAAGCAGCGGGCCGTGGTCGAGCGTTCCTTTACCGAAATCAAGCAGGGCGACCTGCTGGGACCGGTCCCACCCGTCCCGGAGGTTACGGCGGAATCGCTGGACAAGGACGCTTACACCATTCCCGCCACCGTGGTGGCGGTCAAGCATCACCGGATGGTGGCCGCCAGCGACAACGTGGTCTACCTGGATCGGGGTGAAAACGACGGACTGGCCCCCGGCCAGAGCTTCACCGTCCATTCGCCGGACAGCAGCAAGAACGCACGGCGCCGGGGCGAGTTGCTGATCTTGCGAGTCACCCCGGAGCGGGCCGCCGCCCTGGTGACCAGCGCCAGCACCAACCACGTCCGCCCCGGCGATCTCCTGGGGCAGGTCCGCTAACGGCAAGCCCCCCCGGGTGGCGGGGGCTCGTCATCATCGTTCATCATCCGGTACTTGGGCCCCTCCAGGTCATCAAACTCGCCCTTTTTCACCGCCCAGACAAAGGCCAGCCAGGCCCCCAGACCCAACCCCAGCGAAATAATGATCAATGCAATGGTGGATTCAAGCATCATTTCTTACCACAAGCCTGTTTTTTCCGGCCAACCATCAGCCGGAACCAAGGGGGTAAACGTTCAGCAGTGCCGCAGGTTGGGGCAAGCGGACCGGCGCCGCGTACCCCAGGTACGCAAGCCGGTCCGATCGCCCCAAGATGCGGTGCTGCTGGACGTTTACCGGGCTAAACGTAAAGAATTTGCCACCACCAGCACCGAACTGGCGGCCATGGCGGCGGCGGCGTAGACCGGGGCCAGCAGCCCGGCCACCGCCAAAGGCAAGGTTACCATATTGTATGAAAAGGCCCAGAAAAGATTTTCCCGGATAATCCCCATGGTGTGGCGGGCCATAGCCAGGGCCGGGGCCAGTTCCGCCAGCCGGTCGCGGGTCAGCACCAGGCCGGCGGACCCCACGGCGATATCGGTGCCGCCGGCCAGGGCGCAGCCCACCCGGGCGGCGGCCAGGGCCGGGGCGTCGTTGATCCCGTCACCCACCATCAGCACCCGGGCGCCGCCCTGTTGCAACTCTTCGATAATCGCCTTCTTGCCGGCGGGATCGACGGCGCTGTAAACCTTGTCCGGCTCAATCCCGGCCTCGGTAGCCACCCGGGCCGCCACTCCTTGGTTGTCGCCGCTGAGCATCAGCACCTGCAAGCCGCGGGCGCGCAGTTCGGCAACCAGGGCGGGGGCATCGGAGCGCAGGGTGTCCTGTAATAAAATCACCCCCAGATAGCGACCGGCCTCGGCCAGATGCACTTCGGTCAGGGCCTCGCCGACGGCGGAGTCTTGCCCCCGGAGATGCTCGGGCAACGCCCTTCCCGCCTGCCGGGGCGGCAGCGCTATGCCCTGCTGGAGCAAGAAATCCCGGTTGCCGACCACCACCTTGCCGGCCGGCCCGGCGGCGATCATCCCGCGCCCGGCCACGGCGCTGATCTCGCCGACGGCGTCGGTTGCCGGCAATCCGGCCGGTTGGGCGCCCACCGGCCCATTGAGCAAGCCCCTGCTTTCGGCCTCCGCCACAATGGCCTCGGCCAAGGGGTGGCTGGAACCGCTTTCCACCGCCGCCGCCAGGGCCAGCAGGCGGTTGGCAATTTCCTCGGCTCGGCTTGCCCCCCCGCTCGCCTCGTCAATAGCGGCGGAAATATGAGGCCGTACCGCCACCACCCGGGGGCGGCCAGTGGTCAGGGTGCCGGTTTTATCGAAGGCCACGTGGGTGATCTTGGCGCTGGCCTCCAACACATCGCCACCCCGGTACAAAATTCCTCGGCCGGCGGCCTTGCCGGCGGCCACCAGCACGGCGGTGGGGGTGGCCAAACCCAAAGCGCAGGGACAGGCCACCACCAGCACGGCAATGGCGATCAACATGGCCGGACCCAAGCCGAGCCCCTGCCAGAGCCAGAAGAGCAGGGCCGTCAGGCTCAAGCCCAGCACCAGGGGCACAAAGGCGGCGGCCAGGCGGTCGACCAGCCGCTGGACCGGGGCCTGGCGGCTCTGGGCCTCTTCCACCAGCAGGGCCATGCGGGCGACAAAGGATTCGGCGGTGGTTTTGGCAACCTCCACCCGCAGGGCGCCGGTCAGGTTGAAGCTGCCGCCCAGCACCGGCTCGCCGGGGCCGCGGGCCAGCGGCCGGGATTCGCCGCTGACCACCGCCTCGTCCACCTCCGAGTGGCCGTCGACAATCATGCCGTCCACCGGAAAACGTTCACCGGGCCGCACCAGGATCAGCTCGCCGGGCCGCAACTCGGCGCTATCCACCACCACTTGCTGCCCCTGATCGTCCAGACGCAGGGCGGTATCCGGGGTGAGGTGGAGCAGGCGGTCGACCCCGGCGGCGGCCCGGCGGCGGGCATGGTGCTCAAAGAGCCGGCCCAGCAGGATCAGGGTGACAATCATTGCCGCCGTTTCAAAGTAGACCTCCCGCCCCACCACGGTGGCATAAAGGCTGTAGAAATAAGCCGCCAACACCCCCAGGGCCACCAACAGGTCCATATTGGGCAGATTACTGCGCAGGCTGCGCCAGGCGCCGATCAGAAAGGGCCAGCCGGAGTAGAAAACCACCGGAGTAGTGACCAGGGCCGCCAGCCACTGCATGACATCCCGGGTCAGGGCGCTCATGCCCTGGAAATAGCCGGCGTAAAGGGCAAAAGAGTAGCCCATGAGCTGCATGGCCAGAAAGAATGCGGTGCCGAAGCGCAGCAGCAGATCGCGGCTTTCCGCCTCGGCGGCCCGGTGCAGGTTGTCGCGGGTGAGCACCCGGGGGCGGTAGCCCAGGCGGGCCACGGCGGAAAAAAGTTTTGCCGGGGTCAGGCGGTCCGGGTCGTAGACCACAAAGACCCGGTGGCTGCCGTAGTTGGCCCGCACCGTGCAGACCCCCTCCAGGCCGCCGACGATCTTTTCGATCAGCCAGACGCAGGTGGCGCAGCGAATCCCCTCGACCAGGAAGGCCAGCTCGGCGCCCTCCTCGCCCTGCCGGACGTAACGGGCCAGGAGTTGATCATCGTACTCGACGGCAAAGACATCGGCCATGCCGCCGGCATCCTGCCAGCTCCGCTTGCGGTAATAATCCTCCAGCCCGGCACCGGTGATGATCAGCCAGGCGCCCAGGCAGCCCCGGCAGCAGAAGCGGTATTCCTCCCCATCGCGTTCACCGCGAAAGCCGCCGTCGGCGGGCAGCGGGTCCTGGCAGTGGTGACAGCGTGAATCGTTCAGAGCGCCAACTCCTGCCATGGCCCGGATACCACCTTAAAGCGCCGCTGCAGTTCAGCCTCGGCAGTGGCCGCCGTCAACACCATCTCCACCGCTCCTGCCGGCAATTCAGCCGCCATGGCCCGGTAAACCCCCGGGCTGACCTCCGACAACTCCACTTGCCAAAGCGCCGGGTTGCCGGCGGCCCGGCGGGCGACGCGCAGCGTCACCTCGCCGCCGCTTATCGGCTGCCCGGCGCCATCCACCAGGCGCACCCGCAGCTCTTCATCTTCTTTGCTCAACCACAGCCGCCAGCCGGCTTCGGCGGCGGCCCGCCAGGCCCGTTCATCATTATGGTAGGCCTGGCCGCTGGCGTAATAATCGGGGTCCACCACCGGGCTGCCCTTGGCTCCGGCCTGGATGATGGACCAGGAGCTGAAGAGCAGAAAGGATAGAAAGAGGCCGCCCAGCATCAACGGCCAGCGGTAAATCGACACCGGCGGTGAATCGACCCGGGATATTTGCTGAGGCATGATTGGGTCCTCCATAAAAAATTTACGGTAAAGTCATTGGTTGTTGCACCGGGGTGGGGGCCGCGAAACCCGGTAGCGACTCATTCTCGGCCGACATCCTGTCGGCCTCCGAGGCGCCCGCCGCCTCCTGCGCGTCCATGCGCCCGGCGGCGGGCGAACCCGTCGCTACCGGGTTTCGCGGCCCCCGTCCAGTTCCCGGGCGATTCGGGCGTTGCCCCGGGGGCACCCCCTGATTGCTTACCCGAAGCGATAAGCGATCAGGGCCGGTCGGCCCGGCTGGGCTTTGGCCATGACCCGGCGGCAGGCGTCCCGGCAGTTGCCGCAGTTGATGCATTCCACCTGGTAGCCCCGGCGGATATCGATCCCCATGGGGCAGGCCCGGACACAGGCCCGGCAGTCCAGGCAGCGCTCGGCATGGTCGGCGGTCAGCCCCAGGGTAAGGGTGTTTTTACCCAGCAGGATGACCTGAAAGCGGCCATAGGGGCAAAACTCCCGACAGGCCAAGCGCCGGACAAACAGGGCATCCAGGTAAATCAGCGCCGCCAGCGCCAGGGTGAATCCCGGGGCCCAGGGGCCGGGTTCGCCGGCCAGCAGGCGCTGCCAGTAAAGCTCCGGCGGCACGAAATACCAGACCAGGGTGGCGCCGCACCACAGGGCAAAAAGCAGCCCGATCAGGTGCAGCAGGGCCAGGCGCCACCAGGCGCCGCCGATGCGCCAGGGGTCAACCCGCAACTTCAGCCCCCGGGCCAGCCATTCCACCAGGTTGTTGAGCCAGGTCTGGGGGCAGAGCCAACCGCACCAGACCCGGCCCAGAAACCTGGCCACCAGCAAAAACAAAAAGATCAGGGCCAGCAGCGCCGGCACCACCAGGTAAAATTCCTGGACCCCCAACTGCCGGCCCGGCAGATAGAGGGTCCAGCCGGGAACATCCAGCCGCAGCAGGCTTTCGCCCTGCCAGCGCCCAAAAGGCAGGCTGAAAAAAAGCAGGGCGCCCAGCCATTGAACGGCGCGCCGCCAGGGCCGAATCATTGATTAACGGATGGATTCCTGGTGCTCGGCCATCTTGCGCTCGAAATATTCCGCGGAACTCCAGCCGGTAGACAAAAAATAGCCCATGAACAGCACCGCCCAGACCACCAGGCCGCCGAACAGCAGCTTGTAGTAACCCGGTAGCGGGGCGTGCCCTTCCTTGATTCCGTCACTGTGCGGCCCCGCCTGGGGGGCTGAATTATGCTCGCTCATCATTATTTTTCCTCCTTGTCAGCCGACTTTTCGGCCGACCTTTCGTCCGGTTCCAGCATCCGCTCCCTGGGTGCCTCCAGCCGCTCCTTGCGTTTGCCGCTGAAGGTCCAGATCACAATGGCGGCGAAAACGGCAAACATGCCGATGGTCATCAGCAGATAGACCATACCGGCCCAGGTCATGGCGCCACCTGTTCGCTGTCGATATAGGTGACGATCTTCCAGATCCGCTCACTGCCCATGCCGGCGAAAGAGGGCATGTTCAAAGGCTGGATACCATCATGGATAATCCGGAAAAAGACCTCCTCGGGGTAATGCAACCGGTCCAACGAGGCGGCAAAACCACCGCGCAGGCCACTGCCGTGACAGGCGGCACAGTTGCGATCGTACAACTCCCGGCCCTCGGCAATGGCGGCAGCGTCACCGCTGAAAGGATTCTCCAGTTCACCCACCAACGCCACCCGCTGCTGCTCCCGCCAGGGAATATCACTGCCCAGCTTCTGCATATAGGCGACCATGGCATCCATGTCGGTCTTGCCGGCAAGGGCCCGGATTTCCTCTTCCGTGTACGGGAAGCCCAGCACATCCATCTTGCGACGGGTCAACTCCGGGTCCACGGAGCGGTTATCGAGAAAAGCGTAGGGCGGCATGTTGCTCCCCGGCACCATGCCCGCGGGGTTGCGCATGTGCTCGTAGTGCCACTGATCCGGGTACTTGCCGCCAATCCGGGCCAGATCCGGGCCGGTACGGCGCGAGCCCCAGAGATGGGGCCGGTCGTAGACGAACTCACCGGACTTGGAGTAATCGCCGTAGCGGATTACCTCGGCCACCAGGGGGCGTACCGTCTGGGTATGGCAGTTGTTGCACCCTTCCTTGATGTACACATCGCGCCCGGCCAGTTCCAGGGCGGTGTAGGGCACCACCGATTCGATGGCGTCCCGCTCGGTGTTAACGTAGGCAAAGGGCAGCACCATGGTGACGATGGTGCCCACCATGATCACCGCCGTTGCCAGCAGCAAAAAGATTACCGGATTTCTTTCCCACATAGCCAGGGCCTCCTTTATGCCTGCTGCGCGGCCTGTTGCGGGGTTTGCGCCCCCCGGGCCGTCATCGCGATATTGTAGACAAAAACTCCGATTCCCAACAGATAGATCACGCCGCCCAGGCCTCTGATCCACCAGTAGGGGTACATGGCCAGCAGCGAATCCACGAAGGTATAGGTGAGGGAGCCGTCATCATTAAGGCTGTGCCACATGGAGGCCTGCACCACCCCGGCGATCCACATGCTCACCGAGTAGATAAGCTGGCCGATAAGCACCAGCCAGAAGTGGAGATTGGCCAGGGGAATACTGTACAACTCGCGCCCGTACAACCGTGGCGCCAGGTAATAAAAAGCGCCGCAGATCAGCAGGGTGATCCAGCCCATGGTGCCCATGTGGACATGGCCGGGGATCCACTCGGTGTAGTGGATAAAACCGGAGAAGCTGCGAACCGCCTGCATCGGCCCCTGCAGGGTCTGCAGGCCATAGAAGGTGATGGCCAGGATAAAAAATTTGACCAGGTAATTTTCCCGCATCTGGTGCCACTGGCCGTTCATGGACAGGTAACCGTTGATCACCGAACCCCAGGAGGGAGCAATCAGCATGATGGAAAAGGCCATGGCCAGGGTCTGCACCCAGTCGGGAATGGGGGTCCAGAGCAGATGGTGGGCGCCGGTCCAGAGGTACATGAAGATCAGCGACCAGAAAGCGACAATGCCCAGCCGGTGGCTGTATATCGGCACCCCGGTGGACTTGGGCAAAAAGTAGTAAAAGACGGCCAGCGGCGGCACGGTGAGCACCATGGCCACGGCATTATGCCCGTACCACCACTGCACGTTGGCGTCGTTGGTACCGGCAAAGGCGGAGTAGGATTTAAACAGGGTCACCGGCACCGACAGGCCGTTGACCACAAAGAGCACCGCCACCCCGATCAGCGCCGCCATCATGAACCACAGCGAAATGTACATCTGCGGCTCGCGGCGCTTGAAAATGGTCATTAAAATGTTGATGGTAAAACCCACCCAGAGCACGGCAATCAGAATGTCGATGGGCCACTCCATCTCGTGGTATTCCTTGCTCTGAGAAAAACCCAAAAGCAGGGTCACCGCCGAGAGCACGATGATGATATTGAACAGCCAGAGCTGGAAACGGGCCAAGCCGTTGCTCCAGATGGGCACCCGGCAAAGGCGTTGCACCATGTAGTAAAAGAGGGCGAAAAAGCCCCCCACGGCAAAGCCGAAGATGCCGGCATTGGTGTGAACCGGCCGCAGGCGGCCGTAACTGAGGTACTCACCAAAATTCAACTGGGGCATCACCAGTTGAAAAGAGATGATCACCCCGACCAGCACCGACACCGCACCCCATAGGATGCTCCAGTGGACAAAGTGCTTGACGATGTCGTAATTGTACGCAGGTCTGTCCATACTCCCTCCTTATTGCCCTAATTACGTGCCAAAAGACTTCTCTCCTACCCGGACCGACTAAGACCCAAAAATACCACAAGCCGGCGCCTAAAACCTAATACTAAATAATCCACCAAGGCCCAAAACAAGACATTTTACGTCCTGTTTTGGGCCCCAAAAAAACGCCCTTACAAAAAGTCGGCAAATTTTCTTTTCTGCAGTGCTTCCTCCACCTCTTGACGAATGGTCACCCAGACCGGATGCACCCGGCATTTTTCAACCCGGTCGCAACGCTCTCCTTCCAGGGTGCATACATTCATCGCCACCGGACCCTCGGTGGCCACCACCACGTCATGGAGGCTGATCTCTTCCGGGGCGCGAGCCAGGCGAAAACCGCCCCTGACCCCCCGCTGCGACTCGACGATCTGCGCCCGGGCCAGTTTTTGCAGAATCTTGGCCAAAAAACTGTTGGGAATCTCCATTTCCCGGGCAATATCGTCGATCATCCACAACTCACCGGGATGCCGGGCCAGGCAGTAAACGCAACGAATGGCATAATCGGTGGCTCGGGTAATCTGCATAGTGGACCTTTTTTATCCTCTTTTGAAGCCGCTGTCCAGTATTTTTTGTTCTCACTTACCATTCGTTGACAACTGCCGGTCTTCCCGCTAGTTTAGCGAAAGAAAAAAGAGAAATAACCGATACGACAAAATTGTCAGCCAGCCGGCGACATATTACAAATTTGTAAATTTCATCCCCGGTGACTGCGGCGCCACCCAGCGGCGCAACAATAAGTAAAAAGGCTGTTTAATCAAGCAGTAACAACTATACTCCAACCCTGAAACCATTGCTGGCACGGCTCTTGCTCAGGCATTGTAACCAAAGCACCCGGTTCAACCACTTGGTGCGTGAGCGGTTACCAACCCCAAGCCGACCATTAACCATTTTTATGAGGAGGAATTTCCAATGTGCGCATCGTCCTGTTGCAAGAAAGGCGCTCATCATGCTGTTTGTTGCCACGGCCACGGGGCTTCCAGCCCGGCCCGCAGCGGCAAGACCATCGGCGCCGCCGTCCCGGAACTTTTTGGAGCCAACGTCTTCAGCGACCAGGTAATGAAGGCCCGTCTGCCCAAAGAGACCTACAAGGCCCTGCAACGCACCATCAACGCCGGCGCCTCCCTACAGGCGGACGTGGCGGCAGTGGTGGCCAACGCCATGAAGGATTGGGCCATTGAACGGGGAGCCACCCACTACACCCACTGGTTTCAGCCCCTGACCGGAGCCACCGCCGAAAAGCACGATTCCTTCATCAGCCCTTCCGTGGAAGGGACGGTGATCATGGAATTTTCCGGCAAGCAGTTGATCCAGGGCGAACCCGACGCCTCGTCTTTCCCCAGCGGCGGCCTGCGGGTAACCTTCGAGGCCCGGGGCTACACCGCCTGGGACTGCACCTCACCGGCCTTCCTGAAGGAAGATGGGGCCGGCAACGTCACCCTCTGCATCCCCACCGCCTTTTGCTCCTATAAAGGAGAGGCCCTGGACAAGAAAACCCCGCTGCTGCGCTCGATGAACGCCGTCTCCAGGCAGGCCTTGCGGGTGCTGCGGGCTATGGGCAACAGCACGTCGCAGAAGGTAATCCCCACCGTGGGGGCGGAGCAGGAGTACTTCCTGGTGGAAAAGGAGTACTACAGCAAGCGGCTGGACATGATGAACTGCGGCCGCACCCTGTTCGGCGCCCCCTCCCCCAAGGGCCAGGAGCTGGAAGACCAGTATTTCGGGGCGATCAAGGACCGGGTTTCGGCCTACATGAAGGACCTGGACACCGAACTCTGGAAGATGGGGGTCACCTCCAAGACCAAGCACAACGAAGTGGCCCCGGCCCAGTACGAAATGGCCCCGGTCTTCACCTCCACCAATATCGCCGCCGACCATAACCAGTTGGTGATGGAGACCATGCAGAAGGTGGCCCTGCGCCACAACATGGTCTGCCTGCTGCACGAAAAGCCCTATGCCGGGGTCAACGGTTCGGGCAAACACAACAACTGGTCGCTGGCCACCGACGACGGCATCAACCTGCTGGAACCCGGCCAGACCCCCGGCGACAACGCCCAGTTCCTGGTCTTCCTCTGCGCCATGATCAAGGCGGTGGACGAACACGCCGACATCATGCGGACCACCTGCGGCAGCTCCGGCAACGACCATCGCCTGGGGGCCAACGAGGCGCCGCCGGCCATTATCTCCATCTTCCTGGGTCAGGAACTGACCGAGATTCTGGAAAAACTGGCCAAGGGGGAAAAGATCTGCTCGCCGGAAGGCTGCCAGTTTGTCAAAATCGGGGTCGACTCCCTGCCCGACCTGCCCAAGGACAACACCGACCGTAACCGGACCTCGCCCTTTGCCTTCACCGGCAACAAGTTCGAGTTCCGCATGGTGGGCTCTTCCCAGTCGATCTCCGGCCATAACGTGGCCCTGAACACCATCGCCGCCGAGGCCCTGGACGAAATCGCCGGCCGGTTGGAAAAGGCCAAGGATGTCAACAAAGAGATCCAGGCCCTGATCAAGGAAACCATGGCCAAACACGGCCGGATCATCTTCAACGGCAACAACTACTCGGACGAATGGGTGGTGGAGGCCCAAAAACGGGGCCTGCCCAACGTCAAAAACACCGCTGACGCCTTAAAGACCCTGGTTACCCCGAAGACCATCAAGCTTTTCGACAAGTACAGTGTATTAAGCAAAGAAGAGCTGCATTCCCGCTACGAGATTTACTCGGAGCAGTACGCCAAGCACCTTAACATCGAGGCCCGGGCCGCCGTGCAGATGACCCGCCGCCAGTACATCCCGGCGGTGATTCGCTATATCAGCGTGCTGGGGGCTTCAGCCGGTGCCGCCGGCAAGCATGGCAACGTGCAGAAGAAACTGCTGGAGAAGATCTCCAAACTGCTGGAGGCGGTGGACAAAAAGGTGGACAAACTGGAAGCTGAGGCCCAGAAGGCTCGGGCCATTGAGGATGTGGGCAAACAGGCCAGCGCCTTCCGCGACAAGGTGATCCCCACCATGCTCAGCCTGCGCGAAGACGTCGACCAACTGGAAGAGCTGCTGCCGGCGGACCTGTGGCCGGTGCCGACTTACAGCGACCTGCTGTTCAAGCTGTAGTAACCGAACAGCCGCACCGCACCTTCGGGCGATCAGCCAGGCTTACATACAAGGGTACGCTGCACCTGGCTGCAAGACCTCATCTGCGGTGCGGCTGCTCGGTTACGAACCATACAAGAAGAGGTGCCTTTTGCATTGCCCAGCCTGTAAACGAAGCATCCCGGCGGAGTCACGATTTTGCATGTTCTGCGGCGAGGTCCTGCCCGAGCAGGACACCACCACTGCGGCTGAAGCGAGCCTGTGGTCGGCCCCCCACACCGGCATGGAGTTTGTGCCGGTGCCGGGGGGAAGCTTCCGGATGGGCAATATCTGGGACGACGGCGGGCGGGATGAACAGCCGGTCCACCTGGTTCAGGTGGCGGCTTTTCAACTCGCCCGCTATCCCGTCACCCAGGCCCAGTGGCAGGCGGTGATGGGCCACAACCCGGCGGAGGCTTCCGGCCAGGTCTTTGTCGGCGACGACAAACCGGTGGTCAATGTAAGCTGGAACGACGCCAAGGATTTCATCGCCCGGCTCAACCAAGCCAGCGGGGAAAATTTCCGCCTGCCCAGCGAGGCCCAGTGGGAATACGCCGCCCGTTCCGGCGGCAAAGAACAAAAATGGGCCGGGACCAGCGAGGAAAAACTGCTGCCCGAATACGCCTGGTACAGCGCCAACAGCCAGGGCCGGCCGCAACCGGTGGGGCGCAAGCTCCCCAACGGCCTGGGCCTGCACGACATGAGCGGCAACGTCTGGGAATGGTGCGAGGATATCTGGCACCCCAACTACGAAGGCGCTCCCACCGACTCATCCCCCCGGCTCGGCACCGCAGCCGGCGACCGGGAGGCCGAACGTCGGGTGATGCGGGGCGGCTCCTGGAACTTCAACGCCCTCAACGCCCGCACCACCTACCGCGACTGGAACGACACCGGCTACCGCTTCTTCGTCATCGGCCTGCGCCTGGCCCGCTGAACAACATTACCGGCCAGCCCCACCTGCAGAAGGCACCAAGGATCAATCAGGCAACGGGCGCAGCCAGGTATCACCCAGCCGCCCACCCTGCTCCATCTTTTGCCCAACGGTGGCCGACTCGGTTATCGAACCTGCGCCGTCACTGCCCTGCACTCGCCACCAGGTATCACCCAGGCGTTCTCCTTCAAGCGGTTTATCGCTGACCGCCGTCGACGGCTCAGGGCTCGCCATTTCCACGGCCGTTGCCTCAACGCCGGGGGCCTCCACAGCCGCTTCCACGACCACCTCATCCACCGACACCCCAGCCGCATCTTCCGGCTCGTCCCTGATGGCGGCAAAAGTAAAGTTCACCGTGCAATCGGCGGTAACCGAGCCGATGCGGTAGAGGTCACCATCAAAATAACCGTCACAACTTCCTTCCGCGCTGGCGATGTAACCCGCCCCGGGCTTAACCGCGAAACCAACCTCACCCCCGTGCACCACAGGCTGTGACCCACGACCGGCGATATCGCCGTTAGGCCCGGTCAGGGCCGTCACAGTATAGACCACTGGGGCAAAGCCGGCTGCTACGGTAACATCTCTGCTCACTCCGCTATCCACCCGAGGGTTGTCGGTGCGCCCATCACTCCAGGCAACAAACTGGTAGCCAACCTCCGGCTCGGCGGTGACCTTGCGGCCATCTTCACCCTCCACCACCTGCTGGGAAACATCACCGGCAATCGAGCCGCCGGCGCCGGCGGCATAAACCAGGAGATGAGTGACCGCCTTCGGCGGCTCCTCTTGCTGCGGTACCGCCTCAACCACCGGCTCCGGGTCGGGCTCTTGTTCGGGCTCAAGCCCCATCAGACCGGCAAATGAGGTGACATCATCATCGTGGCGGCCCGTGGCCTGCTCCTGGAGCCGACTGCGGGCTTCAGCCAGGGATCTTTGGGCGCGCCCGGCCTCCGGCGCCAGGGCCAAACCAAACTCATAAGCCTTGACGGCGTCTTCGGGCCGGCCAAGCTGCAGGTACATATCACCCATGCCAAAATAGCTGGCGGCAAACTCCGGATCATGTATGGCGGCCTGCTGATAATGCTTAAGGGCCTCGCGGTATTGCCGAAAACGCTCAAGAGAGTATGCATAGTGGAAATTAATGCGGGGATCATCGGGGCAGGCGACCACCCCCTGCCGGGCCAGGGCCTGGCGCTTTAACAGGTTGGTCTCGCTTTCAATTTCGCCGCCGATGACCTGGCAGTCGGCAGCAAACAGGGGGGCAGTCACCGGCAGCAACATTGACAGCCCAAACACCATCAGCCCGGAGATCAGAAAAGTCTTTTTCATTGCCAGCACCTTTCGCTACTTTGTTGGACCCAAATAAGTTGTATTAATAAATCGATATATTTCGACTTGTCAATCTATATTCACCCCTCAACAACTCTCACAGTGTGACATCGCCTCCGGGTCACACAAAAAAGCCAGGTCCGGCAAACAATGCTGGACCTGGCTTAAAAAAGGCAACTTCTGGCGAGCTGCCAGCCCGTCGTTCCGGTCGATGCTTATTCGGCCGGAAAGTGCGCTTGGGTGGGGGGCGCACCGGCCTCCACCATCACATTCTGCTGCTCCACAAAGGCAATATCGTCGGTGGCTTCCGGGTCATCCTGGTCCGCCTGACAGGTAAGAGCCAAGGTGTATTCGCCGGCCGTCAAAAAGGCGGCCCGATAGCAATACTGGCCCTCTTCCTCATTGAACCGGACCGGAGCAACCACCAGCGGTCCCTGCTCTTCGTTGATGTTGATATCCACCGGGCTTGTATCGGGACCGGGGAAAACATATACCGCCGCCCCCTCTTCACTGCCACACAAGTTGGCTATGTCGACGTGGCCGATCACCGCTCCCACTTCGCTGTTATCGACCATCCGCAAAGTCGGCCGCAGTTTGTAGCCTTTTTCGTCATCACCCACCACGGACTTGCGCAGGTCGAAATCAATGGTGAAATCGGCGTGGCCTCCGGCGGGCACCACAAAGCCCCGTATCAGCTTGAGACCGGTCTGATCGCCGCTGGGAATCGTCAATTCATGCTCACCGGTGGCGCTCACCAGGTACGAGTCCAGCACCCCGGGCTCGGTGTCCACCATCAACCGCACCCATTGGTAATTACCGGCGGGCAGACTCACTTCGTCGAGCAACAATTCCGAACCGCCCCCTTCCAGGGCCAGCAGGTCAATCTGCTTGGGTTCCTCGCTGAAATCAAAAGTTTGCCGACCATGACTGCTGCTCTGCAACTCAACCCCGCTGAACTGCACCCACACCGCCGTGGCTTCAGCCACCGGCGCATCGGTCACGCTGAGAGACAACATGCCTTGCTTATCCTTCCCCGAACTGCCGTCACTGCTGCAGCCGACCAACAAGGCAGCAGACAACCCCACCGCCATAAGCCCACGAATTACTTTCATTGTTCTACCCCTTGAGTTTGAATTGAATCAAAATTGTACCGCAAAAATCAATTTTTCATTCTATATCGTTGAAATTACACTAATTTTAGCACATAAAAGAACACGCTGTCAAGAACCTTGGCATAACCTGACAAAACCGTTAACTTACCAACTGGAACTTCATCGAGTAACACATGACGCGGAGAGACGGCATGGCAAGCCCCACCGTTAGCTTTGAACACAGCTATGCGCATGAGTTACCCGGGCTTTACACCCCCTGGCAGGGGCAGCAATGGCCCAAGCCACAGCTGGTGCTGCTCAATGAAAGACTGGCGCAGGCCCTGGGGCTTGACCCGGCGGCGTTGACCAGTGTCGAAGGGGTGGCAATGCTGTCCGGCCATGCCATGCCCGACACGGCGCGCCCCCTGGCCATGGCCTACGCCGGCCACCAGTTCGGCGGATTTTCCGCGCAACTGGGCGATGGCCGCGCGATCCTGGTAGGTGAGGTAATCGACCCCCAAGGCAAGCGCTGGGACCTTCACCTGAAAGGTTCCGGCCAAACTCCCTTTGCCCGCGGGGGCGATGGCCGCGCCGTACTGGGGCCGGTGCTGCGCGAATATATGATCTCGGAAGCAATGGCCGCCTTGGGCGTGCCCACCACCCGCGCCCTGGCCGCCTGCACCACCGGTGAGCGGATTTTGCGCCAGCGGGGGCTGGAGCCGGGCGCCGTGCTGGCGAGGGTGGCCGCAAGCCATCTACGGGTCGGCACCTTCCAGTTTCTCGCCGCCCGTGGCGACAACCAGCTGCTGCAGAGGCTGGCGGACTATGCCATTTCCCGCCATGATCCCGACTTGACCGAGGCGCCGCACCGCTACCTTAAGCTGCTGGCCCGGGTGAGCGCCCGCCAGGCACAAACCGTTGCCCACTGGATGGGGATCGGTTTCGTCCATGGGGTGATGAACACCGACAACACCACCATTTCCGGCGAAACCATCGATTACGGCCCCTGCGCCTTCATGGAACGTTATGACCCACAGACCTGCTTCAGTTCCATCGACCACCAGGGGCGCTACGCCTACGGCAACCAGCCCGCCATCATCTTCTGGAACCTGGCACGGCTGGCCGAAACGCTGCTGCCCCTGATCAATACCGATGAAGATCGGGCCATCGAAGGCGCCTTGCAGGTCATCAAGGAGGCACAGACCTTCTATCGCGCCGCCTGGCTGCAGGTCTTTACCCGCAAGTTGGGGCTTAACAGGCCCGATGCGGCACTCATCGAGGAGATGCATCAGCTTTGGCAAGGACAGGGGGTGGATTTCACCAGCTTTTTTCGCGCCCTGCCCGCTGCCTTGGGCGGCGACGAGGCGCCGTTGCGAGCACTTTTCGACGATGATGCCGCAGTGGGCGATTGGCTGGCCGGCTACCGTGCCCTGGCCAGTAACGCCACCCCCGAGTTGGTCGCGCGCAACAACCCTGTTTACATTCCCCGCAATCAACTGGTGGAAGAGGCGCTACAAGCGGCCAGCTTCCAGGACGACATGGAACCATTCCGGCGTTTGCTGGCACTGGTGCAAGCCCCATTCACCCACGTCGACAGCGCTGAGGCCTACGCCCGGCCGGCCCCGCACGATGCGCCGCAAATCGTAACCTATTGCGGCACTTAAGATGATACGGCTGATTTTTCACGGAGAGCTGGCGGAACTGCTAACGGCCCCGCAGGCTGCCGGTGAAGTTCGGACGACCGCCAGGGGCGCTTCCATCAAAGATATGGTCGAAGCCTGCGGGATACCCCATACCGAGGTGGGAAAGATTGCCGCCGGGCAGTCGGTGAACTTCAGCTACATCCCCGCCGACGATGAGCGGCTGGATATTTTTCCGCTCACCCCGCCCGTTGATATCACCATCCCCACCTGCCTGCGACCTGAGCCTTTCACCGCAGTCCGGTTCATAATCGATGTCAACGTGGCCAAACTGGCCCGGCGCTTACGAATGCTGGGTTTCGACGCCCTGTTGCCGGCCGACCACGACGACGCCAACCTGGCCCGGCTGGCCGCCGCCGGCCGTATTCTGCTGACCCGGGACCGACGCCTGCTCAAGCGCCGCCAGGTGCTGTTCGGCCGCCTGATCCGGGCCACCGACCCCCAAAAACAACTCCTGGAAGTGCTCAACCACTATGGCCTGCAGCAGCGGGCCCTCCCCTTCAGCCGCTGCCTGAATTGCAACGAGATCCTGCAGCCGGTGGCCAAAGAAAAAATTATTCACCGCCTGGAGCCCCTGACCAAAAAATACTACACTCGCTTCAAATACTGCCCCGCCTGCGACCAGATCTACTGGGCCGGCTCCCACCGGGAAAAAATGCAGCACCTGGTCGAGCAGGCCTTACCGCACGCAAGATAACGCAGTGGATACGAGCCGGCGACAGCTCCTTGAATTTCAGGCGTAGGCACTGAGTGTAGAAAGACTGTTTCCGCTTTGATTGCAAGGTTACCGCTAGCGACACGAACCCCCGCCGGGGCAAGAGCGATGGCAAACCGCCGCAAGACCATAAATTCCTCTTCTGCTTTGATTTCTTATCTTCTATGCTGAGCTTAACCCCGTTCCCCGACCGCCACTAACCGGGGACGAAAAAAACTGAGCAAGAGGAACCGCCATGAACCTGGTAACGGCCAAAGACCTGGGCAAGGAATATCAGTCCGGGGAGGTGCGGGTGCAGGCCTTGAGCGACCTGGATTTCGAGATCGCCCCGGCCTCCTTCGTCTCCTTTGTCGGGCCTTCGGGCAGCGGCAAGACCACCCTGCTCAACCTCATCGGCTGCCTGGACAAACCCAGCCGCGGCACCCTGACGGTGGCGGGCAAGGAAGTGGGGCAACTGGAACGCCGGGCCGGGGCCCGCTTCCGGGGCCGCCATATCGGCTTCATCTTCCAGGATTTCAACTTGCTGCCGGTGCTGACGGTGGCGGAAAACATCGAATACCCCCTGCAACTGGTGCTGGACCTGCCCGCCGCCGAACGCCGCCGCCGGGTGCAGACCCTGCTGGCGGCGGTGGAAATGGAGGACCAGGCCGACAAGTACCCGGACCAGATCTCCGGCGGCCAGAAGCAGCGGGTGGCGGTGGCCCGGGCCCTGGTCAGCCGGCCCCAACTGGTGCTGGCCGATGAACCCACCGCCAACCTGGATCACCGTACCGCCATGCGGGTGATCGAGCTGATGCGCCGGATGCGCGACGAGTTCGGCACCACCTTCATCTTCTCCACCCACGACCCCAAGATCGTCGGCGCCGCCGAAATCATCCACCACCTGGAAGACGGCCGCCTGGTCAAGAGCGAAATAACGGGCGAAAAGCCGGGAGGACACCATGGCTAATCTACTGAAAATCGCCCTGCGCAACCTGCTCCGCTACCGGCGGCGGACCCTGTTGACCACCTCGCTGATCGCCATCGGCGTCATCTTCGTGTTGCTCTTCGTGGCGGTGACCGGCTCGTTTAAAAACCTGATGATCGCCCAAACCACCGATTCCATGCTGGGCCACCTGCAACTGCACAAGCGGGGCTACGTGGCCTCCATCGAAAACCTGCCGCTCAACCTCAACTTGAGCGGCGAGGCCCTGAATCGGGTGGAAGAGGTGCTGACCCGGCAACCGGAGGTGGAGGCTTTTTCCTCCCGCCTCAAGTTCGGGGCCATGTTCAGCACCTTTGTCGAGACCACCAATATCCGCCTAAACGGCATCGATCCCGAACGCGAACTGGCCACCGTGCCGCTGCTTAAAGGGCGGCTGCTGGCCGGCGATCCCGAACTGACGCCGGGGCGGATCTGGGTGCCGGAACTGCTGGCCCGGGGGATGGGGATCAAGCCGGGGGATGCGGTGGTGGTGGTGGCCACCAACCAGGACGGCTCGGTCAACGGCCGCCAGCTCACGGTGGCCGGTATCCTGGAAAGCGCCACCGGCCCCGGCGGCCGCGACGGCTACCTCCATATCGACGACGCGGCGGCGATCCTGCGCCTTCCGCAAAGGGAGATCAGCGAAATCGCCGTCCGCCTGCACGATTTCAACCGCCTGCCGGCGGTGGCCGCCGCCCTGGAAGAAAAACTGGCGCCCTACACCACTCCCCAGGAACGGCCGCTGTACGAGCTGCACACCTGGGAACGGCTCTCGCCCTTTTACAATATCGCCCGGATGATCGAGGTAATGACCTTTTTTGTCAAGCTGATGCTGATCGCCATTGTCCTGGTGAGCATCATGAACGTGATGATCATGGCGGTTTACGAGCGAATCCGGGAAATCGGCACCATGGCCGCCATCGGCACCCCGCCCGGCCGCATCCTGACCCTGTTCATGCTGGAGGGTTTCAGCCTGGGGGTGGCGGGAGCGGCGGCCGGCAGCCTGCTGGGCCTGCTGCTGATCAAGCTGCTTAACCTGGCGGAAATAACTTACGATTTCGGCCGCCAGCAGGGCCTGGTCCTCCAAGCGGAAATCGCCGCTGGCGAACTGCTTCTGATCTCGCTGATCGTCATCAGCGGCGCGGTGCTGGCCAGCCTGCAACCGGCCCTCAAAGCCTCCCGGCTGGACCCCATCAAGGCCCTGCACCATGTATGACCAGCAGGCTACTACGGATAATTTAACCCCGGAGGAATCCCTATGAATGCCAGATCTCGTTTTTCCTGCTTACTGGCAACGGTTTTATGGTTGCTGAGCCTGGCGCCGGCCGGAGCGGCGGAATCGGTGCTTATCGCCGTGGCTGCCGAAGGCCCGGAGGCAACTGCGGCGGTCAGCAAGGTGGCGGCCCGGGCTCCTTATCTGCTGCTTTTCGACCACCAGGGCAACCTGACCGCCGCCATGGCCAATCCTTACCGGCAGGCCGGCGGTGCCGCCGGTCCCCAGGTGGCGCAATTTCTGGCTGACCAAGGTGCGGGGGTGGTAATCGCCGGCGAATTCGGCGCCAAAATGCTGACCGCCATGCAAAATCAGGGCCTGGAACCACGAATAGCCGACGGGACGGCGGCCACCGTTGTGCAGGCCCTGCTGAATCGGCAATAGCCGGGAGAAGACAATGATTAAGCTTACCCTGCGTGTAATCCTGATCTTTGGCCTGCTGGCGGCAACCCCCCTGGCCGTTGCCGCCGAAACGCCGAGCGCCGAAGAGGTACTGGCCCGGGTGGACCGCAACCTGCAGCCGGAATCGGCGGAGATGTACCGCCGGTTGATCAATATCGAACCCGACGGCAGCCGCAAGGAATTCACCCTCTACAGTCTGCGCAAGGGGCGCGACCGGATGGTGGCCCTTTTCCTGGAGCCGGCCAGCGAGCGGGGGCGGGCCACCCTGCGCCGGGATGACAACATGTGGCTCTACATCCCCGAGGTGGGCCGGCCCATCCGGATTACCAGCCTGCAATCGGTGGTGGGCGGGGTTTTCAACAACTCCGATATCATGCGGCTGGACTACCAGAGCGAGTACGAAGCCTTCGCCATGAGCGAGTATGACGATCATTACCGCTTGGAACTCAAGGCCCGCAGCGGGGCGGTGGCCTACGACCGCCTGGTGATGCTGGTGGACCGGGAAGCTTTGGTCCCCACCGAAATCGAGTGCCGCACCGCCGAGGGTATGCTGATTAAAACCCTGCGCTACAGCCGGCTCCAGGATTTCGGCGACGGCCTCCTGCGCCCCTCGGTGCTGGAAACCGACAGCCCGCTGTACGAAGGTTACCGCTCGTTGATGGTCTGGGGCCAGATCACCCCCCGCGAGTTGGCCGACGAGGTGTTTACCCTGAGCTATCTGCCGAGAATCGAAGAGCTGCGATGAAACCGCACTTCCGGGGCCGACCGGCCTTGCTGTTGCTCATGCTGTTACTGGTTCTGAAGCTGCCGCCGGCAGCCGTTGCCGGCCCGGCGGTGGATGATGACGATCTTTTCGAGTTCGACTTCGACCCGGTCGCCTTCGCCCCCAAACCATTTTCCTGGGGCGGCTACCTGGAGCTGAAGGGGGAACATTTGCGCCTGAACTCCGACGGCGCCCTCTATCTGCTGCGCCACTACCGGCAGCCCCGCGCCCGCCTGAACCGCCTTACCCCCGCCATGCAACTGCAGGGCCGCTACCGCCGGGGCAACCTGGTGGTGCAGGGCAAGGCCAACGCGGCGGCCTCCTGGGACGAGGCGACGAGCACGGATCGGGCCGACCTGCTGGAAGGCTACCTCAGCTTCACCCCCTCACCCCGCCGCAGCCTGGACCTGGGCAAAAAAACCTATAACTGGGGCACCGGCTACGCCTTCAACCCGGTGGGCTTTATCCAGCGCCCTAAAGACCCGGACAACCCGGAAGAATCGCGGGAAGGTTACGTGACCGGCGGCCTGGAGTTGACCCGCAGCACCACCGGCGCCCTGAAAACCGCCACCCTGAACCTGGTGGCCCTGCCGGTCACCGGTGAAATCAATCGGGATTTCGGTGCCGCCGACCACCTCAACCTGGCCGCCCGCCTCTACCTGCTCTACCGGAATACCGACCTCAACCTGCTGGGCTATACCGGCGACAGCCGCCCCGACCGCTTCGGGGTCGCCGCCGCCCGCAACCTGCGGCCCAACTTCGCCATCCACGGCGAGCTGGCCCACATTCCCCGGCAAAACTTCCAGACCCTGCAGGCCGACGGCAGCGTGCTCCGGCACCGCGCCGCGGCCACCAGCTACCTGCTGGGCCTGCGCTATCTCACCGCCCGCCAACTGACCATTATCACCGAATATTATCATAACGGCGAGGGTTACCGGCGCCGTGAGCTGGGCCGCTTTTACGACCTGATCCATGACGGCCACCAGCAGTATCAAAGCAACGGCGGCACCGCCGAGCTGAACCAGGCCGCCGGCCTGGCCCCCCGCTACGACCGGCCCCAAGCCGGCCGCAACTACCTCTACACCCGCCTGAGCTGGAAGGAACCGGCGGATATCCTTTACTTCACCCCGGCCCTCACCCTGATCACCAACCTCGACGACGGCAGCGCCTCGCTAAGCCCCGAGGCGCTCTACACCGGTTTCACCAACTGGGAAACCCGCCTGCGCCTCACCCTGCTCACCGGCGGCAGCGGCCGGGAGTACGGGGAAAGAGCCAACCAATACCGGCTGGAATTGCGCCTGCGCCGATTTTTTTAAAGATGATACGGCTGATTTTTCACTAAGGGCAGGCGGAACTGCTGACAACCCGGCAGACATGACTTGCCGGAAACAAGGTTGGCAGAAAACGACGATGAAGGAAACTTGAAGATGAACCGGCGTAAATATTTCTGCGCGAGCAAAAAGCTGAATTACGTTGTTGTCGTGGCAGGCGTACTGCTGTTATTGACTTCAACCCAAGCCCATGCGGACGCTGCCGGACCTTGGACGGCCTTTGTTTATGGTGGCAAGTGGACCGATAACCGGTGGAATGAAATCGTTCGCGGCCAAACGGAAATGCGCCGTTCTTTATGTATGGGTGGCGGGAGCGGCCAGGAAACTTGCCGCTTACGGTGATTACTTAAGCGTGGAAGGCGAGTTCAATGCCGGCCGGAATACCGGTCGGCAGGACCATATCGAGATCAACACGGCGGCGGTTTTACGCTGGCACGCTTTTCCCTGGCGCCGGCAGGTCGCTACTTCGGTGGCCTGGGGGCTGGGGCTCTCCTATGCCTTAGCCAGGCCGGCCATTGAAGACCAACCGGACCGGCGGGCCTCGCGCTCCCTGCTTTTCATGCCCACCGAACTGACCCTGGGGCCACCGGGAGCCAACTGGCAAATGCTGCTCCGTATCCACCACCGTTCCGGGGCCTTCGGGGTGGTGGACGAAGCCACGGGTTCCAACTTCATCGCCCTGGGTTTGCGTTTTCAGCTTTAAGGCGCGCCGGCTGTTTGGGCATGGCAACCTTCACCAGGGGTATTCCACCTTCAGCGCCGGGGGCGATCGTAACGGCCCATCAGTTCGGCCTGGGCCAGGATGTGGCCGGCCATGGCCGCTTCCACCCGGGTCTTGGTGGCACCCGCCGGCAGATCGAGCCGGCAGTCGAGCGCGTAGAGCTTGAAAAAATAGCGATGCTCGCGGTCCGGCGGGCAGGGTCCGTGGTAGTCGTGGTTGCCGCCGGTGCCGATCCCACGGACGCCCGGCGGTTCTGCCCCTTCCTCTATCTTGGCTAAATCAGGGGGTATATTGAACACAATCCAGTGATCCCACATGCCGTCGGCCCGCAGCTTTTTGGGTACATCGGGATCATCCATGATCAGCACCAAGCTGACGGCCGCCGCCGGCACCCCGGCAATGGCCAGCGGCGGGTTGACGTTGTCGCCGTCACAGGTATAACGAACGGGAATAACGCCGTTAGGGCTGAAAGCGGAACTGGTCAGTTGCATGGCCTGCCTCCTGAAAGGGAATTTGGTTGCTGCAAAAACGCGTCGCCGGTGTAATATTGTCGGCGTCGCACAAAGCCGCGCCGCCGACTGGGCACGCTTTGTAACTAATTGTTTTCGCGTTACCGACCAACTAGTTTGGCGGGTTTTTGCAAGGTTATCAATATTACCCGACTCGCCCCCGCTTCTGCAATTATCTACCTTTACGATTACCCGGTATGCACATGAAGAGCGACCACACCATAGCATCCATTCACGGCTTTAACCGTAAAGGCGAATTGCGGCGGCCATTGTTTACCTGCGGGGTGTCCGCCGGCTTTCCCTCACCGGCGGATGACTACATCGAGGGCCGGCTTGATCTTAACCAGTTGATGATCGCCAACCCGGCGGCCACCTTCTTTGTCCGGGTGGCCGGCGATTCGATGATCGGCGCCGGGATTCATCACCATGATATCCTGGTGGTGGACCGCTCCCTGGAGCCGACCGACGGCAAGGTGGTGATCGCCGTGGTCGATGGCGAATTGACGGTCAAACGGCTGCGGCGGCAAAACGGCACCATCCGCCTGCAGGCCGAAAACCCCGACTACCCGGCCATCAAACTGAACGAAGAAACCAGTTGCGAAGTATGGGGCGTGGTCACCTTTGTCATTCACCCTCTGTAGGTTTGACCATGCGCAAAATTTACGCCCTGCTGGACTGCAACAACTTCTACGTTTCCTGCGAGCGCCTGTTCGCGCCCGGCCTCAACGGCAAGCCGGTGGTGGTGCTGTCCAACAATGACGGCTGCGTCATCGCCCGCTCCAACGAGGCCAAGGCCCTGGGCATCGGGATGGGCGAACCTTTTTTCAAGTGCCGCCGGCAGCTTGCCGCCGACAAGGTCCGGGTTTTCTCCTCCAACTATCCCCTGTACGCCGATATCTCCCACCGGGTGATGACGGTGCTGGCGCGGCTGGAGCCGGAGGTGGAGATCTATTCCATCGACGAAGCCTTTATCCGGCTGCCGGCGGCCGATCCGGCGGTGCTGCGGGAAACCGGCCGCCGAATCCGGGCCACCATCGGCAGAGAAATCGGCATTCCCGTTTCCATCGGCTTTGGCGCCACCAAGACCTTGGCCAAGGTCGCCAACCGGCTGGCCAAGCGGCAACCGGAGCACGGTGGCGTTTTTGTGCTTGCCGACCGGGAAATCGACACCATGCTGGCCTCCGTGCCGGTCGCCGAGATCTGGGGTATTGGCCGCCGCTCGGCCGCCAAGCTGGCCCTGGGCGGCATTACCACCGCGCTGGCCTTGAAAAACGCCGAAGACCGCCGGCTACGCCGCCAACTAACCGTCACCGGGCTGCGCACCGCCATGGAATTGCGCGGCATCCCCTGCCTGCCCCTGGAGCAGTGCCCGCCGCCCAGCCAGTCCATCACCACCTCCCGTTCATTCGGCCGACCGGTTTACGAGCCGGCCGAATTGAAAGAAGCTCTGGCCACCTACGTGGGCATCGCCGCTGAAAAACTGCGGGCGCAACGGCTTACAACCGGCTCTCTTCAGGTTTTCCTGGCCACCAGCCGTTTTGGTGCCCAGCAGCGGCAATACGCCAACAGCACCGTGGTCACCCTGCCCAGCCCCTGCGCCTCGACTACGGAGTTGATCCGGCATGCCGCTAAAGCCCTGCAACACATCTTCCGGGTCGGTCACGCTTACCAGAAAGTGGGCGTAATTCTGCTGGAATTGACCCCGGCCGGCCGCTTGCAGCCCAACCTTTTCCAGGCCCAGCCGGATCAGCGCCAGGAGGCGTTGATGGCGGCGATGGACACCATCAACCACAAATGGGGCCGCGAAACGCTGCACAGCGCCGCCACCGGGCTGCTGCGGGACTGGAAGAACCGGCAGAACAGAAAATCACCGGCCTACACCACTTCCTGGCACGAGTTGCCGCTGGTGGGCTGAAAGCCGAAAAAAAACACTTGGCGCACGCAAGAATCAACAAAAACCAGGCCGGGAAAAAAGCAAGGCCAGCGACGGTGATCATCTCCCCGTATGGCGGACCTTGCCGCCAATCACGAAAGCTGCGCTTACCAGGAAAAGATTTTTAATGATGTACTGCCCCTCCAGACTGACCCCGAAAGGGATGCGGGTGAAGCAGACTTCGGGCAGCAGTACCAGGGGCAGCATGGTGCCGGGTATTTGCAGAATAAGCAGCAGCAAGGCAACGCGAATCAGGGGGCGGTAGAGCAATCCGAGGCCGATGGCCATCTCCCACCAGCCCAGAATCGGGATAAATGACGAAGGTTCTATCCAGTAAACAGTATTTTTGATCAGTTCCTCTTCGGGGCTCAGCCCCAAAAGCTTGAGCCCCCCGAACCAGAGAAAAATGATGGCCAGGGAGAGTCGCAACACCACCTGGCAATGCCGATCCAACCAGGCGGAGGTGCGGACATCGAATTGGTCCAGCCGCTTTGGCAGCCAACTTGTTTGGTTTGTCATGTCGTGCCGGTAGCTCATGTTTCACGCCCTCTCATTTCCAGCACGTACGCCGCCCCGGCGCCCCTGCCAATTGTGGGACATAAGCGTTATCAAGAATAAAACGCTCCAACTCCTCGATCTGGTGCTCAGTCAGTTCACCGAACTGAACACAGCGTCTTTTGACCCGGTATTTCCCGGCTAAAAGCGGAACAACCACCTGGTCGGCCATGGTTTCAAACGGCACCCCTTTAACGCACTGACCGGTGCCGGCCAGCAGCAGACCCTCCTCGGGTAATTCGCCTTGCCGGCTCGGGTCATCGAAATAAGTGAAACAAAGACCACCCATGCCGACATTGATTACCCGACCAACCTCCCGGTGCAGCACATAAAAATCCCGCCGGGGGGCGAAACGGGGAAACTTTTTTCGGCGGCAGGCTTTTGGTCCTGTTATCGCCAACGGCGATCCGCCACCGGGTGTACCGGAAAAAAAAGGCGGTTCAAACCGGTGTTGCCAACGGTTACGGGCAAAATCCGATCGCGCCCGGACCGCTTCCTTCAGGGTGATGGGGACTGAGTAATCAGCAAAGTACTCTTGACCGCTCATGGCTTCCTCCTGCTTCTTTGATCTGCAACGGGCTGCTCTGGCCATTATCTCAGTTGTCACTTTAGCGAAAGCTATTGATAAATAAAAATGCATTATATTAATGATAAACATCAATTACATTTAACCAGGCCTGTGCTGTAGCGATACCGGAAAAAAGAGAAGGCAGGATGGCGATTACTTTGCGGCAGCTCGAGATCTTTGTCGCAGTGGCGGAAACCAGCCAGGTAACCAAGGCCAGCGCCAAATTGCACCTTACCCAGTCGGCGGTGAGTATGGCCTTGAACGAGCTGCAGAATCAGCTGGATGGCCCTCTTTTCGACCGCAAGGGGCGTAACCTGCTGTTCAACGACCGGGGCCGCTATCTGTTGCCACTGGCCAAGGAGATTCTGGGGCAAATCAACAATATTGAATCTTTACTGGGCGAGAAGTCGGGAAGTGTGGCCGGCTCACTCAAGATCGTGGCCAGCTCAACCATCGGCAATTACGTACTTCCTTATTTTATCGGAGTTTTCAAGAAGCTGCACCCTCAGGTATCACTGGATATGCTGGTTTGCAATACCCGGCATGCCGAAACCATGATCGCCGAGGGCGAGGCGGGCCTGGGCTTTGTCGAAGGCGAGGTTACCAACGACCAGGTCAGAATCATCCCCTGGCTGGAGGATGAGTTGGTGGTAATCGCTGGCCCGACCAACCCCCTTGCC
The DNA here is from genome assembly GCF_000092205.1 of Desulfurivibrio alkaliphilus AHT 2. GTDB lineage: Bacteria > Desulfobacterota > Desulfobulbia > Desulfobulbales > Desulfurivibrionaceae > Desulfurivibrio > Desulfurivibrio alkaliphilus. Next base: position 185,935 of record NC_014216.1, on the reverse strand, counting down.
GGCAAAGAAAACTTCGAATTGCCCGGCGACCTTGAACTTTGCGAGTGGATTATACGGGAAAAGGGCTCGGGAACCGGCCAGGTGTTCAAGAAAAAGCTCGGCCGCCACCTACCCGGCTTACGGGTGGCCATGGAACTGGGACACACCGAGGCGATCAAAAAGGCGGTGGAGGCCGGCGGCGGGGTGGCTTGCCTCTCCAGCCTCACCGTCTGCCGTGAAGTCGAGGAGGGTTGGCTGGCCAGCTTAAGCGTCAAGGGGCTGGACATGCGACGCACCCTCCAGATCATCCATTACAAGAACAAAGCGATGACCGGCCTGATGCAGGAATTTGTCGCCTTCTGCTCACTGATCAACGAAAGCGGCCACGGCTGCAGTTGCCTGACTTCACCCTGGATCCTCTAGGAGGTACTGCTGAGCCGCTACCAGCAATGATTTTATGTCTGTTCTCCAACACCACGCCAAAACAGCAGGCCGCTCATTGCGGCAGATAAACCGGCCAGGCCGTGGCCGCTTAAGATCAGGCCGAGCCCAACGCCGGACGGAAGCGGCCCAGGGTCCGTCGCAGCCGGCCGCCCAGTTCGAAACCCAGGATATTACCCGCCAGCGCCCCCACCAGCCAGGCCAGGGAAACCAGCACAAAGGCCTCGCCACCCAACAGGCTGAGCAACAGATAAGCGACCAGGCTGTAGACGGCAAACAGGCTGTAGGCCCCCAGCCCCCCAGCGCCCCGGGGCCGCAGCCCGATCAGCAGGCCGCTTAACAGGGCGCCAAAAAGGACGAAAAACAGGCCACAGGTGGCGTAAAACAGCCACGGATTCGCCGAGACATGCAGCAACGCTTCCAGCCGCCCGCCCCAATGACCGCCGATCCCGAACTGCGGGCAGACCGCCAGGGTGGCCAGGCCCGACACCGCCTGCACCGGCAGGAAACGAGCCGAAAAAGCTTGCAGGTTGAATAAAGACCGCTCCCGCACCAGGCGAAAAATCGCCGCTTCGGTGGCCGGGCGCGGCATGATCGGCCTGGCCTCAACAAAAGCGGAAAACTCGCACCGCGCCTCATGGGACCAATCGAGGCTTAACTTTTGGGACGACTCGCGGCTCAACTTGTGGTTGCTCATCGCTGGTTCCCCTGTTCACCAAAGGTTTGGCGCAGGCGCCGCAGTGCCCGACTGATGATCTGGCGGGCATTAACGGTGGAAAGCCCCAGACGGGCGGAAATTTCAGCAAAGGAAAAACCCTGCTCGAAACGCAACTCCAGGGCGCGGCGCTGCCGGGCGTCAAGGCCATCAAGGTAACCGCCATCCCGCAGCCGACCGCTCCCCGCCACAGTTTCCGGGGCCACGGCCCCCAGCACCGCCTCTTCCGAATAGACCAACCGCCGCCGACGTCGCTGCACCTGGCGCACATGGTCGATCAGCACGTTGCGCATCAGCACAAACATCCAGGGCAGGAAGGGGGTGCCGGCCCTATATTTTTGACGCGACTCATGCAACCGGGCAAAAACTTTCTGGAAGACCTCTTCGGCCTCGTCCCGACCGGCCAGGCGGCTGAACAAATAACCCAGAATCCTGCCCCGGTGCCTGTCATACAGCACGGCAAAGGCATCCAGATCGCCGGCGGCATAGGCCGCCATCAACTCTTCATCACTACGATCCTCAAACCTCATTGCCGGCCAACTCCCTCCTCTTCAACCATTTAAAACGCTCTTGCCGCTGTTTTGGTGACAAAAACAAGCGGCAAAAAAACAAAACGAACATGATTGTAGCAGTGAAGAGAAGGGCAAGCCTTGACCCAGGTCAAGCTTGGTGTTGGGTTATGATTCCATGGCGCCGACCGGGAGGGCCTGCGGGAGCAGCCCGGCCATTTCCGGCGGTAGCGGGCAGGTAAACTCCAGGGGGCGATGGTCGGCGGGGTGGCGCATTTTCAGACCGGCACTGTGCAGGGCCTGGCGAGGCAGCCGCAACCGGCGGCGGTCGTCGGAGCTCAGGCGGTCGGCCAGGAAGCGGAGAAAAAGTTCTTCGTCCAGGCCATATATTTTGTCGCCCACCACCGGGAAACCCAAACTGCAAAGGGTGGCGCGAATCTGATGGCAACGCCCGGTCAGCGGCCGGGCTTCAAGCAGGCTGATCCCCCCCTGCAGCGCCAGAAGCCGGAAAGCGGTGGCACACGAGACAGCCCCTGCCGGAGCGGCTTGGTCGGCGGGGAAAAAGCGGCTTTTCTTGCGAACCAGGCTGGCCGGATCCGGGGCCAAAAAGCCGGCGACCGCCTGTGCGCCAAGGGGAAACTCGCCCTCCACCAGGACCAGGTATCTTTTCTCAACTTGCTGCTCCTGCCATTGACGGGCGCAATCCCTGGCCGCCGCCCGTTTTTTGGCCACCACCACCAGGCCGGAGGTTTCCCGGTCCAGCCGGTTGACCAAAAGCGGCTTGGGTACCCCGCATCTCTCCTGCAGCAGCCTCCATAGGGTATGGCGGAAATAACGCCCGCCGGGATGACAGGGCAACGGGGCCGGCTTGTTCACCACCAGCAGATCATCGTCCTCATAAACCACGCTGAAGTGCGAGGCCACCGGAGGTTCCGCCAACTCCCGACCCCGGTAGGAAACCCGGTCGGCAGCGGCAAGAAGCCGTTCCGGTGGCACCGGCTCGCCGTTTACCCGCAGGCGCCCGTCGACCAACTCCTGCTGCCACTGCTCCCGGGTCAGATAGGTAAACCGGCCGGCGACAAAATCCAGCACCGTCCCCCCGGCCTGACCGGCCTCGACCCGCACCGCGCAAACTCTTTCCGGTCCGGTCGGCTTACCGCCAAGTGCCGTCATGCCAAATCTCCGCTTTTTTGGCCCTGAACTCTTTGCGCCCGTCATTTCCACCCGCGGGCTTCCTGTAAAACAGAAAGCCCTGACCGCCCACCAAAACCCTCGTTAGCGCCGATTAAACGGCAAGATATAATGATGTTTGCAGACCAAATCTATCGCCAACGAGGTGAACCGAATTGGGACCAGGCAGGTGTTGACCAGGCCCAGGGAAAAAGCTAGCATACAGTTAAAAGTTTTCCAATTAACTTAAAAGAAAAATGGAGGAGCGATGATGGTACGCGATACTATTCGCAAAAGCCTTTATGCCGGCCTGGGTGTAGCGGTGGTCACCTGCGAGGAGATTCGAAAAACCGTGGATCGCTTCGTGGAAGCGGGCAAGATGAGCGCGGAAGACAGCGAGGCCCTGATCAACGAACTGTCCACCAAGGGAGAAAAACAACAAAAAGAATTCCAACAATGGCTTACCGACATAGCACGCACCACCTTCGATCGGATGGAAATTGCCGACAAGCAGAAAGTCGATGAGCTGTCAGCCAAGGTCAAAAACCTGGAAGAGCGGATAACTTTGCTTGAGGATTTGCGGCATAAAGAAGAGAAAAGCCACTGACCCATGGACCTTCGGACATTCGCCCACATGGGGCGCTACAAGGAAATTGTCACCATACTTTGGCGGTATGGTTTCAATGAGGTGGTGGAACGTCTTGAGTTTCCCGGACACCATCTGCTGGGCAGGATCCATACCCAAAGCAGTGAACTGGATACCGGCACCCGTATTCGCAAGGCCATGGAAGAACTGGGACCGGCCTTTATCAAGATCGGTCAGTTTCTCTCCATGCGGCACGATATTTTTCCGCCGGCGGTGCTCCGGGAACTGCGAAAGCTCCAGGATGAAGTCCCCCCCACACCATTCCCCGCCATCCGCGAGGTCTTAGAGAACAGCCTGGGCAGGCCAATCCCGGAAGTTTTCAGCCATTTCGAAGAAGAACCCCTGGCGGCGGCCTCCCTGGCCCAGGTCCATCGAGCCGTACTGCTTGAGCAACGACAGGTGGTGGCGGTCAAAGTTCAGCGCCCCAACACCTTGGAACTCGTACGTAAAGACCTGGAAATTCTGGAAATTATTGCCCGGCAGATCAATGAGCGCGTGGAAAGCTTGCGGGTTTACAATCTTCCCAAGCTCGCGCAACAGATTCACCGGCTCATGCTCAAGGAGATCGATTTCAACCGGGAGATGCGCAACATGCGCATTATGCGCAGCATCCTGGTTGAGCCAGGTTTTTTTGTGCCGGCTGTTTTTCCCGACTACAGCAACTCCCGGGTGCTGACCATGGAGTTGGCCCGGGGTCAAAAGTTAAAAGATATTGATCTGGAAAAGTTGGCTGATCGCCATGAGCTGGCCCGGCGTGGAATGTCCATGGTGATCAGCCAGGTGCTCGAAAACGGTTTTTTTCATGCCGACCCGCATCCGGGTAATTTCCTGATCGATAAAGATGGCACCATTTCGCTGCTCGATTGGGGCATGGTCGGTCGTTTACCGGCGGAAATGCGTTACAACATGATAGATCTGGTGAGTTCTTTCGTGGAGAAAGACACCGAAGAGATCGTCAACATCATGCTGGAGTTCGTTTCCGGCGCTGAAAAGGCGGATAAGCGATCTCTGCAGAATGAAGTAATGGAGGTGATCAATCTATTCCATCACCTGCCGCTCAAAGAGATCAACCTGGGCCTGATCCTGAACGACACCACCCGGATATTACGGGAACAGGGCCTGGTTCTGTCGGCTGAACCGGCAATCATGATCAAGGCCCTGGTAACCGTGGAAAGCACAGCTCAACAGATCTGTCCGGATCTGAACACCATTGAAGAGATTAAGCCATTTGTCAGCCGTCTGACCGAGGAGCGCTACAAATTCGCCAATCTGCGGCGAGGTTTCATGCGCAACCTTAAATATTTTTTCAAAATACAGCGGAAACTGCCAGGCAGCATTTTGGCCATCACCGATAAAATCGAACACGACGAACTGGCTATCCGCTTCCGGCACGAAAGGCTGGAAGGCCTTCAACATACCTTGGAGCGGATCACTAATCGGATGATTTTAGGCCTGATCACCGCTTCTCTGTTCGTCACCTCGGGGCTGATCATCTTCGCCGATATCGGCCCTCCCCTATGGGGTTATCCCTATTTGGGGATGATCGGTTTTCTGTTGGCTATGGCACTGGCCATCTACCTGGTGATAAGTATCTTACGCGCCTCAAAATACTGACCACCGCATGCCCGATTAACCTTTGGCCGTTTTTTTTCGACTTCTCCTGCATATTGCCCCCAGGCCACCACCAAGGCCTGGACTTACCTGCAAAAATTACCCACAAAAGGAAACGTTATTATGAAGATAATCGGTGTTTCAGCCAGCGCCAGAAAGAATAAATCCACCTGTTTTCTCCTGGAGCAATGCCTTGACCAGCTCAAAGAGAGTGCCGCCACCGCCGGCAAAAGCCTGGAGGTAGAGCTCATTGACCTGGCAGCGCTGCGTTTTCAAGGCTGCCTGGCCTGCGACACCTGCAAAAAGGGGGTGCAATGCAGCCAGCAGGACGATTTCCAGGAGCTGATCCCCAAGCTCGCCGCCCCCGAGGTAAGAGGCATCATCGTGGCTACCCCGGTTTATATGGGCTGCATGTCCAGTCAGGCCAAGGCCTTTCTTGACCGCACCGTGCTCTTCAGGCGCAACGGTTTTATGTTTAAGAACAAGTTGGGCGGTGCCATCGCGGTGGGAGGTTCGCGCAGCGGCGGCCAGGAGTTGACCATTCAGGCAGTGCACGCAGCCATGATGATCCACGACATGATCATCATCGGTGACGGCGATCATTTCGGCGGCACCGGCTGGGCCAACCATCCCGATGGCTACCAAGGCGACACCATGGGTATCACCACCGCCAGAAACCTGGGCCGGCGCATGGCCGAGGTGGCCGCCCTGATGCAGGATTAGGCCTTCAGAAAGCGAAGCAAATGACTGCCACCCAACATTTTGACCCTTTCAACGACCGGCTGGCCCGGGACCTGCGCAACGAGCTGTCCGAAGCTCTGGCGGTCGATCTTGATCTGCTAAGGTTGGAACGGAGCCCCCAGGTGGCCGCCGTTTTCCGGCAACGGCCCCTACAGGAGGTCCACCGCCATTACCTGGAACAACGCCTGGCGGCCTATGAGCGAGTGCTGGTGATTATCCACCAGCGCGAGCTGGTGGAGCCCTTTCACCGGGCCCTGGTGCTTTGGGACGAGGAGCTGTTTTTCGAGGTCCACGAACTTCTGGAGCCCCCCTGGTACCGGGCTCCGGCCGGGCCGGACAAAATCGCCCTGCAGGGGATGATCCGGGCCGCCGGGGTTTATGTTTTCCTGGCGGCGAACCGACGCGATTCCGCTGCTTCCATGGCCGCCAAGGCGATCAGCGGGCTGAACCTCTGGCAGCAGTCCAACCTGCCCCCCTTTCCCGACCTTCCCCGGCTCCAGGCGGCCTTAGCCGGCCTGGAGCCGGCCCCTCTGCCCTGGCGGCGTCCCTGCCTAACCTCAAGTCATCTGGTGCCACCATGCCGGGGTAAAAGTTATTCCCCTTGACGAACTACTTAAACAGCGGGAATTTTCCAGGCGCGGCGTTCTCAATCGCCTGCTGCATCGTATGGGCGCCATGATAATCGTGAATCCAGGCGGAATACCCAAAAGACATGGTATAAGCGTCATAACCGAGGGCCCGCAGGGGAACCACCGGCAGATTCTGGGTCTGCCCGGTAACACAGATCAGAATTAACTTCTTGTCCTTGGGCAGTTTAGCCAGGCTTTCCGGACTCAAGATACCCTGCACCGGAATCTGGATGGCGCCGGGGATATGGCCGGCGGCAAATTCGGCCGGATTGGGCCGGACATCAACAACCACGAAGTCAGTCCTCTCCTGCTTGATCCACTCATGCAACTCATCGGCTCTTATTTGCCAGAATCCCTGAGCCGGTGCGTCGGACATTACGGCATGCAACTTGGCGACGGACACTTCAGCCGCCATAGCGCCGGGAACCAAGGTTAATAAGCCCCAGAACATCGCCATCGCCATCGCCATTATGGTCAATTTTACACTTTTCATTGTTCTGCCTCCTTTTCTAAATCATGCAAACGCCTTGTTCCTGCCTGCCTCATTCAGACAAAGAAAATCTTCCTCTGTTACATAGTAGTAGTCATTCAGATTTACGCCGTCAAGGCGGCGCAGCTCCCCCCCACGCCCGACCTTCAGCAACAACGCTAAAACAATAAAATAAAAGGAGATAAACACAGAATAAAAGTTTGACGCCAATCTATGAGCCTGATATCGTAGTCATAAAAAGACTGAACGGACAGGATTTTATGCCAGAACAGGACTACGATTGTATCATCATCGGGGCCGGCCCCGGTGGCCTTCAGGCCGCCATCCACCTGGCCCGCTTCAACCGCCGGGTCATCCTGATCGACCAGGGCGGCGGCCGCACCCGCCATGCCCTGCACCTGGAAAACTATCTCGGGCTGATCGCCGGTTCGGGCAAGGCCCTGGTAGACACCGGGATCAAACAGATCCAGTCCTTTGGGGTGACCTTCCGGCACGATCAGGTGAGTTCAGTCCAAAGAGATCATGATTTTTTCGTGGTCGGCACCGGCAAAGGGGCCGACTACCGGGCCCCCTACCTTATACTGTCCACTGGGGGAGCCGAAAATTTGCCCCGGATTATGGGGATGAACAGATTTTTCGGCCGCTCGATCTTCACCTGTGTCGATTGCGACGGTTACCACACCACGGGCAAGAAACTCGTTATCCTGGGGCGATCGCTACAAACCGTCCGGCTGGCCCTGGCCATGAAACAGATGTTTACCCCGAATATCACCCTGGTCATGCCCGCCGGCCGCCTGCCCGACGACCACGCCGAGCTGCTGGCCGAAGATGAAATCCGGTTCATCGAGGGTGAAGCGGAGGAATTTCTGGGCGATGGCGAGCTGACCGGGGTTAAGCTGACCGACGGCCGGCAACTTTCCTGCCAGGTGGTCATGTTGAGTTACAGCTATATCCTGAATGATTCTTTCCTAACCGAACTTTCCCTGCAGCGGGAAGCCGACGGCAAGAAGCTGGCCACCGATCATAATTGCGAAACCTCGACTAAAAATCTTTTCGCCCTGGGGGCCCTCCGGGCGGGCAACGCCCAAGCCATTATCGCCGCCGGCCAGGGGGCCATGGTGGGAATTGAGATCAACCAACGCTTGCTGGAACTTTGACCTGTTCGCGCAGGGCTTTGATCAGTTGGGGAGGAATTTCCTCTATTTCAAGGTTGCACAGGGCGTCGAACTCCAGCCAATATGAGGAAATTTTGGGCGTGAGCACCGGTACCGGAATCATGGTAAGCAGGAGGCCCATGACCTCCGCCCGGGTTTGGCGCGGCTTTGGGCGCGGCCGCGACGGGAGTTGATGTGATTCTGGTGGAGCGCTACGGGTTTCTGGGCGGCAACGCCACGGCGGCCCTGGTCATGCCACTGATGTCTTTTGATACCGATAAACCGCGCCGGGAAAAGGAGGGGGCGACCACCCTTTTCCGTACCGATCACGGTCCCGGCGAACCGGTCATTGCCGGAGTACTCAACAGTTTTCTGCAACGCCTGACCCAGGCGGGCGGAGCCGCCGCCCCTACGCTCAAAACCGGCTACACGGTGCCTTTTGATCCCGAGACTTTCAAGCTGGTTGCCATGGAGATGCTGGACGAAGCGGGGGTTCACTTCCTTTTTCACGCCCTTGCCGGAGAGACCATCGTCACCAGGAACACCATTAAAGGTGTGGTTTTTGAAACCAAATCGGGCCCGGTGGTTATTCGCGCCAAGGCGGTGGTGGACGGTACCGGCGACGGCGATGTGGCTGCCAGTGCCGGAGCGCCCTATGAAACCGGTCGCGAAGATGACCGGCTGGTTCAGCCCATGACCTTGATGTTCCGGATGGCGGATTTCGAACGAACGGCCTTTGAAAATTATGTCAAAGAGCATCCCGAGCAGTGGCGTGGGGTTCACGGCCTGTGGGATCTGGTGCAGCAGGCCACCCTAAAGGGAGATCTGCGGTTGCCGAGGGAAGATATTCTCTTCTTCGGCACCCCCCACGAAAAGGAGGTCGTCGTCAACAGCACCCGGGTCAATCGGGTGCTGGGCAGCGATGTGTGGGACTGGTCCTATGCCGAATGGCAGAGCCGGGCCCAGATGCGTCAGATTTCAGCTTTTTTGCGCAAATACGTCCCCGGTTTCGAGCAGGCCTACGTGTTACAGAGCGGGGCTCAGGCCGGGGTTCGGGAGACCAGAAGGATCATCGGTGAATATCAACTGACCGCCGATGATGTGCTGACGGCCCGCAAGTTTCCCGATGTGGTGGCCCCCAATACCTATCCCATCGACATTCACAACCCCGAAGGGATGGGCACGGTCATCAAGAGAGTACCCCAGGGCGAGGCCTACGATATCCCTCTGCGCTGCCTGTTGCCCCGAAAAATCGACAACCTGATCGTGGCGGGCCGCTGCATCTCCGGCACCCATGAGGCCCATTCCTCCTACCGGGTGATGCCGGTTTCGGTGGCCACCGGTCAGGCCGCCGGGGTTTGCGCCGCTTTGGCCGTCAAAACCGGCCGGATACCGCGGTCTCTGCCGGCGGGGGAAGTGCAGGCGGAACTGTTGCGGCAGGGAGCTGAACTGGGAATCAAAAAACCACGTTGATTTCTCCCGGTCGCTTAAGCGATGATGAATGCACTGGTCCGGGCGCCTTCCTCGCGGGGTAAGCGTTCAGCAGCACCGCATCTTCGGGCGATCAGCCAGGCTTACGTACAGGGGTACGCTGCGCCTGGCTGCTTGCCCGAACCTGCGGCGCGGCTGTTCGCTTACGGCCCGTTATACTGAAAGGTTAGTACCCCTGGTGAACGGTTACCTCGCAGGCGCAGCGGTAATTTTCATCCAAGGCTTCGGAGGCATGTTGCTATGAGTGATCTCAAAGTATGGCCCGGCAAACCCTATCCCCTGGGAGCCACCTTTGACGGCGAGGGCACCAACTTCTCCCTGTTTTCGAGCGTTGCCGAGCGGGTTGAACTGTGCCTCTGCGACGGCCAGGGAGGCGAAACCCGCCTTGAACTGCCCGAGGTCACCGCTTACTGCTGGCACGGCTATATTCCCGGGATCAGGCCGGGACAACATTATGGCTACCGGGTGCATGGCCCCTGGGAGCCGGAGCAGGGCCGGCGCTGCAATCCCGCCAAGTTGCTCCTCGACCCCTACGCCAAGGCCGTAAGCGGCCAGGTCCAATGGAAAGAAGCGGTGTATCCATACCGTTTCGGCGAGCCCGAAAGCCGCAACGATCATGACAGCGCCCCTTTCGTTCCCTGTTCGGTGGTGATCGAGCCGGGTTTCGACTGGGGAGACGATCGCCATCCCGCCACTCCCTGGCACCAGACCATCATCTACGAGTTGCACGTCAAGGGTTTTACCAAAAACCATCCCGACATCCCGCCGGAATTGCGGGGCACTTACGCCGGTCTGGCCCATCCCGCGGCCATCGGCTACCTCCAGGAACTCGGGATCACCGCCGTTGAGCTGATGCCGGTCCATCAGTTTATCCACTATGCCCACCTGGTGGAAAAGCAGCTCCGCAACTACTGGGGCTACAGCACCATAGCCTTCTTCGCCCCCCACAACGAATATGGGGCCGCCTCCGAACCCGGCCGCCAGGTTGAGGAGTTCAAGGGGATGGTCAAGGCCCTGCACCAGGCAGGAATCGAGGTCATCCTGGACGTGGTTTACAACCACACCTCGGAGGGCAACCACCTTGGTCCCATGCTGGGCTTGAAAGGGATCGACAATGCCGCCTACTACCGCCTGACGGCCGAAGACCCCCGGTACTACATGGACTACACCGGAACCGGCAACAGCCTTAACATGCTCCACCCCCACGTGCTCCAGCTGATCATGGACAGCCTTCGCTACTGGGTGCTGGAAATGCACGTTGACGGCTTCCGCTTCGATCTTGCCGCCACCCTGGCCCGTGAACTCCACGAGGTGGACCGTCTCTCGGCCTTTTTCGATATCATCCAGCAGGATCCGGTAATCAGTCAGGTCAAGCTCATCGCCGAACCCTGGGACCTGGGCGAAGGGGGTTATCAAGTGGGCAATTTCCCGCCGTTGTGGTCGGAGTGGAACGGCAAGTACCGAGATTGTGTGCGGGACTATTGGCGGGGGCAGGATCGGACCCTGGCCGAGTTCGCCGGCCGCCTGACCGGCAGTTCCGATCTTTACGAAAACACCGGCCGCCGCCCATACGCCAGCATCAATTTCGTCACCGCTCACGACGGCTTTACCCTCCGGGATCTCGTCTCATACAACGACAAGCACAATGAGGCCAACGGCGAGGAAAACCGGGACGGCAGCGACGACAATCACTCCTGGAACTGCGGGACCGAGGGACCCAGCGACGATCCCGCCGTCAATGCCCTGCGCGCCCGCCAGCAGCGCAACTTCCTCGCCACCCTGTTTCTGTCCCAGGGGGTGCCGATGCTGCTCGGCGGTGACGAGATCGGCCGCAGCCAGGGCGGCAACAACAACGCCTATTGCCAGGACAATGAGATTTCCTGGTTTAACTGGGATCAGGCCGACCGCGAGCTGCTTGCTTTCAGTCAACGACTGATCAGTTTCTATCGCGAACATCCGGTTTTTCATCGCCGGCGCTGGTTCCAGGGCCGGCCGATCCATGGCGCCGAAGTCGCGGATATCGCCTGGTTCACCCCCGAAGGGCACGAGATGGAGGAAGAAAACTGGGGCGAGGGTTACGCCAAATCGTTCGCCGTTTTTCTCAACGGCGAGAGCCTGGTCACCAAGGGCCCCCGCGGCGAGCGGATCGGCGATGATCGCTTCTATCTTGTCTTCAATGCCCACCATGAAGCCCTGACCTTTGCCCTTCCCGGACCGGAGTGGGCGGCGGGCTGGGTCAGAGTGTTCGATACGGCCGAAGGCTGGAGAGATGAGGATAAAAAACTTGATCCCGGCGGTGAATTCGAGGTTGAAGCCCGCAGCCTGGGAGTATTGCGCCATGCCTCCTGAGCCGCGAAATTCGGGGCAGCGCCGGGATCGCTCCGGCACCGTCCGCAAAGAGGCCGTAAGGGCCAACGTTTCCTCACCGACCCTTGCTGCGGTCCTGTTCGATATGGACGGGGTGGTCACCGATACGGCCGGGGCGCATGCGGAGGCCTGGCAGCGCCTGTTCGACGATTATCTGCGACAACGGGCGGAGCGCGGGGAGGAAAAGTTGCCGCCCTTTGATCCCGACCGTGATTATCGCCGCTATGTCGACGGCAAGCCCCGGGAGGCCGGGGTGCGGAGCTTTCTTGAGGCTCGCGGCATCGAAATCCCTTACGGGGATGAGAGTGATCCGCCGGAACGGGAGAGCATCTGGGGACTGGCTAAGCGCAAGGACCGCTATTTTCGTTCTTGGCTGGCCGAAAACCGGGTCACGGTCTATCCCGGCAGCCGCCGACTGATCGATGAGCTTAGCAGCCGCGGGCTTAAGACCGCGATCTTTTCGGCCAGCCGCAACGCGGCCGAAGTGCTGGCCAATGCCGGGGTGGACAAGCTGTTCGACACCAAAGTTGACGGCCGTGATCTGGCCGCCCTCGGCCTGCCCGGCAAGCCTGAACCGGCGATGCTGCTCGAGGCCGCGGCCCGGCTGGGGGTGGCGCCGGAACAGGCGGCGGTGCTGGAGGACGCCATCGCCGGCGTCGAGGCTGGGGCCCGGGGCGGATTCGGCCTGGTGATCGGGGTCGCCCGCGGCGATTACGGCGAAGAGTTGCAAAAAGCGGGGGCCCGGATGGTGGTCCACGATTTGGCTGAACTGGCCCTGGACGGCGACAATACCCTGTTCGTCAAAACCCTGGCGGACCTGCCCTCGGTCGCTGAGGCGCGTGAAGGGATCCGGGAGCGGCTGACGGCGAAAAAACCGGCGGTGTTTCTTGATTACGATGGAACCCTGACCCCGATCGTGGAGGATCATACCAAAGCCCTGCTCGGCGAAGGAATGCGAGCCGCCGTGGCCGAGCTTGCCCGGCACTGCAAGGTAGCCGTGGTCAGCGGCCGCGACCTTGCGATGCTTAAGCAACTGGTCGGGATCGAATCGGTTTTTTATGCCGGCAGCCATGGTTTTGAGATCGTTGGCCCCGATGGCTGGAACAAAACCCTGGAGAAGGGAGCCGAGTTTCTGCCCGAGCTCGACCGCGCGGAAAAAAGCTTGCAGTCGGAACTGGCCGGCATTAAGGACCACGCCGTCGAGCGCAAGCGCTTCTCGATTGCCGTCCATTACCGGCGGGTGGCCGATGCTGATCTGCCAAGGCTTGAAGAGGCGGTCGAGCGAGTGTTGGCCGATCACCGGAGCCTGAAACTGGGACACGGTAAGAAGGTGTTCGAGATCCAGCCTGAAATCGCCTGGAACAAGGGCCGGGCCGTGCTCTGGCTGCTGGAGCAGCTCGACCTTGAACACTCTGACGTCGTGCCGCTTTATATCGGCGACGACATCACCGACGAGGATGCCTTCCGGGTGCTTGCCGGCTGCGGACTGGCCATTGCGGTGCGCGACCATGAATCCAGGCCCACCGCCGCCGACTGCACCCTGGCAGACCCCGAAGAGGTCAGGCGGTTTCTGGAATTTTTGACCACGCTGGTGGCAGGCCGACAGGGGCAGCCGCCAGGCCGCGGCTGAAAACAAAGGAGGCCTCGCATGGATTCCTGGCGCTTTGTTTACGAGGATTATCAGCCCGACCAGGAGGGCCTGCGCGAAGCGCTTTGCACCTTGGGCAACGGTTATTTCGCCACTCGGGGGGCCGCTCCCGACAGCGCCGCCGACGGGGTTCACTATCCGGGAACCTACCTGGCGGGGGGGTACAATCGCCTGAAGACCAAGATCGCCGGACGAGAGGTGGAGAACGAGGATCTGGTCAACCTCCCCAACTGGCTGCCCCTGACTTTCCGGATCGACGACGGAGAATGGTTCCGAATCGACCAGGTCGAGATCCTTTCCTGCCGCCAGGAGCTGGACCTGAAGAGCGGCCTGCTCCACCGCGACCTGCGGTTCCGGGACGGGCAGGGCCGAACCACGCGTTGGCGTGAACGGCGGCTGGTCAGCATGGCCGACCCCCATCTGGCCGGGCTTGCGGTCGAGCTGCGGGCCGAAGACTGGTCGGGACGACTGACGGTTCGCAGCGCTCTCGACGGCTCCGTAACCAACAGCGGGGTGGAGCGTTATCGCGACTTGGCCAACCAACATCTCGAAACCCTGGAACTGGATCATCCCGATCCGGACACCATGTTTCTCCGGGTTCGCACCAACCAGTCCCTGATCCAGGTGGCCCAGGCCGCCCGTACCCGGCTCTACCGGGACGGAACCGAACTTGACGCCCAGCGCCGCCACCAGGCGGACCGGGACCGGATCAGCCAGGAAATTACCATGCCGCTGTCCGCAGGGGAGGGGGTGGTGGTTGAAAAGATTCTGGCGCTCTACTGTTCGCTCGATCAGGCGATCTCCGAACCGGGCCTGGCCGCCCGGCACGCCCTGAGCGCGGCCGGCCGCTTCGATGATCTGCTGACGGCCCATGCCCTGGTCTGGAAACATCTTTGGGAAGACGGCGATATCAGGCTGGAGGAGCAGACCAGGGGAGAGAGCGGCTTAAAGCTCCGGGTCCATATTTTTCATCTATTGCAGACGGTGTCCTTCCATACCGCCGACCGCGATGTCGGGGTTCCGGCCCGGGGCTGGCACGGCGAAGCCTATCGCGGCCATATCTTCTGGGACGAGCTCTTTATCTTCCCTTTCCTGACCCTGCGAATGCCGGTGCTGACCCGGGCGCTGTTGCGCTATCGCTACCGGCGCCTGCCCGAGGCGCGGCGGGCGGCCCAGGAGGCGGGTTATGCCGGGGCCATGTATCCCTGGCAAAGCGGCAGCACCGGCCGGGAGGAAACCCAGCGCCTGCATCTCAATCCTCACTCGGGCCGCTGGTTGCCCGATAATAGCCAGCGCCAGCACCACATCAACGCGGCCATTGCCTACAACATCTGGAGTTACTGCCAGGCCACCGACGACCACGAGTTCCTTTATTACTACGGCGCCGAGATGCTGCTGGAAATCGCCCGCTTCTGGGCCAGCATCGCCACCCACAACGAAGCTCTCGACCGTTATGAGATCAAGGGCGTCATGGGGCCCGACGAATATCACACCGCTTATCCCGATCGCGACCCCGAAGCCGAAGGGGGGCTCGACAACAATGCCTATACCAATATCATGGCGGCCTGGGTATTGAGTCGAGCTTTGGATGTTCTTGAAATGCTCCCCAAATTTCATGGCCACATGCTTTGTGAACGCATCGGACTGCGACCCGAAGAGGTCGAACTCTGGCACGAGATCAGCCGCAAAATCCGGGTGCCGTTTCACGATGGGGGAATTATCAGCCAGTTTGAGGGCTACGGCGATCTTAAGGAGTTCGACTGGACGGGCTACAAAAAGAAATACGGTGACATCCAGCGCCTCGACCGTATTCTGGAGGCCGAAGAGGACACCCCCAATCGCTACAAAGTCTCCAAGCAGGCCGATGTGCTGATGCTTTTTTATCTCTTCTCCGCCGACGAGCTGAAACTCCTCTTCGAGCAACTGGGTTATCCTTTTGCCTACGATACCATCCCCCGCAACGTGGATTACTATCTCGCCCGCACCTCGCACGGTTCAACCCTGAGCCAGATCGCCCACTCCTGGGTACTGGCCCGCTCCGACCGAGCCGGGTCCTGGGACCTTTTCCAGCGGGCCCTGGACAGCGATATCGCCGATATTCAAGGCGGCACCACCCCGGAGGGTATTCATGTCGGGGCGATGGCCGGGACGATCGATCTGGTGCAGCGTTGCTATCTCGGCATCGAGATGCGAGCCAATATTCTCCATTTCGACCCGTCGCTGCCCGCCGACCTCGGCTGCCTGAAGGTTCGGTTACGCTATCGGCGGCAGATCCTGGCCGTTGAGGCCGACCACGATCTGCTCAAGATTTCCAGTTGCGCCTTCACCGCCAACCTGGTCACCGTTGCCTACCGTGGCCGCTTTCACCAAGTCGCGCCCGGCGATTCCTGCCAGTTCCGATTGCTCAAGCCGGGAGAGCGCGACCGCGACGAAAACCGAGCCAGGCAGGGCAAAACAGTATTGCCGTAACCCTGGATGCCAGAGCTGGACCGACCGGACCTGCAGCGCGCTGGAAAATGATGGCGCCCTTGGCCGAAAGCTTATACGGCGCCAACATACGGGGCGGCCGCATTCGGCCCCGGGTGCAGCTGCTGGTTGGGAGCCTTCATTCGAGCACGAAGGTAACCTTCAGGTGGATCCGGTATTTTTTGGGGGCGTTGTTCTCGATCATTACCTCCTGGTCCTGTATCCAGACGCTTTTGACATTTTTCAAGGTCTTCGTGGCCCGGGCAATGCCCACGGCCAAGGCGTCTTCAAAGGATTTTTCCGAATCGGCGCTTAACTCAATGATTTTTGCCACTGTTCCCATGATACACCTCCGATTTGCTAAATTGCTTACCTTCTCCCCAAAAGGAGACTCCTCGCTCCGGCGGCAAGGTCCGGATCAGGTCCTTGCAATGTTGCCCTTCGGCGGCGGGTCAGCATAACGCAGGTTTGCATAACTGTCCTCCCGGGCGCCATCGGTTTGTTTTCGTCACTTTTCTACAGGATACGCAGATTAGAAAATCAAATTCAAGCGGCTTTTACCTTGGTCCTGTTTTTGCCGCCGTCCTTGATCGTCTATTTGGCGAGCGACTCAATGCCGCCGGCTGGCCTTTTCCCCCCGGAGAGATAAGCGCTCAGCCGATCGAGGCGCCGGGCGAGCTCGCTTTCATAACGGGTTCCGAGAAATTCCGCCTCTTTTCGGGACCACCCGGAAAAAGAGTAGACCACCCCGCCTACCGCCCGCCCATCTACATGCTGGACAGCCTTGCCACGGCTGAGTAAGATTACCAGGCGAGAAATCAAAACTACTGTAAAGGGAAAAATCAGCCATGGATCGTCTGCAACATTCGCTGGCCCGCTGCCGTGATCGCCGGCTGGCGGCCATCCTGGACAGTGCCGGCCGGGCCGCCTTTGCCGCCGGCGAGGTTCTGCGCCGCAAATATGACACCCCCCTCAAGATCAATCATAAAGGGCGGATCGATCTGGTCACCGAAGCCGATCTGGCCTCGGAGCAGGCTGTGTTAAAGGTATTGCAGCGCGACCACCCGGGCATCGCCGTGCTGGCCGAGGAATCCGCGCCCGTTACCGAAAAAACCGCCATCAGTGGTCCCCTGTGGGTAATCGACCCCCTGGACGGCACCACCAACTTCGCCCACGCCTTTCCCTGGTTCGCGGTTTCCATCGGTTATCTGGAGGATGGTGAATGCCGGGCCGGGGTAATCTACAACCCGGTTAGCGAAGAGTTTTTCTGTGCCGCCGCAGGGGCCGGGGCCTGGCTCAACGGCCGGCCCATCCGGGTTTCCCGGACCAACAGCCTGGAGCAGGCCCTGTTGGCCACCGGCTTTCCTTACAGCGTCGTGGAAAAAGGTGATGAGGTGGCGAAGGTGGTGGAGGTGCTGCGGGCCATGCTGCCCAAGGCCCAGGGCATCAGGCGGGCCGGGGCGGCAGCCCTGGATCTGGCCTACGTGGCCTGTGGCCGCCTGGACGGTTTCTGGGAAATCAACCTCAAACCCTGGGACACGGCGGCGGGCATCGCCCTGCTCAAAGAGGCCGGCGGCCTGGCCACCGACTTCGCCGGTGGCGATTTTTCTCCTTTTGTCCCGCAACTGCTGGCCTCAAACAGCCTGCTCCACCAGGCCATCCGCCAGGTGATCAACTCGCCCTGAACGCCCGGCGATACCGCTCCATGAAGATGAAGTCACCGCTCTCAATGGCCCGCCTGGTTGCCGGCGCCGGCTTCATCGCGCAGGTTGGTTTAGCAAAGCGCAAAAAGCCGGACCGGCCGGGGCGAAAGCCCGGCCGGTCCGGCGTGGGTGCTGTCTTACAGGCATTTTAGCCTTAGCTGGGATCGGGGCGTGGGGTGGCGGCGGTGGAGGCCGGCAGCACCGGCAGCCGCAGGGCGTGCTCGGGGATTTCGCCGGTCAGCGCCTTAAGGAAGGTGACAATGCTTTTGGTCTCAGCATCGTTCAGCTGGCGGCCCAACTGGAGCCGGGCCATGATCCGTACCGCTTCCTCCAGCTCCCAGACCGCCCCGTCGTGGAAGTAGGGGTAGGTGTGCTCGATGTTGCGCAGGGTGGTCATCTTGAAAACATTTTTATCCTCCTGCTTACCGGTGACGTCATAGCGCCCCTGGCTGGGACTTTCCGAGGGGTAATTGTTGACCAGGCCCATTTTTTCAAAACCGCCGCCCAAGGCTACTCCATTATGGCAACGGGCGCAGCCCATGTCGACAAAGGCCTTCATGCCTTCATGTTCGGCCCGGCTCAGGGAGTCATTATCTCCCAGCAGGAAGCGGTCCCAACGGCCGGGAGTCAGCAGGGTACGCTCGAAAGCAGCGATGGCGTTGGCGATGTTATCGTAGGTCAAGGGTTCCGCGTCCTCGGGGAAAGAGACTTTAAAGCGGCTGACATACTCAGGGATGGAGGCGATCCGCTCCACCGCCAGTTCTTCGCTGGGCATGGCCATTTCCTCATGGGCAAGAATCGGTCCTTTGGCCTGCTCTTCCAGGTCTGCGGCCCGGCCATCCCAAAATTGTGCCTCGTAAAAGGCGGCGTTGAACACGGTACCGGAGTTGACCGGCCCCAGCCGCCACTGGTGGCCAATATCCACCGGCAGCTTGCTCATGCCCCAGGTGGCGATGTTATGGCAGGTGTTGCAACTGAAAAGGCCGCTCTTGGAAAGCCGAGGGTCATGGTAGAGCTTGCGCCCCAGCTCAACTTTTTCAGGGGTCACCGGGTTATCGGGATTGTCGACATACATCACGGTAATGGGCTCGAAGTTGTCCTTGTAGCTAGCCAGACCATGACCGGAAGCCATGGCCACACCGACGGCGCCGGCCAACAGTAGAGCTCCCCCGACAAACAGGGCATAAAAACGCTTCATAATTCATTCTCCTTGCATAAAATTTGTTTGTGCTTCCATGTTTTCTTAGGCGGCCACCTTTTTAGATATAGTAACCAATACTATTAAAAGCACAAAACAACGTCAAGGATTTTTTAAAATTAATTTACCCTGGGCAAATACTGGCTGTTTGCAGCAGATACGGTGCCGCCTGTCGGCGGTGCTAAGCCGTGTATTCGAAACAAAACCCGCCCCCGGTCGTTAATTTCCCGGGTGCGGGTGATTGCTCACACATTTCATGCCTGCTTCAATAACTGACCTTTGCCGTCGCCTTCGCCATTTCCACGCTTCCCAGGGGCGGCAGTGCTTTATCCAGTATTCCTTCCAGGCGCTCTATGGTGGCCTGGCTGAAGGAGCGGTACATCAGCCGAGTGTTGATGGTATAATCGCTGCGGGCCGGCAGCCCGATCCGGTACACTTCCCGCTCGCTGGAATTGGCCGCAATCCGCCGATCGTAGCCGATACCCTGGGCCCGCCAGCTCTTGCCGGTCAACTCGCCCTGCTCATCCACAAAAAGCAAACGGAAGAAAACCGCCTCGGGATCGACATGGTTGCCCTCGACCAGATGGCCGGAACTGTAAACCTTTTCTCCCGCTCCGTTGAGCACCTCCACCTGCAGCCACATCTTGCGGATATAGGTCACCCCGGTGGGAATCTTGTGCCCCGCCCCCACATTCCGTACATCCACCGTCAACTCCAGGGTGGCGTCATTGGTCACCCGGGGGGAAAGTTCGACCACCGCCGCAGCCCGCAGCATTTCCCTGGCCATGCGGGCCTGTTCGCGGTGGCCAAGAAACTCCTGCACATAGACACTGCCGCCGCTGAAAGCATGAAACGCCACGTTTGACCGGTTTTCCCCCATCGTTGCCGCACGCCCCCGCCTCTGGCCAACCCCCGGGGTGGGAGTCATGTGACAATCCTGGCAGCGGATGTTTTTTTGCCCGTATTCGTTGTTCTGCCAGTCCTGGTAGGTATCGATAATGGCCACGCCAGTGGCGGGATGGATCACTTGATGACAGGAGCCACAGAATTCGGCCCTGGTATGAAGCTCGGAGAATTCAACCGCATGGTACATTTCCCGACCGTCTCCCCGGGGGCCCCGCTTGACCCGGCCCGGCTCAGACACATGCCCCATGTTGTAAACCTGTTCCAGGCCAGTTACGGTGTGGCAAAAATCACAGGAAACGCCACGCTGGGAAACGGCATCGAACTCGCTGCCGTCATGGGGCGGCAGTTGCCCGGTTCGCGCGGCCACCGGCGCATGACAGGGACCGCACAGCATATCCGTGGCCCCGCCGGTCTCCCGGTGGGCCTGTTCATAATCAGCCCGGAACCACTGGTTGTCCCAGGCATAGGCGTGCATGGAATGCGACCATTCCTGGTAAATGTCGCGGTGACAACGGGCGCAGACCTCCGGGTCTTCAAAGGAACCGGCGGCAAACACCTGCTCTTTTTCCCCCGCCACGGCCGAAAAGACGGCAAACCCGCTCCACCCGCCAAAGGCGACACACACCAGCAGCGCAAACATCGGCCAAAGCTTTGCTCTTTTCATGACAGCCTCCTTGCCAGAAAGGCATTAATATGTCGGCAGGAAAAAGAATGTTCTTTTCAACTGCCTGCTATTGCCATGCTGGTGGAATCAGGCGGCGGTGTAAAGCATTTTTTTGGTTTCTTTTACTCAGACGTTGATGACTTTGTCGGCCAGTTGCAGGGATGTGACGATATCCAGCATATTGGTGGTCTCGCCCACCTGTTTCTGGTCGAGCAAGTTAAAATGGTTAAGGCAGGTGCCGCAGACCAAGATGGAAACCCCGCCGGTGGCCAGCTCCTGCAGGGGGGCCAGGGTCTCGGCTCCGGCCACGGTCAGCTTGACCCCGGCATTAATGAAGACCAGGCGCCAGAGTTCCGGCCCCATCTCCTTGAGGGTTTTCAAAAAGTTCAGCATCAAACCGCTGCCCAGTTGGTCATCACCGTGGCCCAGGCGATCGGTGGTGATCATCACCAGGATTTTCCCTCCCGCACCCGCCGCCGCGGCCAATTCCTTTTCGTCCATCACCTCGCAGGCTTGGTCGCCGCCGGTGCCGATCACCTTGAAACCCTCGTCGACCTCCTCCACCATCACTTGATAGCCCTGGTAGGCAAGAAAACGGCTGACGTTTTCCCTGGCCGCCTCGTTGTCCACCAGTACCGCAAGGGTCGAGGGCTTGCCCTGCACGAGCAGGTCACGCACCTGCGTCACCGGCGCCGGACAGGCCAGCCCCCGGCAGTTGAGTTCTTGCATTGTTGCACACCTCATCTTTGTTTTCCGAAATGTTCCCCGGCGCACCGCTTTCGGCCCGGGTGTCCAGGTCCGTCGCCCGGCCGGCGGAAGATATTGAAGAATATCTGCCTGTCCCGGGCCGGGACGACGGCGACCAGGCGCCGCCAGTCTGCTAAAGACTGCCGCGCCGGGGGGCGAATGTCTAATAGGTAATTTTGAACCAAGAAGTGTGTTGGTATAGGCATTATCTATGGGACGCCCGTGGGACTCAGAGGAAAACAGAAAATATTTTTTGTTTACGGTTGTCACAAAACCGCCAGTTGCACCGTTTTGCTCTTATAAGTTGCCGCTTTTAACCAATCTCTCAGTTTATTAAACATGGAGGAAGAACAACGATGAACTTCGCAAAAACGCTTAACTGGAAAAACCTCGCCCTGACCCTGCTGCTGGCCGCCGGCCTGCTGGCACCGCAAACCGCCGCCGCCCACTGTGACGCCATGGATGGTCCGGTGGTGGTTGAAGCCCGCCAGGCAATTGCCGCCGGCGACCCGCAGTCCCTGTTAAAGTGGGTGATGCCGGAACACGAAGAGCAAATTCGGCGGACTTTCGCCCAAACCATGCAGGTGCGCAAGCTAAGCCCGGAGGCCCGGGAAGTGGCCGACCAGTACTTTCTGGAAGCCCTGGTGAGGCTGCATCGGGAAAGCGAAGGGGCGTCCTACACCGGCATTAAGCCCGCCGGCACCATCCCCGGTCACATTGCCCGGGCGGATGCCGCCCTAAACGAAGGCTCGGTTGATGAACTGGCGGCCCACGTGGCCAACCATGTAAAGCGGGAAATGCTGGAGCGTTTTCAGCAGGCCCTGGCCAAGAAAGAACAGGCGGGGCAAAATGCGGAAGCCGGACGAGCGTTTGTCGAAGCTTACGTGCATTACGTCCATTTTGTAGAGGGCATCGTGGGCGTGATCAGCGGCGATCACGCCCATTGATTCGACTTCCTGCCCATGGCTAAGGCGGCGCCGGCAAAAGCGCCGGCTGCCAAATTCAAAAAGGCGGCACCCGCCGACCCGCGGGTGCCGCCTTTTTGGGCTTGCCAGACGGCGGTTCTGCCGCGTCCCATGGCCGGTTACGGCGGCCACAAGGCTGGCCGCTGCCAACCGCCTGGTTTTTATAGTGCTAAAGTTAGCCGCCGTGGCTACACGCTGCAACCCAAAGCATCGGGGTCGGTGTCCGGGGTAACCTCATTGCCGGCGGCGTCGTAGACCGTGGCCTGGTCGTTGAGGAACTCGACCGTGTAGGTGTTGCCGGTTTCGTTAACGGTTACCTGCAAGGTTCCGCTCAAGGTCACCGGGTTGTCCTGGTCGTAATCCTGGATCAGCAGCGGCTCCACCGTTTGGTAAGTAACATCGAACCCGCAACCGGTGGACGGCTCCAGATAAGCCAGACGGCCATCCATGGTGACCGTGGCCTGATCATTACCCGCAGCGGCAGCCTGCATGGTAAAAGGATTATTCACATCCTCGCCGACCTGAAACTCAAACTCTAACCCACCGGGAAGCTGGAGGCTCATCTCCAAAAAGCTCTGGGAGGTGCCGTCGAAGCCGGGATTACCGCTGAAATCGGCAAGATTACCAGCCACGCAGCCGGTACAGGCATAAATCTCGCCCCGGTACAGAGAGGTCAGGCTCTGGGGCTCACCACTCAAATCATAGTTAAAAGTTGATTCCATAAATTCACTGGCATCGGGCCGGTCGTCCACCCCGGTGCCGGTGAAGTCGCCGATCACCGCCGCCACCACCTGGCCGCCGCTGCCGCTTACATTGGCAAGCTGGGCGGCATCCATACCGCCCCGAAAAAGCAGCCCCAAGTCGTAATCTTCGGCGCTGACCTGGCAATCGGCCCGCAGGTAAATATCGTGGGCATAATCTGGCCCCGATTCATCGGCATGCTGCCCCGCCAGCAAC
The DNA here is from genome assembly GCF_000092205.1 of Desulfurivibrio alkaliphilus AHT 2. Classification (GTDB taxonomy): domain Bacteria; phylum Desulfobacterota; class Desulfobulbia; order Desulfobulbales; family Desulfurivibrionaceae; genus Desulfurivibrio; species Desulfurivibrio alkaliphilus. The sequence goes on along the minus strand of NC_014216.1, from coordinate 162,738 downwards.
GAGCCGGCATTGCTGAAAAGATTCGGAAACTCAATTTGATTAATGGCAATCAAGTTGCCTTCGGCAAAACGCAACGCCCCCTCGCCGACAAAGCCTTCGGCATCCGGGTGGGGACACTCGAACAGCACCGGCACCTCACCGTCTACAATTACTCGGGTGGTGGCGTTCAAAGAATAAACACTGCTGGTGCCGCTACTATCTTCGTCGGGCTGGCCGGAGGGATCATCCGGCACCTCGGCGGCGGTGGTGGCAAAATTCTGCGCCATTTCCATGATGCCCGGGCCGGCCAAGGCAGCGACAAAGGCTTGCTCTTTTTCGTTCAAAACATAGGTTTCACTGGTGGTTTCCCCCTGATCCGCCCCCACCTCGGTCTCGTCGATCTCCCCGTTGCCGCCCCCTCCACCACTGCTACTGCTGCTGCAACCAGCCAGCCCCAGCGCAAAGGTTACAACCACCGCAAGCCCCAGCCATTTCATTTTGCTTTGTTCTTTCATGTTTACCCTCCAGTCGGTACATAGGCGTTTTTCGCCGCTTTTGTCGGCACTGGCAAAAACGGGGTGTCATGACCAATGGCATGACACCCCGTGTAACCCCAGCCTGCACTACTATATCACCTTGTATCAGCCAACAACCAGCTTGTCAAGCCCCCAAACCTATCAATATGTTTGAGTACAGCTTAAAAAGTGACGGTTGTGCGAAGCAGGGCGACCCCCTCCGAGGGGGCCTGGTGGACATGACCGGGCTGGCGGCGCAGCATCAGGCTGCCGCGCAGGTCGGCGCCGGCCATCAGCGGCCGGCCGTAGAACATTTCCAGCCGGGTTTCCCGGCCGGTGGGGCGCAGATCGACCCTTACCGTATCGTGCCTTAATTCAGTGCCGTCGTGCCCCACCGGCAAACGCAGCTCGGCCTGGCCGTCAACCACCCGCAGGGGCTGATGCAGCACCAGCCCCCAGCGGTCGGCCGGGGTGAGCAGCCGTTGGGCCAGCAAACCCACGCTCCAGGCCCTGCCGGCAACGGTGGACACCTCGGTAAACAGGGAATCGGCAGCGGCCTGAGGCTGGGCATAGGCGGCAAAGACATTGGCCGCCAGGCGCAAATCACCGCCCCCCGACCACTCCCCCAAGGCCAGCTCGCCGGACAGGCCCACGGTGTAGCTCGAGGTGCCCTGGGCCAGTTCAAAGGCCCCGCCGCTGTGGCTGCCCAGCAAGGTGTTTTCTTCCTGCACCAGGGCCGCCTGCAGGGCCAGACCGGCGGCCGGGGCGGCAGCGGGGCCCAAACCCAGGGCCAACTCGGTGGCAGCCCCCCGGAGCCGGGCGCGCCGGTGATCTTCTTGCGGCGCCAGTTCGTTTTGTTGCCATTGTTGGCTCTGGCTGCCCTGGAAAGCGCCCAGGCGCAGGGTGGCCCAGCGATTAAGCGCCACATCGGCCCCCAGGCTTTCACCCCGTTCGACCAGACTCAGCAGCGGATTGACAAAGGCCTGCCGGCTGACCATCCATTCCGGCTGCACCGTGCCGGCGGCGGGCAAACCGAAAGCCAGGCCGGGATTGCGGTTGTAGTCGAACCGCAGCAGCGAGTCGCGACCCAGCTCCTGGCGCCAGCTCAGTTCCGCCACCTTACTCTGGCGCTCCTTCGCCGCCGTCAATCCCGCCGGCGGCCCATTTTCAGCCGACCTAAAGGCGGCTGCCAACCGGCCACCACGCCCCAGTTTAATTTCCGGCCCCAGCGGCGGCGGCCCAAAACCGGCCAACAGCCCGCCAAGATCGCTGCCGGGATCGGCGGCTTGCACAAAGTGCCCCAGCGGCACCTGGAAGGCGCCATCCAGGCCATCCAGCACCGCCACCGTGCGCCCGGCCAGCCCGGCGGTCAGGGAATCGCCAAAGGCCGGCCCCAGCAACACCCGGCTGGCCTGCAGATCTTCTCGCCGGACGGTATCAAGTTGCTGCCCCACCGGTACCGCCACCTCGCCCACCGGCTGCAGGGCCGCCCGCAGATTGACAAAACCATGGCCCAGCAACTCCGAGTAGGCGTGGGTAATGCCGTTGCCGAAATCCACCACCCCGATTTCCCCGGGGTCAAGAGGCGACTCCTGATTGGCCTCGACGGGCAGCACCATAAATTCCACCTCCCGGCTGCTGTTGTCGGGCAGGGTCAGGGTGCCGTACCAGCTGCCATCACGCTCCTCCACCGCCTGCCAATCATCGAAATTGCTGGCGGTGGCCAGTAGCCGGTTGACCAGTTGCTCACCGCTGTGGCCGGGAAAGGCCTGGGCCAGAATGGCCACCGCCCCCGCCACTTGGGGGGTGGCCATGGAGGTGCCGGTGAGCTGATCATAATCATTAAAGGGAACCGCCGAGTTGACAAAACCGCCGTTGTGGGAGAGGCAGTAGCTCGCCGTCTGGTGGCAGCCGGAAGAGTAGAGGACGGCGTAATCCTGGCCGTCACTGTGGCTGAAGACATTGACATTGGCCACGGTCAGCCAGGCCCCCTGCAAGTCGGGGTAAAGTTCCGGCAAAGCGGCCGGGGCATCGGCATAAAACGTCCCATCGGGCGCCTCCAGCCGGTGATTTTCCAACGCCCAGAGGATCACCCCGTTGCCCTGAGTCTGAAAATCGTGCATGGCGGCGGCCAGGTTATTCCAACTGGCGGCGGGGCTGGGGCTGTTATAAGCAATGTTAAAATAGGCCTCCAGGACCAGCCCTGGATTGTCTTGATATGCGGAAAGCTTAAATTCCTGGTCCGCAGCATAGTCGGTGAATCCCAGGTACCAGTGGTTAAAGTCCTCCGTTTCTTGCCAGTTTGCCAGCGCCGCCACCGGATCGGCAAGCAACTCCACCGCCAACCTGGTATCAAGCAGGCCATCAGCATCCCAGCCCCAACTGTTGCTGTGGACTCGGGCTCCGGCTTGGCGGGCATCCTGAAATTTGGTGGCCCAACCATTGAGAGTGGAATTTTTAAAAGAGGCGAGAAAGAGTTTGGCCTCCGGGGCCACGCCGATCATGGTGGCGCTGTGGCCCGCCGCCAGGCCGGCCACGTGGGTGCCGTGATAAGTGTTGGAATTAACCCCCGGCAAGGTGCCGGAGTCCCCAGCCACCTGCCCTTGCAACATCGGGTGGTCAAGCTGAAAGGTATCGTCCAGCAGGCCGATAATGATTTCCTCGCCGCGATAACCGGCGGCGTGGGCGTAAGAGAGGCCCATCAGGTCGTAGGGGTTGATCCGGGGCATTTCGCCCCCGTACTTATCCGTCCACCATTCATTGATGAAACGATAATCGTCTCGTGCCCTGATCTCCGCCGCCAGCCATTCATCCGGCTGCTGCTGCGATTGCTGCTGGTGCCAGGAAAGCGGAGCTTGAACATCATCCGGAGGAACAGCGTTACCCGGCTGGTCATCTGTATCATTGTTACTGTTTTTGTCTTCGCTGCTCGCCAGGATGACCACGGTTGCCCCGGTAACCACCACCCCGCCGGTAACCAGCGCCCCAATCTTCAGCCCCTTGCTCATACCGCCCGCGCTGCCGGCGGCCGCCGCTGGTGCCGACTCGCCCAACGTCAGCCACCAGTCCGACAACACCGGCGGCCCCAAAAGCCGCTGAGCGACATCCTTTGGCGCCGCCGCCTCCACCGCCGGAGCCGGTTGCTCGTCGCCAACCATGGGCTGAGCGACCACGCCGCCACCGTGAAACAGCATTCCGAAGGCCATCGCCCCGGCCAGCAAACGCCTGCCGCAAACCCATCGCATCATCACGCTCCTCTGTCTCGGCCGACATCGCCCATCCAACCGTCTTGTACACCATCTGCGAAAATCAATATAAGCCTGGGCGCCCCAGCAATCACCTTAAAATCTACTACCTCATGCGATGCATCAGCGCAAGCCCGCCCGAAAAGTTACATTTTTGTGCATTAACCCAAAACCGGCCAGGTCACGCTAACAAAAATGTAATTGGGGCCAAGCCGACCAACCCTTACCCAGTCCAGCCATCTACCCGTGATCAAGCGATTTTTAAACGTCGCCAGCCATTGGCACGAATTATGTAAAACAATCAGCCCAAGACCGGGCCTCGCGGTGAGGCCATCGCCTTAATCTTCAACACAGGAGCAACAAAAATGAAAGCAAAACGTTATCTGCAAGGAATCACCGGTGGGTTGCTGGGATGTGGACTGCTGGCCGCCACCGCCACCAGCGCCATGGCCCAGCCGGAAGAACCCTGGGCCGAACTGGCGGTGGACGCCTACAGCCAGTACATCTGGCGGGGTTACGCCTTCAGCCGGGACAGCCTGGTCATCCAACCCTCGATGACCGTCGGTTGGCAAGGTTTTTCGGTCAATCTCTGGGGCAACCTGGACACCGACCTTTACGGCGCCGACACCAGCGTCTGGAACGAGACCGACCTGACCCTGGCCTATGATCACAGTTTCGGTCCCCTGGACCTCGGCATCGGCTATATCTACTACGGCCTGGGCGGTGAAGACGACACCCAGGAGTTCTATCTGGCCGTCGGCTACGACACCTTTTTGTCGCCCAGCCTCACCATCTATCGCGACACCGACGCCGCTCCCGGCTGGTATGTCAGCCTGGCGGTGGGCCACAGCATAGCGCTGGCCGACAATCTTTCCCTGGATTTGGGCGCCGAAGCCGGCTATGTTTACACCAGCGATTACGATGCCCTCCACGACGGGGTGATTTCCGCCGCCCTGCCCTACCAGTTCGGCGATTACTTCACGGTTGCCCCGGTACTGGCCTACTCTTTTGCCTTGAGCAGCGACGCCAAGGACGAGCTGGAAGCGGCCAACGACGCCGCCATCGGTCGCGACCGGGCAAACTTTGTTTACGGCGGCCTTTCCCTGAGCATGGAATTTTAACCCGGACCAACACATGGACCGCAGCAGAAACATCTTTGCCCTCCTTGACCAGGAGGGCCCGTTTCGGGTGGAAAAAAGCGTCCGGGAGGAGCACCTGCTGGCAGGCTCCTCCCGGCGCCGTTTCACCGAACTGAAACAACGGGGGCTGCTCAGCAAATACCGGGTTACCCGCAGCCAGCTTTTCGAGTTGCTGCAGGTCCGCTCCTTTGCCGAGATCCCGGCGCTGCTGCAGGATGCTGCCCGCCGGCGGGTGGTGGAAAAACGCGCTTACCGGCTGCTGGGCAACATGTTCGGGCTGGACGGCAGCGAGCGGGAGGTCATCGCCCACATCAACTCCTATTCCAGGATTGCCGACGGGGTCATCAACTACCTGCGTAACCGGGTGCTGGCCAATTACGCCTCCTACATCGAGATGACCAACGAGATCGACTCCACCCGCAGCCCCATCGATCTGCTGCTGATCCTCTTCGACGACCGCTACCACCGCAAGGCCCGTTTCGAGGCCAAGCGCAAGCTGATCCTGATGAGCCTGGCCGGCGCCATCGACCAGCGGGAGCGGGAAACCGAAGTGGAACAGAAATTCCTCCGTTTTCTGGACTTTCTCAACGATGAGGTCTGGAGCCGCAAGGCCAAAATCGGTGAGCTGGACATCGTCTATCTGCACAGTCACCACCACCCGGAGAGCTTTGCCTGCCAGGAAGTAGCCATCAAACGCCGGCAGGAGCTGCCGCCCCAAACCGGACCGCATGAAAAAATCACCATGATCAAGCGCCGCTGCTTTCCCTGGGGGGAGCAGGAGGTTCCGGTTTACGTCAGCATCCGTAAAAAACCGCCCGAGGCCAAGGTGCTCAAACTGCTGCGCAAAGGGGAGGAAAACCCGGCGGTGGCGGTGGATGACGAACTGGGCCTGATGGCGGTGGTGGATTCCCCCATGGAGGTCAAAATCTTTCAGCAACACCTCACCGCCAGCGCCGCCCGAGCCGGCTCCCTGATGACCCTGGAAGACCTCAGCGACACCCTGGCCGGCGGTGGCTACCGGAGCAGCACCCCGGGCAGCTCCAGCGGCACCGCGATGTACAAATTTTTCGCCCGCATGGGCGGTATGCGGGTGGAGTTCATCGTTCACACCAACCGCTCTTTCCTCAATTACATCTACCAGCGGGGGGTTTCCCACGACGAATACGAGGTGCGGCGCATCTTCGACTCCGGGGTGGCCGACCTGCTCTTCCCCCGCGACATCTACGAAATCGACATCGGCGAAAAAAAAGAAGCCCTGATCCGCTGGTTCCGCAGCCGGATTGAAGAAATTTAATGCTTCGACAGTAAATTCGGCACTCTCCGCCACGAAAGTTACCCTCTCCCCTGTTTACAAGCCGGGCAACACTGGTTATGGTTGTTGTTCGCAGGCCACTCAACCGTTGGCGCACCGGGCCCACCACCAAGCAGACCGTCGTAAACCTGGAAATTAGACCATGACCGACAATCTTGATCCCGACAGTTGGGCGGAGCTGGAAGCCGCCTGGCAACAGGCCATGCAGGCCGGCATCGAGCATTACCAAACTTTGTCCGAAAAACCAGTCTGGCGCCCCTGCCCCGAAGAGGTCAAAGATTCCTTCCGCACCCCCTTGCCGCGCCAGGGCCGCCCCGTTGCAGAGCTGGTGGGACAATTTCGCGACCAGATGCTGCCCTACGGCAACGGCAACACCCACCCAAGCTTCTTCGGCTGGGTTCACGGCGGGGGCAACCTATACGGGGCTTTGGGCGAGATGTGCGCCGCCCTGCTGAACAGCAACCTGGGTGGGCGCGACCATGTGGCGGTGTATATCGAACGCCAGGTGCTGCAATGGTGCCGCCAGTTGTTCAGCTTTCCCCTCTCCTCCTCGGGGATTCTCACCACCGGCACCTCCATGGCCACCCTGCTGGCCCTGGCGGTGGCCCGCCAGCAGGCGGCGGGGGATGAGGTCAAGGCGCGGGGGCTGCAAAGACAGGATTCACCCCTGGTGGGCTATGCCTCGGCCCAGAGCCACAACTCGGTCCTGAAAGCCTTCCAACTGCTGGGCCTGGGCGAGGAGTTTTTGCGCTCGATCCCGGTTAACAACGACTTCACCATGGATACCGGAGCGCTGGCGGCGCAAATCAGCGCCGACCGCCAACAAGGCCTGACCCCCTTCTGTGTAATTGCCACGGCGGGTACGGTCAACACCGGGGCCATCGACGACCTGACCGCCATCAAGGCCATATGCGACCAGGAGCAACTGTGGTTGCATATCGACGCCGCCTTCGGCGGCACGGCGATCCTGCTGGAAGAGTACCGGGAGGCCCTGGCCCCTATGGCGCAGGCCGACTCCGTTGCCTTCGATTTTCACAAGTGGTTCCAGGTTCCCTATTCCGTGGGCGGCCTGCTGGTCAAAGACGGCGAATTACACCAGGCCACCTTTTCCGAACGCAAGGAATATCTGGCCCCGGCCAGCCTGGGACTGGCCGGCGGCGCCCCCTGGTTCTGCGAACTGGGCCCCGAGCTGTCCCGCAGCTTCCTGGCCCTGAAAGTCTGGTTCACCTTCCAGGCGCTGGGCACCGAACGACTGGCGGCGGTGGTCCGCAAGCACTGCCGCCTGGCCCGGGAACTGGCCCAGCGGGTCGACCGCGAGCCGCAACTGGAGCGCCTGGCCCCGGTAACCCTGAACATTGTCTGTTTCCGTTATCAGGCCACCGATCCCGGCGTCGGCGACGCCCTTAACCGGGCCATTGTAACCCAGCTGCAACTGCGCGGGCTGGCCGCCCCCTCCAGCACCACCCTCAACGACCGGGCGGCGATCCGGGTGGCCCTGGTCAACCACCGCACCGAAGCAAAAGAGCTGCACGATCTGATCGATCACGTCCTGGAGTTGGGACGGCTGTTCGACACCACCCTCAAGCCGCTGCTGAAACCCACCCGCTGGCACCTGGTTAAAGGGGGCGATACCCGCCTGGAACTGGACCAGGAAACCGGCTTCAACCGCTACGGCTCGCTGCCTTATCCGCGCGACGAAGCGATTACCTTTTCCGCCTCCACCGCCACTTCGGTTTCATCCCAGGCATACGCCGAAGCCGAGCAGTGCCGCCAGCGCCTGCTGCACGACTGCGCCCTGGCCGGCTCCTTGGCCCCCCTGCGCCGCTACAGCCAGGAACTGGCCGATGCCATCGCCACCACCTTCGGCTTTCACGATCTGGAGGGCGATTTGCACCTGTCTCCGTCGGGCACCGACTCGCAGATGCAGGCCGTGGCCGCCATTGTGGCCACCAGGCCGGATGCACCGTGGACCAGTATCGTCTGCGGCTCCGATGAAACCGGCAGCGGCACCGAACTGGCGGTCACCGGCTGCCACTTCGACGAAACCACCTGCTTAGGAGTCGAGGTGGAAAAAGGCAGCCGGCTGGAAGGAATGCCGGAGGTGGCTTTTCTCGGTATCCCCTTCCGCGACGAGCAGGGTGAGCTACACCACCTGGAGCGGGTGGATGAAATGATCTGGCAAGGGGTAAGCGACACGGTGGCCGCCGGCCGGCGGGTGATTTTGCACGCCATGGACCAGTCCCGGATGGGCAGTTGGGCTCCCTCCCCCCCCATGCTGGACCGCATTCGCCGCCATTTCGGCGAGTCGGTTCAGGTTATTGTCGATGCCTGCCAGTTAAGGCTGGACGCCGAAGACCTGCGCGACCATATTCAGAAAGGCGACATCCTGCTGCTCACCGGCTCCAAGTTTTTCACCGGCCCTACCTTCAGCGGGGTGGCGGTGTTCCCCAAAAGTTTTGCCGACCGCCTGGACTGCTCCCGGCATTCATTGCCCCGGGGCCTGGCGGACTACATTCCCCAGGCCGACCTGGGAAGCTGGCAGGAATGCCTCCCCGAAGCCCAGCATCCCCCCAACACCGGCATGTACCTGCGCTGGCAGGCGGCCCTGGATGAGGCCCGGCGCTATTACCTGGTGCCCAAAGAACAGCGACTGCAGGGCCTGGGACGGTTCTGCGAAGAGGTAATGAGCCGCATTGCCGCCCATCCGCTGCTGGATCTCCTGGTCGAACCCTCGCACCCCTGCTTTGCCAGAACCGACATGCTGGGCGACGAACTCTCCATCCGACGCACCATTTTTCCTTTTTTGGTGCGCCACCACGACGGCAGTTACCTGACCCCGGAAGAGGCCCGCACCCTGTACGAGAAGCTCAACTGCGACATCGGGGATGAGCCGGGAATCCCGGCCGCCGAAAAGGAGCTGGCCGCCCAGTGCTGCCACATTGGCCAGCCAACTGAAATACCTGGCAAAAAAACCGCCGCCCTGCGAATCAGCGCCGGGGCCCGGATCATCTCCCAGTGCTGGCAGGAGGGGGACGGCAACATGGCCAAAATTGAAGACGAACTGGAACAGATTTCGACGATTCTGGACAAGATCTCGCTCTGCGTTGATACCCCCGACCCCCTGGTTTCTCAGTCTTAACGGCTGACAGCTTTTGCCCCATCGTCACGGCCGGAAGCCGGCGCTTACACCAGCATACGCAAATAATTACCCAACAGGCGCTGGAAATCGGCGGCGATTGCCGCCCGGTAGCGTCGACTCTGGGCCAGCACCCAGGAGGGGTCAACCCTCTGATCACGGAGCGAGGCCAGCCACTGACGGTCCTGCTCCAGCCATAGACCGACATCGCGGGGGTCGGCGGCGTGGTTGTCGGACTGCAACCCCAGCAGATGGGGCCGCCCGGCCACCGACAACGCCTCCACCTGGCAGTGATCCGAGGTCATCAACACCTGCAAATGACCCGGCAACGGTTCCAGCACCGTGTAACCGTGCCACTTGAAGAGCGGCAGCGGGCTTTTCATCCCGGCAAAGGCGGGGTGCTGCCGGCCGTGACTGGTCAGGTAGCCCTCGACAAACCCCACGCTGCTGCAGAAATTGGGACCCACCCGGGCGCCCAGGGCCTCGGCCAGCAGCTGATGCCCCAGGCAAATTCCTAAACAAGGCAGATCGGCAGCCACCACCCGGCGAATCACTTCCTTTTCTTCCCGCAGGTAGGGAAACTGCTTCTCCTGGTCGACATTGGCGCCACCCCCCAGAATCAGCAGGGCGTCAAAGTTCAACGGATCGGGAATCGCCTCCTGCCAGACCCTGGTGACCTGCAACCTGATTTTCAGCTTGCGGGCCGCCGCCAGCAGAAATTGCCCCGGCCCCTCCCAGGGAGCATGCTGCAAAACCAGAAAGTTCATAGCTTGAAGTCCTTTGGGCAACCCACCCGAACGGCACCGCAGCCAGCCCACTGTCTCCATGGGCTGGCTGCGGTGCCGTTCGGGTGAATCCGCCGGTTTACTTGGTGTTCATCTCAAAGCCGGCATAGGCCTCCATGCCGTGCTCGGTGATATCCAGCCCCAGCCGCTCTTCTTCCTCATCCACCCGCAGCCCGATGCTGCTTTTGATGGCGTAGAAGAGCACCATGGCGGCGCCGAAGGCCACTACCCCGTAGGCCACTACCCCCAGCAACTGGATCATCAGCGAGAACTCGGCGGCGAAGATGCCTACTGCCAGGGTGCCCCAGATGCCACAGGTAAGGTGCACCGAGATGGCGCCCACCGGGTCGTCCAGTTTTAACCGGTCCAGGGCCATGATCGAAAAGACCACCAGGGTCCCGGCCACCAGGCCGATGATTACCGCCGCCCCCACGCTCACCACGTCGGCCCCGGCGGTGATCCCCACCAGGCCGGCCAGGGCGCCGTTCAAAGCCATGGTAAGATCGGGCTTTTTGGTCACCGTCCAGGAGGCGAACATGGCGCTGACCACCCCGGCGGCAGCGGCCAGGGCCGTGGTGACAAAGACAAAGGAGACCAGACCTGGGTCGGCGGAGAGCACCGAACCACCGTTGAAGCCAAACCAGCCCAGCCAGAGGAGAAAGACCCCGATGGTGGCCAGCGGCATATTGTGGCCGGGAATGGGCCGGATCTTGCCATCGATATATTTACCCAGGCGCGGGCCCAGTACAATTACCCCGGCCAGGGCCGCCCAGCCGCCCACCGAGTGCACCAGGGTGGAACCGGCAAAGTCATAAAAGCCCATCTCATCCAGCCAGCCGCCGCCCCACTGCCAACTGCCCAGCCAGGGGTAGACAAAGGCCACGTAAAGGGTGGTAAAGACCAGGAAACTCGGCAGCTTGATCCGCTCGGCCACCGCCCCGGAAACAATGGTGGCGGCGGTGGCGGCAAACATCGCCTGGAAGATGAAATCGGTCCAGTAGGTATAGACCCCCACCCCGTCTTCAAGAATTTTCAGATCTTCCGGGGAAGTTCCCACCCCGAAGCCGGCAAAACCAAACCAGGAGCCCAAAGCGAAGCTCTCCGGGTACATCAGGTTGAAACCCACCACGGCATAGGTAAGGATGCCGATGGCGATAATGGCGGTGTTTTTATAAAGGATGTTGACGGTGTTCTTGGCCCGGGTCATCCCCGCCTCAAGGGAGGCAAAGCCCAGGTGCATCAAAAAGACCAAAAAGGTGGCCACCAGCATCCAGGTGTTGTTGGCGGTAAAGATGGCATCCCCACCGCTTACCGCCTGCTCACCGGCCCATCCGGCGACCGGCAGGGCGGTGGCAACCAGGCCGCAGACGGCGGCCGCGATGATTGATTTGCTTTTCATGACGTACTCCTTTTAAAAATATGGTTAAAAACGGTTCAGGTTATGGTCGCCGGCCTCAAATCGCCGCGCTGTCCTGTTCGCCGGTGCGGATCCGGCAGACTGATTCCACCGGCAGCACAAAGATTTTGCCATCCCCGATCTTGCCGTTGCGGGCAGCCTGGATGATGGTCTCCACCACTTGTTCGACCATTTCGCTGGCCACCACGATTTCCAGCTTGACCTTGGGGACGAAGTCCACCACATACTCGGCCCCGCGGTAGACCTCGGTGTGCCCCTTCTGGCGGCCAAAACCCTTGACCTCGGTGACCGTCATGCCATGAACGCCCAAGGCCGTGACCGCCTCCTTGACCTCATCCAGCTTGAAAGGCTTGATGATCGCTTCCACCTTTTTCATTGCTGTTCCTCCTGCTTGTACTGGTTGAATGACCTTTTGCAATCCCCTGCGACGGCTCGCAACCGGCAAGGGACCACAATGTTTGCTGTTCGCTAAGAGGGAATATCAAGAAGCGTGCCAAGATGGAGCAGCAAGCAATGTTGCCATTTATGCCATTGCTTTAACAACAAAAACAGCTTGCCGGCTAATCCGGGAAAGCGGTTTCACCCTTGACGGTTATTACAATTTTGTAATCAAAGCCACGTAACCTGGGGGCGGTTTTACATTTATGCAACCCTCTCCCCCCTACCACTGCGCACCACGGCAGCGGCTATTTTTGTCGATAATAATTTGCACTGAACCGAAAAAACTGGTAAATTCATCCGCCGCAGTTTTCCGGGGCTTCGGTGTTTTTTTTCGCTCTAATCTCAACACAGGACCGGGGCAATCCGCTACTGCCGCTGGCGCCGTTGCTGATCTGCAGGCCGACGATCTGCAAGATATTTGGGCACCGGGTTCGGTGGTCATCAAAAATTCTAAATTCTGGAGGGAAGTACGCGAATGGAAAAGGTCACCGAGTTCATGAACAAGGTCATCGAGAAGAACCCCGGGGAAAGCGAATTCCACCAGGCGGTACTGGAGGTCGTGGAAACCCTGATGCCCTTCATCGACAAGCACCCCAAGTACCAGGAAGCCAAGATCCTGGAGCGGATGGTGGAGCCCGAGCGGGTGATCATCTTCCGGGTACCCTGGGTTGATGACCGGGGCGAGGTCCAGGTCAACCGCGGCATCCGCATCCAGATGAACAGCGCCATCGGCCCTTACAAAGGCGGCCTGCGCTTCCACCCCAGCGTTAACCTGAGCATTTTGAAATTCCTGGCCTTTGAGCAGGTGTTCAAGAACAGCCTCACCACCCTGCCCATGGGCGGCGGCAAGGGCGGTTCGGACTTCGACCCCAAGGGCAAGAGCGACCAGGAAGTGATGCGCTTCTGCCAGAGCTTCATGACCGAGCTGTGCAAGCACATCGGGGCCGAAACCGACGTACCCGCCGGTGATATCGGCGTCGGCGCCCGCGAGATCGGCTTCATGTACGGCCAGTACCGGCGGATCACCAATGAATTCACCGGCGTGCTCACCGGCAAGAGCCGCAACTGGGGCGGCAGCCTGATCCGGCCCGAGGCCACCGGCTACGGCGCGGTTTACTTCGCCGAGGAGATGTTCAAGGTGCGGGGCACCTCCCTGGACGGCAAAACCTGCGTGGTTTCCGGCTCCGGCAACGTGGCCCAGTACACCATTGAAAAGGTCAACGAGCTGGGCGGCAAGTGCGTCACCCTCTCCGACTCCGGCGGTTTTGTCCATGACCCGGCAGGGATCGACGCCGACAAGCTGGCCTACGTCATGGAACTGAAGAACGTCAAGCGGGGCCGGATTTCCGAGTACGCGGAAAAATACGACTGCAAATACTACTCCGGCGAGCGCCCCTGGGGGATTCCCTGCGACGCCGCCTTCCCCAGCGCCACCCAGAACGAGATCGACGCCAACGACGCCGAAACCCTGGTCAAGAACGGCTGCGTCTGCGTTTCGGAAGGGGCCAACATGCCCTCCACCAGCGACGCGGTGCGGGTTTTCCAGAAGGCCAGGATCATGTACGGCCCCGGCAAGGCGGCCAACGCCGGCGGGGTGGCCACCAGCGGCCTGGAGATGAGCCAGAACAGCCTCAAGCTTTCCTGGACCCGGGACGAAGTGGAAGGCCGGCTCAAGCAGATCATGGAAGGCATCCACGAATCCTGCTACAAGTTCGGCAAAGAAGGCGACTATGTCAATTACGTCAAGGGCGCCAACATCGCCGGCTTTGTCAAGGTGGCCGATGCGATGATCGAGCAGGGTGTTATTTGATCGGAGTTATGTAAATGGTTGCGGGTTGCCCGGCGGATTTGCCGCCGGGCCGCCTTGCCGCCCGGTCCTTTTGGACATGTTTTAAATGTCATACAATTACAGCCATCTATCCACCGGTATCCGGGGTCTGGACCGCGTCATCAAAGGGGTGATGCCGGGGGATAATATTGTCTGGCAGGTCCGGGAGATCGACGACTACCGCTATTTCGTACAACGTTACGCCAAGTTCGCCGATCTCAAAAACCAGCGCCTGGTATATTTTCGCTACGCCTCCCACCCTCCCCTGCTGGACCCCGAAGAATTCCCCGCCGCCGAAATTCATCACCCCGACCCCGAAGAGGGTTTCGAACCCTTCATCACCCAGATTCACGAGACCATCAAGCAACACGGCCGGGGCGGCTACTACGTCTTCGATTCATTAAGCGACTTGGCCAACGCCTGGTACAGCGACCGGATGCTGGGCAACTTCTTCATGCTAACCTGCCCCTATCTGCTGGACATGGAGGCCCTGGCCTTTTTTGCCCTGCTGCGGGACCAGCACTCATACAGCGCCCTGACCCCGGTGCATGAAACAGCCCAGGTGATTTTTGATATCTACAAGAGCCGGGACAATATTTACGTCCACCCCCTCAAGGCTCAGCAGCGTTACTCCGCCACCATGTACATGCTGCACGCCATGCGGGAGAACGAGTTCGTGCCGGTGACCAACAGCGCGCTGAACTCCGAGATCCTGGCCTTCACCCCCTTTCACAGCACCGACCACGCCTTTGAGGAGCGGGACCGCTGGAACCGCTATTTCCAGGAGGCGGCCCTGGCGGTGCAACAAAGCAGGGAAGTTGAAATCGACCCGGAAACCCGGCAACGTCACCTGCGGCGCCTGCTGGAAATGGTGGTCACCCGCAGTGAGCGAATGCAGGAGCTGGCCGCCCGTTACCTGGAGATCGAAAACCTGCTGGAGATTGGCAAGCGGATGATCGGCACCGGCCTGATCGGCGGCAAGGCCACCGGCATGCTGCTCTCCCGGGCCATTTTGCAAAAAGACGCGCCGGAGTTGAGAGACGTGGTGGAGGTGCATGACTCCTTTTACGTCGGCTCCGATGTCTTTTACACCTACATGGTGATCAACGGCTGCTGGTGGATCCGCCGTCAGCAAAAGGACACCGAGACTCTGCTGGGGGTGGCCGAGTACGCCCGACGGGTGATCTTAACCGGCCATTTCCCCGAGGATATCGTCAGAAAACTTTCCGACATGCTGGACTACTTCGGCCAGTCGCCGATCATCGTCCGCTCCTCAAGCCTGCTGGAAGACAACTACGGCAACGCCTTTTCCGGCAAGTACGAGTCGGTCTTCTGCCCCAACCAGGGTTCCAGCCAGCGGCGGCTGGAGAATCTGCTCACCGCCATCAAGCTGGTCTACGCCTCCACCCTGAGCGAAAAGGCCCTGCACTACCGGGAGCAGATGGGGATTTTGGACAAAGACGAACAGATGTCGCTGCTGATCCAGCGGGTAAGCGGCGATCTGCACGGCAATTACTTTTTTCCCGCCGTGGGCGGGGTTGGTTACTCTTACAACCCTTACGCCTGGCACCCGGAGATCAAGCCCGAATCCGGCTTAATCCGCATTGTTTACGGCATGGGCACCCGGGCGGTGGATCGGGCCGACGACGACTACACCCGCATCGCCGCCCTGAGCGCCCCGGACAAGCGGCCGGAGTCGAGCATTGACGAGTTGCGCAAGTTCGCCCAGAAACGGGTGGACGCCATTGATCTTACCGCCAACCGCTTGCTGCCGGTGGACTTTGACGAAATCGCCAAATACAGCCCCCCCCAGGAGTTGCGCCTGGCCGCTTCCCAGGATCCCCAGACCAACGCGCCTTACATCAGCTTCAACGGGTTGTTCAAAAACACCCCTTTTGTGGCGCACATGCAAAAGCTGCTCGGCACCCTGGACAGCGCCTACCAGTACCCGGTGGATATCGAGTTCACCCTGAATTTCACCGGCGAGGAAGGCTGCCGCAGCCTGGCCGCCTCCCAGGATAGCCGGGGGGAAGAGGTGATGGCCTGCGACCCGGCGGCCAACTACCGGATCAACCTGGTCCAATGCCGCCCCTTTGAAGTCCGCAAAAGTGAAGAGGTGAGCCTGGATTTCGCCGAAGATAAAGACAAGCAGGTGCTGCTGGCCGCCCGCCAGGGCACGGTGATCGGCCGCAGCCGGGCCCTGAACCCCCGCCGCCTGGTGCTGGTTTCGCCGGACCACTACGGCGCCCTGCCGGTGAGCCAGAAGCATCTGGCGGCCCGGGCCATCGGCAAGATCATGAAAGTCACCCCGGAAGAGCTGCCGGCGGTGCTCGTCGGCCCCGGACGCTGGGGCACCACCACCGTGTCGCTGGGGATTCCGGTCACCTTTTCCGAGATTTGCCAGGCCGCCTGTGTTATTGAAGTGGTTGCCATGCACGAAGGGCTGATCCCCGACGTCTCGCTGGGTACCCATTTTTTCAACGACCTGGTGGAATTCGACATCATGTACCTGGCCTTCTACCCCGGCAAAGAGGGCAGCGAACTCAACCGGGAACTGCTGGCCGGTTTTCGCAACCGCTACCTCGACCTGGTGCCCGAGCCGGAGTACCGCGCCCTGGCCGAGATCATCACGGTGGTGGATTTTTCCCGTGACGAGCTGGTGCTGGCCGCCGACATCGTGGGGCAGAGTTACCAGCTCTACCGCGTTCCCGCAGGCAAAGAGGATTTCGACAATGTTCCATGATTGCAGGAGTAACCCATGTGCCGCTTAAGCGCCATCGCCGCCGGCGAATATTTTTCCGTCATGGAGAACATCCTGGCCCTGGACACCATGAAGGAGGGCCATGACGGCTCGGGCCTGGGCGTGACCTTGCAGAACCTGGGCGGCGAATTTGAGCATCTCAAGGAATACCCCATTTTGTCCGGCATCTGCACCGATGCCGGGCGCCGCAAGATCGACGACTACATGGAATCGCTGGGCTTCAAGGTCAAGTTCATGTGGGAGCCGCGGATTAAGGAGGGGCCGGGGATCAACGTCAAAAAGCGGGGCCACTACCTGGCCACCGCCTACCAGTACCCGGATCATTACCTGGACCGGCCCCAGGCGGAAAAAGAGGAGCTGCTCACCCGCACCCGCCTGGAGCTGCGCCGCCAGGGGGCCGGTGACGACTCCCTCTATGTTTTCTCCTTCTGGCCCGATGTCATCACCTTGAAGGAAGTGGGCGACCCGCTGGAGGTGGGGCTCTTTTTCGGCTTCGACACCCACCCCCTTACCGCCAAGGTGATCCTGGCCCAGGGGCGGCAGAACACCAATTACGCCATCCAGCTCTACGCCTGCCACCCCTTCTTCCTGCAGGGCTACTGCACCATGACCAACGGCGAGAACACCGCCTTTATCCCCAACCGGGATTACCTCACCGGCCGCGAGGTGGAGGGCTATACCGGCTACAGTTCCGACTCCGAGGTTTTTTGTCATACCCTGCATTACGTACACCATCAGCTTAAATACCCCCTGACTTACTATAAGGATGTCATCACCCCCATCCAGGACGGTGAACTGGCGGGGCGCCAAGATGGCCAGGTGCTGGGGCTGCTGAAGCGTTCCCTGCGCCAGTTATGCATCGACGGGCCCAACTGCATCATCGGTTTCCTGCCCGACGGCACCATCTTTTTAACCCAGGATTCTAAGAAATTGCGGCCCGGCATTGTCGGCGGCGTTCCCGGCAAATACGGCCTGATGAGTGAAGAGTGCGGCCTGGAGCAAGTGCTGCCCCAGCGCCGGCGTGAAAACGATATAATTCCCATGCGCGCCGATATGGTGATCATCCCCCCCGGTGCGCAGGAGGTTAAGGTATGGAATCAGCTCAACGGCTCGATCACAACTCCGAACTGACCCTGCTGGAGTTTCCCTTTATTATCCGCTGGCGCGAGGATCGCTGCAGCCGCTGCGGCCGCTGCACCGCGGTCTGCCCTACCCGGGCCATCGAGGCCTCGGTGATGGCCCGGCGTTTGGTCGATTCCGAAGGCTCTACCCCGCTGCCCCGCACCATCCGGCGGGTCAGCCAGGTGATCCGCCAGGTCAACGATATCGACCGCCATTGCGTGGGGTGCGGCACCTGCAGCCTGGTCTGCCCCAACATGGCCATCATGCCGGAGTACAACCCCAACCACAAATTTCTCTTTCACAAAAACCGGGGCGGCGTTCCTTACGCCCGGGGCGGGCGGCGCAACGATCCGGCCACCTCCACCCTGGACAAGCTGAAATTCACCCGGATCTCCATGCTCACCGACCCGTCGCTGGATGCCGGCCGGCACGAATTTCACATCCGCACCCTGATGGGCCGCATCCTGCCCGCCGAACAGCTTCCCATACAGCGCGACGGCGAGTTGCTGCAGCTTGCCCCCGGCGGTTTCATCCCGCCGGTGCGGGAAATCTTTCCCATTCGCATCGGCGGCATGTCCATCGGCGCGCTCTCCCCGCCCATGTGGGAAGGGCTGGCCATGGGGGTAGCCTATCTGAACGAAGTGGAAAATATCCCGGTGGTGATGTGCTCCGGCGAAGGGGGCCTGCCGCCCAGGCTGCTCAAGTCCCGCTACCTGAAATATTTTATTCCCCAGATCGCCTCGGGCTACTTCGGCTGGGACGAGATTATCCACGCCCTGCCGGAGATGATCGAAGAGCCGGCGGCCATCGAGATCAAGTACGGCCAGGGGGCCAAGCCGGGCGATGGCGGCCTGCTGATGGCCTACAAGGTGCTCAAGTTGATCGCCAAGATCCGCGGGGTGCCCATGTACGTCGATCTGGCCTCGCCGCCGACCCATCAAACCAAGTACTCCATTGAGGAGGCGGTGGCCAAGATGATCCAGTCGGTGAGCATGGCCTGGGGCTTTAGGGTGCCGGTCTACCCGAAAATCTCCGGCACCAAGACGGCCCTGGCGGTGCTCAACAACCTGGCCCGCAACCCTTACGCGGCGGCGCTGACCATCGACGGCGAGGACGGCGCCACCGGCGCGGCCTACAACGTGTCGATGGACAAGATGGGCCACCCCATTGCCAGTAACCTGCGGGATTGCTATCTGGAGCTGGTTAAATCCGGTAAGCAGAACGAGTTGCCGCTCTTTGCCGCCGGCGGGGTGGGCAAGGAGGCCAATCTGGCGGCCAACGCCGCCTCCCTGATCCTGCTGGGCGCCTCCGGGGTGGATATCGGCAAGTACATCATGCAGGCGGCGGCGGAGTGTTACGGCGATGAACGCAACCGCTGCAACCTCTGCAACCTGGGCCGCTGCCCCCGCGGCATCACCACCCAGGACCCCCGCCTGTACCGGCGGCTGGACGCCGACCGGGTGGCCGAACGGGTGGTGGACGTGTTCAAGACAGCGGAGGTGGAGCTGAAAAAGATCTTCGCCCCCATGGGGCGCAGCACCCAGTTGCCCATCGGCATGTCCGACGGCCTGGGGGTAGGCGACCAGGCCATCGCCGATCGTTTATCAATCAGCTACGTCTGCTAGGAAAACGTCCAGCAGCACCGCACCTTGCGGCGATCGGCCCGGCTTGCGTACCTGGGGTACGCGGCGCCGGTCCGCTTGCCGCAATCTGCGGCACTGCTGAACGTTTTCCGAGGGTGCAGTTAATTTACAGAATTTGACAACCAACATAACGAGACGAGTTATGAAAATTGTTGGCAGTATAGATGGCAAGCGGGTTTCTTCCCGGGAGTTGGAAGAGCGGGTGCAGGCCGCGGTTAATGGCGGTGCCCATGAACTGGAGATCGAGGCCCGGGGCCAGCACGGCATCGGCGGGCGGATCTGGCCCAAGCATGCCCCGGTTAAGCTCCGGGTGCAGGGTCCCATCGGGCAGCGGCTGGGGGCCATGGGGATGATGGGCACCGAGATCGTGGCCGAGGGCGGCGCTTCCGATGACGTGGGATGGCTCAACTGTGGCGCCAAGATTACCGTGCTGGGGGATGTCACCAACGGTGCCCACAATGCCGGCGCCCAGGGGGTGCTGTACGTGCAGGGCGGCGGCGGGGCGCGGTGCGACACCATGACCAAACACAATCCCCGTTTCGAGCCCCTGCAGTCCTGGTATTTCCGTGATGTGGGCGATTCCTTCGCCGAATTCAAGGCCGGCGGCATTGCCGTGGTCTGCGGGGTCAACCCCCGGCATCCGGAAAATGTGCTGGGCTATCGCCCCTGCGTGGGGATGGTGGGCGGGGTGGTCTATTTTCGCGGCAACACCAAAGGCTACAGCGAAAAAGACGTGCAGCTGCTGGAGTTGACCGAGGCCGACTGGCAATGGCTGACTGACCACATCAAACCCTATCTGGCGGCCATTGATCGGCTGGACTACCTGCCCGAGCTTACCAAGTCCGCCGCCGACTGGCACAAGCTGATCGCTTACACCCCGGCAGAGAAGAAACAGCGCAGCAGCCACCGCCTGGCCACCTGGGAATTCCGCCGCAGCCAGTGGGAACCGGCGGTGGGTAAAGGGGGCATTTTCGGCGATATGATCGAGCGGCCCTTCACCCTGCTGCCCTTCATCACCACCGGCCAGGAGCGGCGCTTCAAGCCGGTGTGGAACAACGAAAAGCAACTGCCCCCCTGCGTGGCAGTCTGCCCTTCCGATATCCCCTCCCACCGCCGTTTTCAGCTCCTGCGCCAGGGCAAGCGGCAGGAGGCCCTGGACCTGGTGCTGCAGTACAGCCCCCTGGCGGCCACGGTCTGCGGCGAGCTTTGCCCCAATATCTGCATGAAGGCCTGCAGCCGCAAGGTGGTGGATCAGCCCCTGGACATCAAGGGCCTGGGCCGAGCCAGCCGCAACCTGACCTTACCCAAGCCGGCGACGGCCAGTGGTAAGCAGGTGGCGGTGATCGGCGGCGGTCCTGCCGGGCTGTCGGCAACCTGGCAGTTATGGCTCAAGGGCCACCGGGTGACCCTGTATGAAGCCGGCTCCCGCTTGGGCGGACGGCTCTGGCAGAGTGTGGAACAGGGCAAGGTGGCCGCCGACATCCTGGAAGAGGACCTGGGCCGGATCAGCGCCGGCGGCATGACCATCCACCTGGACACCACCGTGGACGCCGACCGCTTTAAGAGCCTGCGGCAGGAACATGACGGCATCATCATCGCCTGCGGCGCCCAGGACAAGGAGGGTACGGGACTGGCCTTTGTCGGCCCGGAAATTCACCACCAACAGGGCAAGATCAAAACCAACCAGCATGGCCAGACCGACGAGCTGAAGGTCTTTGCCGCCGGCGACGTGGTCAGCCGCGGCCTGCCCACCCACCTCATCGGTAGTGGTCGCCGGGCCGCCTTGGCCTTGAATGCCCTGCTCACCGACAGCCAGTATCACCCGGAAAGCCGCCCCACCATTCCCTACGCCGGGCTGAAGCTGGAATATTTCGCCTTCCAGCGCGGCGAATGCACCACCGCCGACGGCCGGGGGAGCGGCAATGGCAACCCCATCATCGGCCCCGTCATCCCCACCGCTCCCCCCGCCGCCACCCCGGAAAGCGAGGCCATACGCTGTGTCTCCTGCGGACTTTGCCGGGACTGTCACATCTGTGAAAACACCTGCCACTACGGCGCCATCTCCCGCCGGGATCTGGGCGAGGGCGAGTTCGAGTACGTGGTGGACCCGGACCGCTGCATCGGCTGCGGCTTCTGCGCCGGCACCTGCCCCTGCGGGATCTGGGAAATGGAAGAAAATATCTGATGCTAAACGAAGAATACCTGCGGGAACTGGAACAGTACATCGCCTCGGGCCGAATGGAGCAGGAGTTTGCCTGCGCCCCGGAGCAGCAGCGGCTCACAATGCTCGACCAACTGGAAAAACTGATGGATGTGGCCGAACTGGCCGACCAGGCGGTCACCCGGATTATCTTTAAAAAGTGATCACCCGATAGCCTTCCTTCAAGTAGTGGGCCATGGAAGGGTGCCCGGCAATATGGCCCACCAGTGGCAACCCTTCGGCCTCCACCTCGGCGGTAACCTCCATTTTGGCCGAGCAGGCCTTGCAGACCGCCACGATCAACCCCTTTTCCCGTACCTGGCGGTAAAAGGCGTTGAGAAAATGCTCCGGCCGGCTGATCTGCCCCACCAGCTTAACCGCCTCCCCCTCAATGACAATCCACCCTCCAAGCTCCTGCTCATGCAGGTCCAGGGCGTTTAACAGCACGTGGACAAAACAGAGGGGATCACCGCGAAAGGCAAACAGGATCTGTTTTTCAGCCATCATAACTCTCCCTTGATTAAGCCGCCTCTCATCACTGAGATTCGTCATCCACCAGATAATCTTTCAGTTTATCCAGCATGGAATCCGGCACTTCCTGATCAAAAATAAAGGCCTGGGCCTCCTCGCCGGTGATCTGCTCCTTGATCTCCTGGGGAAGCTGGCGCAAAAAGGCCACTTTCTGCGGATTGGGCTTGGCCTTGGGGGTGGCCTTGGGGATGGGTTGATCAGTCATGGCAAACCTCAAACGTT
Source organism: Desulfurivibrio alkaliphilus AHT 2 (assembly GCF_000092205.1). Taxonomy (GTDB): domain Bacteria; phylum Desulfobacterota; class Desulfobulbia; order Desulfobulbales; family Desulfurivibrionaceae; genus Desulfurivibrio; species Desulfurivibrio alkaliphilus. The sequence continues at coordinate 140,462 of NC_014216.1, read as the reverse complement.
GTTAAAAATCTCCCGGCCGATGCCGTCCCGGCTCAATGCAACACGAGCAACCAGGTAAGAAACCTCTTTAATAAAGGCTATACAATGCGACCCTGGGCGGCAAGCAAAAACATTAAATAGCGGACCACCAAACTCCTTTATCACGGCCCTCTTGTGGTAGCAGGATTAATGCTTAAATTCACAAGACAGACCGGACACAAAGATTAAACTTCCACCACAAGAGGCCGGCTATGCAGCTACTGTTCATTGTCTTGCTTATTTCATTGGTATTCGTAAGCACGCTGGCCCTGGCCGGCGGGCGGACGGCAACGGCCCCAGGCCGGGCTATTTTGGCCGGGGGCTGTTTCTGGTGCCTTGAAAAACCTTTTGCTCAACAGGCCGGAGTGCTGGCGGTGACCGCCGGCTATACCGGCGGGCAGAGCCCAGACCCGACCTATGAGGATTATGCCGCCGGCGGTCATCTCGAGGCGGTGGAAATCATCTTCGACCCCCAGGTAATCTCTTACCGGCAACTGCTGGATATCTTCTGGCGCCAGATCGACCCCACCGACCCCGACGGCCAGTTTGCCGACCGGGGGCGGGGCTACTCAACGGCCATTTTTTACCATGATGAAGAGCAACGCCGCCAGGCGGAAGAATCCAAGCGGGAACTGGCCCGGCAGGGCATCTTTAGCCGGCCTCTGGTGACGGCCATTCTCCCCGCTGGCCCCTTTTACCCGGCCGAAGAGTATCACCAGGCTTATTATCGTAAAAACCCCCGCCACTACCAGGCCTACCGTATCGGCTCCGGCCGGGAGGGATTTCTGGCCCGCATCTGGGGTCGCGAAAGGGAAACCAACGAGAAGGATAACTTGCGGGACCGGCTCACCCCGTTGCAATACCATGTCACCCAGGAGGATGGCACCGAGCCAGCTTTCAACAATAAATACTGGGATAATAAACGGGAGGGGATCTACGTCGACATCGTCTCCGGCGAACCGCTGTTCAGTTCAAAAGACAAATACGATTCCGGCACCGGCTGGCCCAGCTTCAGCCGCCCGCTGGTGCCGGAAAACATTGTTGAGCACCATGATCGCCGACTCTTCCAGGTCCGCACCGAAGTACGCAGCCGTCGGGGCGACTCCCATCTGGGCCACGTCTTCCCCGACGGGCCACCCCCCACCGGCCTTCGCTACTGCATCAACTCCGCCGCCCTGCGCTTTGTCCCCAAAGATGAGTTGGCGGCTCAGGGTTACGCCGAGTTCAGCGATGATCTCTAATCAGGTGCTCTCGCTGACCGCAAATGGGTTGCGGATAATGTAAAAGGCCAGGGCCTACCGGCCAAAGATTACGCCAATGCCGATTTGAAAACGGGTCCGCTCGGGTTCACGCCGGGCGGGCGGCCACAGATGAAGGTCGCTGGCCTCCACCACGGGGTAGGTATAAGGTGCTTCACCCACTCGCCCTTGCTTGGGCGCAGCCAGAACGCCCTTAACGGTAACCCTCCGGCCGGATGCAAAATCCAACTCTTCCAGGTAGCCAGCCTGACGCAGCAGAAATCGCCCCTGGGGCGTACGATCGGCAAGGGGGCGCTGGGCGCGGTCGAGGGGATAGCTCAACACCTCGATCTCAGTGTAATCGGGCAGATTATGGGTGGCCACGATGAGCCCTCCCCACAACACTTCGGTGCCCCGGTAAGGCTCCGGATTAGCGGACACCATCGCCGGCATCAGGTCCAGCGCCACCGGGCCGGTGTCATAGCGGGGCCCGGTGGCGCAGCCGGCCAGCAGGATAGGCAACAATAACATCAGAGCTAATTGGCGCATGCAAATTCTCCTTGTGACCAACAATGGCCCCCGGCGATTCCCGGCCACTTCGGCCACCGGGCCTCCACCGCCCGCTTGCGGTCCGGCATCGGGACAGAACCGCTCATCATCGATGGCGCGGCCTGAAAAACGGGGAGTGTCGGGGAAACCATGGGTCATACCAGGGGTCGTACCACCAGGGGTCGTAGTGGAAGGGATAGTAGTGCGGGTATGGGTGATAGGGATCACGAACAGGTTCGTGAACGGGCCACAAGTATTTTACCTCCACGTCCACCAGCACGTAAGGATACTCAAACTCTCCCACCGCAAGATGCTTGATCCCCGCCACCCGGCCACTTACCGTCAACTCCCGGCCGGGCTTAAATATCTCCGGATCGACAAAACCCGGCACCCGGGCCAGGAAGCGACCGTAGCCAGCATCCGTATCCCTGGGCCGACCGTTGCGGCCCAAGGGGCGAGACACCACATGGATCAGGGCGTGGTCGATCCGGTTTTCCACTGTGGCAATGCCGCCGCCCCAGCGGATGGTTGCCTCCTCGAAGCGCAGGGGGGCTGCACGGACTTCTTCCGGGGTCGGATCCAAGACCGGGGCTTGACGAATCGGGGCCGGAACCTGAGTGGCGCAGCCAGCCAGCCACAGGCCGGCTGGCACCATAAACAGTAAACCAAGAAGTGCTCTAAGGGGTTTCATTATTGTATTAGCCTCCCTCCGCGGGGGAACGGATGTCAAACTGTTTATGCTCGCCGTCCAACATTTGCTAATGGTTTTCAAAAGTTATCATATTTCGCTGTCGTTAATTGCTGCGGGGAGTGTCAACAGCAAATTCTGGCAGGCAAAGGCTATTCAACACCTCGCTGCAGCTCATCGACTTTTAATAAGGTTTGCTCGATAAGGGATTGCCTGTCCAGCTTTTCCTGATGCCTCCTGGTTGACGTTTTCCTTGAGCGCTTTATTGGGTAGAGACTTGCCAGCCGTCTGGTCCGTAATCAAGCCACAGGTAGTCGGCATCGGCACTGGATGCGCTGCGGCGGTTGATGCGCCCCGGGAGCTCCGGCAGCAGCACCCGGTAATCGACCTCCACCAGGTTGTCAAGTTGGGTGGGAATGCCGTACTTCCAGGAATGACCACTGCCGGCCAGGACCACCACCGTGTGGTCGGGATGTTCTTCCAGGAAGGCCAGAAGATTGTTGGCCATGGCCGCATCCCATAGCAGTTGCGCTTCGCAGAAGCGGGTGAAGCTTCTGTCTTCTCCGTGGTTATGCATGTTTAGGGCCCTGCGGATGAATTGTTTGTAGGCTGGATCCACGATACAGGCAAACCCTTCCAGGTTCATGTCCCGCAGTTGTTCCTGGTCGAGACTGGCAAATCCGTGACGCGCCACCTGGCGGGTGATCTCTCGCGGAATGTTGAGGCCGAGCATCGGCACCCCCTCTTCACGGGCGTACATGAATATGGGCCGATAGAGAGGCCACATGCTCCAGTTCCGATGATAAACCGGCAGGAAGTTGTCTTCGGGCATTTCTCCCGCGATCCATTGGTCCAAGGCGTCCTGGTAACCTGCTTGAAACATCTCCAGGCCGATGGCAACAGGCCTGCCGCGTTCCTGCAAGGCGCGGATGATTTCAAGCTGCATGCGATGATGGCCTTCGTGGTCGTGCAATTCACCGATGAAAACGACCCGTGCGTTCTCGAGGTCGGTGATGAGGTCTTCAAAGGGGATTTCCTGACTGCTGGACAGATCGAGGATATGGGGGTGCGTCCAGGCATTACCGGCACAGACCCAAAAAGCAATCGTCAGCGAGGCGATCAAAGCACCTGTTTTCATGGGGCTGCCTCCAAAAAATTGAAGTTGCGAATGAGCGGCGACTCACGAATATCCCAAGTGCCGCGGGCACGGTTTTCCCCCTGGTCGAAGATCAAATAGCTGTCGCGTCCGTAGTGAGGAATCCGCCGTGCGGCATCGCTGGCGGATTCGGGCGAATTGGGGATGAAATAAGCCCAGTGGGTATCGGGTGCATCACGGGGCGTGACCGCGGCAAAAAGCGCGGCTTGGGCGCCGTCGAAACGTTGGCCCGCAAAGGCGAAGCCCTCTCGGTCGACGCTCAGCTCCGTGCCGTCAAACAGAGGGTCGGCGAAGCGGCGCGGTAATCCCAGAAACAGCACATCGTGTTCGACCAACTGCTCGGGGCAAACCTCGCCTTCCTCGAAGATCCGCACGTCTTGCTGCCGCAAAGCCTGCAGGATCAGGCGGGCCGCTTCGGCGGTGGGGGCCGGCAGATCCTCGGCCAGCACCGCCAGCAGTCTTCCAGAACCACGAATACTGTTGACCGAGGCGGGAATTTCGGTGGGATGGAGACGGCGAAAAAGATGGGCATCGGGATCGACCAGCAGCCGCCTGGGCGCATCGGCAACAGTCATGGTAAAGTGGGTTTCGTGGTCATCCAGGGTGATCCACTGGACCACGGACTCACCCTCGGTTTCCAGAGTCAGAGGCAGTTGCAGCACAAAGGGGGGCTCCTGCTGGCTCAGTCGTCCGCTGAGGTGCCATTGATCTTTGTCGCGCCGCACCTGGACATCCTCCAGGGAGAGGATCGGAGCGCCCGGGCGTCGCACCCATTGCTCGAAAAATGGTCCCAGGTCGGTGTCACCCAAGCGGGAATAGAGGCTGGCGAAGTCATCCCAGTTTACCCGGTCGAACAGGCGCGTTTCAGCCATCTCGCGCAGGCCGCCCCAGAAGATCTCCTCGCCGACTTTATGGCGCAGCATGTGAAAGATCATCGCTGCCTTACCGTAGCCCACCGCCTGGCTCGGGCGGTCGGTGCGCCGTAGAAAGCGGGCCAGGGGAAAATCAAGCTCCGGGGGGACCAGGGCGGCATAATCACGCAGGATTCGCAGGCGGTAATCCCGGGCCTGCTCGGCGGAACTGCGTTCCAGGTAGAGATAATCGGCCACATAGGTGGTGAGCCCTTCCGACCAATTACCTTGGGCGATGTCGACTCGCACCCCGTTGCCCCACCAGGAATGGGCGATTTCATGGCCCAGGCTGGTTTCGAGGATGAAGGGCAGGCGAATCACCCTGCTGCCGAGCAGCGTCCAAGAGGGAAAACCGTAGCCTGTCGGAAAGAAATTTTCCACCACCGCGAATTTTTCAAAAGGGTAAGTCCCGAACAACTCCTGGTAAAGTTCCAGGTACTCGCGGGTGGCTTCCAGGTAGTTTGCCGCCAGATCCTGGCTGTGCGGATAGAAATAGGTGCTGACGGGGATCTCGCCGACTTGAATGGAGCGCACCTCGTAAGGACCGGCGGAGACGGTCAGGTTGGTCAGGGGAATGTGCTCCTCCCAGACCGAGCGGCTGTATTCAGCGGTGGTGGTCTGCTCGACGAGCCGCCCGGCGGTGACCGCCAGGTATCCCGGCGGAGCCGTCACGCTCAGCTGCCAGGTGGCCTTACCCAGGCGCGGATCGGGATACCAGCCGCTGCCCCCGGAGAGAAAGGTTCCCTGCTCGGAGATGGCCGCCGCCACCCCGAAACTCGGATCCTCGGTCATGACGGGATCCTGCGGTGGCTGGTCAGTGAAGCGTCCCGCGTAATGGATCGCCAGGGTAACCGATCGCCCGCGCACCTCGGTGGGCAACCTGATGTCGAGTATGCCGCCGGTGAAGTTGTGGGGCAAGGATGCGCCGTTGAGTGCAACCTCACTCACCCGCGCCTGGGGCGACAGGAACAGCCGCGCCGAAGCCCCCGCCTGCGGCAGGGTCAGCTGACTGACGGCCTCCAGCCGCCCCTGGGCAGGAAACAGCTCCAGCTCCAGATCATGATGGACAGTCGGGTCGCCCACCGCCTCGGCCACCGGCTGCCACAGGATTGCCACTGTCAGACCGATGGTCGCCATTAATATGGTTAATTTCATCAGTTTCATAGGCTTTATGACACCTTACGGGCCCTTGCAAGTTTTGTCGATCCGGCCCTCACTTTTTAGCATTGACAGCACCTTAGCCGGGAAAAGTTCGGCCAGCGGGGCCGACTGGTCAGTTATGATATTGCGATAGTGGTACTTATTCAGGACAAACGGTTGCGGTAATCTTCGTATCCGAAACGGCGGATGACCTTCAGGTTGTCGGTGGCGGGATCATAGGTGGCGATACTGGGCAGGCGCACGCCGTTGAAGGTGGTGTTCTTGACCATGGTGTAGTGGGCCATGTCGCCGAAGACCAGGCGTTGGCCGGGGGTTAGCGGCTCGGGGAAAGAGTAGTCGCCGATAATATCGCCGGCCAGGCAACTCAAGCCGCCCAGGCGGTAGGTGTGGGGGTACTGGCCCGGTTCGCCGGCCCCGAAGATGTGGGGCCGGTAGGGCATTTCCAGCACATCGGGCATGTGGGTGGCGGCCGAGGTGTCGAGAATGGCAATGCTGATCTCGTTTTCCACGATGTCCAGCACCCGGGCCACCAGCACCCCGATATTGAGGGCAATGGCCTCGCCGGGCTCCAGATAGACCTGCACCCCGTAGCGCTGCTGGGTTTCGTCGATCAGCCGGCAGAGCAACTCGCGGTCGTAGTCGGCGCGGGTGATATGATGGCCGCCGCCGAAGTTGAGCCACTTCATGCCTTGAACAAACCGGCCGAATTTTTCGTTGAAGGCGGCCAGGGTACCGGCCAGGGCGTCGGCGTTTTGTTCGCACAGGGCGTGGAAATGCAACCCTTCAATAGCAGGGGCAAGCTGTTCCGGGCCCGCAAGCAGTTCCGGGCGAAAATGCTCGCGGGTGACCCCCAGGCGGGAATAACGGCCGCAGGGGTTGTAAAGGTCCACCTCCACCTCGGAATACTCCGGGTTCACCCGGATACCGCAGGAAATTTGCCGCTGGTGGGCCGCCACCTGCCCTTGGTACTGCTGCCACTGGCTGAAGGAGTTGAACACCAGGTGGTCGGCATAGCCCAGCATCTCGGCAAAGTCCTCCTCCCGGTAGGCCGGGCAGTAAACATGGACCTCGCCGCCGAACTCTTCGGCGGCCAGCCGGGCCTCGTCCAGCGAGCTGGCGCTGGCCCCGGGCAGCACCGCCCGAATCTGCGGGAACAGGCTCCACATGGCAAAGCCCTTGAAGGCCAGGATGATTTTAGCCCCGGTACGGCGCTGCACCTCATCCAGCGCCGCCAGGTTGGCCGCCAGCTTGCCGGTATCGCAGACATAGCAGGGCGAGGGCACCCGTTCAACAAAGGGAAATGGGGAAGTTGCCGCCACGCTTACAGCTCTTTGACCTGCCAGGGCAGCCCGTGCTGGTTGAGCTGTTCCATGAAGGGGTCGGGGTCAAGCTGCTCCATGTTGTAAATGCCGGGCTTTCGCCACACGCCATTGACCATCAGCATGGCCCCGATCATCGCCGGCACCCCGGTGGTATAGGAAACCGCCTGGCTGCCCACCTCACGGTAGCATTCTTCATGGTCGCAGTTGTTGTAGATGTAGATCTTGCGGGGCTTGCCGTCCTTGACCCCTTCCATGATGTTACCAATGCAGGTCTTGCCCTTGGTACGCGGCCCCAGCGAGGCGGGGTCGGGCAGCAGGGCCTTGAGAAATTGCAGGGGCACAATCTCCCGGCCTTCAAACATCACCGGCTCGATGGAGGTCATGCCGACATTGCCCAGCACCTCCAGGTGTTTGAGATACTGCTCGGAAAAGGTCATCCAAAAGCGGATCCGCTTGAGCCCCTTGATATTTTTCACCAGCGACTCCAGCTCCTCGTGGTAGAGCAGGTAGGCATCTTTAGGGCCGATGCCGGGGAAGTCAAAAACCCATTTTTTCTCCATGGGTTCGGTTTCCACCCACTGGCCGTTTTCCCAGTAGCGCCCGCGGGCGGTCACCTCGCGGATGTTGATCTCCGGGTTGAAGTTGGTGGCAAAGGGGTAACCGTGGTCGCCGCCGTTGGCGTCCAGGATGTCGATGTAGTGGATCTCATCGAAATAATGTTTGGCCGCGTAGGCGCAAAAGACGTTGGTCACCCCGGGGTCGAAACCGCTGCCCAACAGGCCCATGATGCCCTTGTTGCGATAAGATTCGTCAAAGGGCCACTGCCTGGAATAATCAAAGCAAGGGTTGTCCTCGGATTCGTAGTTGGCGGTATCCAGGTAATCCACCCCGCATTCCAGGCAGGCCTCCATAATGGTCAGGTCCTGATAGGGCAAGGCCAGATGCAGCACCATCGCCGGCTTTACCTTTTGCAGCAGCGCAACCAGTTCCGACTTTTGCCCGGCATCCACCTGGGCCACTTCTATCTCGCGGCCGGTGCGCTGCTTGACTGAATCACGGATGGCCTCACACTTGTCCACACTCCGGCTGGCCAGCACAATTTCGCTGAACACCTCCGGAACCTGGGCACATTTATGGGCCGCCACGCTGCCCACCCCACCTGCGCCGATAATCAAAACCTTCGCCATAACTGAAAACCTCCTGCAAATTTGCGCCTGTTCAGGCTATCGCACTTAAAATATTATTTTTGTATCATTGAAGCAGCCAAGCAGCACGACAATCATCCTTGACGGCCGGCCGGCGGTATGCTAAATAACTCTTTTTTGCGGCTTGATCAGCCCCAATGGGGCCGTTAGCTCAACTGGTAGAGCATCTGACTCTTAATCAGCAGGTTCGGGGTTCGAGTCCCTGACGGCCCACCAGCAAAAGCAAGGGGTTGCGGAAGATTCCGCAGCCCCTTTTTTTATGCCCGGCTCCAATCTGGCGCCCCCGCCCAATGCCCTTCACTCCTTTTCGCTGCAAAGCATAACACACGGCGGGCCGTTGACTCAATAACAACCTGTCGCGGCTCGGTGGCAACGTCAAAGTCGCCGGGAAACTGGACGGGGGCGCAAAACCCGGTAGCGACGGGTTCGCCCGCCGCCGGGCGCATGGATGCGCAGGAGGCGGCGGGCGCCTCGGAGGCGGGCAGGATGCCCGCCGAGAATGAGTCGATACCGGGTTTTGCGGCCCCACCCCGGTGCCACAACCAATGACTGTTACCCTGGTCGCGGCGCCGATCGACTGCAACCGGTGACCGGCGGCCAGCCGTCGGTGGTTCGGCGTTTGAGTTCGGCCACCAAGGCCGGGATGATCTCACCGGCCCGACCCTGCAGCAGGATATCTGTTAACTCATCGGTGAGCCGGGTTTTTTCGGGGTTGATTTCGACAATCGTGGCACCATGCTCTTTGGCCAGCCGCGGCAACATGCTGGCCGGCGCCACCTCTGCCGAGGTACCGATCACCAGCAGCACCCGAGCCAGGGAGACCAGGTCATGGGCCTGGGCCAGTACCGGCGGCGGGATTTCCTCGCCGAAGAAGATCACCTCCGGCTTCAGCACCTGGCCGCAGACGCATTTGGGCGGCACCGCCTGGTTGCTTACCTCGGCCCGGCTGTAGACCGCATGGCAGGCCAGGCAGGCCAAGGTGGCGGCGTTGCCGTGAAACTCGATTACCCGCTGCGAGCCGCCGGCCTGGTGAAGGTTGTCCACGTTCTGGGTAATCACGAATTGCAGATAACCCAACCGTTCCAACTCCGCCAGTCCCAGGTGGGCCGGATTGGGCCGGCTGCGTACCAGCAGCCGATCCATCTCGGCCAGCATCCGCCAGACCTTGTGCGGATCCTGCCGGAAGGCCTCGATGGTGGCATATTCGGCGGGGTTGAAGCGGGCCCACAGCCCGCCGGCACTGCGAAAGTCCGGAATACCGGACTCCACGGAAATTCCCGCCCCGGTAAGCGCCAGGGTAAACCGGGAGCCGGCCAGAACCTCAGCCGCTTTTACCAAAGAAGTATCCATCACACCTCGCCAAAACAGCCTAAAATGAAACGTTTAATATTTTTACCACAATTCCCACCACCCCTTTCAAAGACTCATGCAAAACAATTATTGCCGGATAATCAAGCTCTTATTTTTGACTTTGCAAAAAATTAAATCCGTGTTAAGAAGCCTTCTTGATTTGTTATTGAACAGTAATTCAACCGTTTGCATGACACCAACCATTATCCAGGAGGGAGGAGGGAGCGCGTAATGATTAAAAAAATTTCTACCTTGGCTTTGGCCGGACTGGTCGCCTGGCCGGCCCTGGCGGCGGCCGACACCGACCGCATTGCCGAGCTCGAGGGCCAAATGCAGGCCATGCAGGCCGAAATCACCGAGCTGAAGCAGCAGGACGAGAGCGGCAAAGGGGGCCTAAGCTCCGACCAGTTGAGTATGGGCGGCGAAGTAATCTTCCGTGGCTACCGGATTCGCAATGTCTGGACTTTTGACGACGACAACAAAGGCGACGACCGCGACGCCTTCCGGCTCAAAGGCAGCCTCTGGGCCAACTACCAGGCCACCGACGACGTCAGCGTTCGTATTCAGTTCACCAACCAGAGTTGGGGCGAAACCGATGACGCCGGTGACAACGTTGACAACAAGGTTTTTCTCGATAACGCATACATACAGGCCAACAACCTGTTCGGCCTGCCGGTGGACGCCACCCTGGGCCGCCAGAACTTGATTTACGGCAGCGGTTTCGTGATCCTTGACGGTCAGTCCCAGTACGGCTCAACTTCCATCTACTTTGACGGCATCAAGCTGCGCTTTCACTTAACCGACCTGGTCAGCCTGGACGCCATCTACATGAAAGACCGGGAAAACACCCCAGGGCATAGCGTAAGAGACGATATCACCCTGGCCGGTTTCTACCTGATCAACCAGGAGTGCCCGCTCACCGGGATGCGCCAGGAGCTGTACGCCCTTAACCGTAAAGATGAGACCCTGGACAAAGATATCTGGATGTACGGCGCCCGGTTCTCTGACCGCCTGCAAAACGGCCTGGACTACTCCCTGGAGGGCGCCATCCAGAGAGGTGACGCCACCAAAGATGTCGACCAGAAAGCCTACGGCATGAAACTCGATGCCGGTTACACCCTGCAAAACACCGCTTTCACTCCCCGGTTTTATGCCAACTACTCATACCTCAGCGGTAACAAACGGGGCACTGACGACAACGAGCAGTGGGACGTATTCTACGGCGGCTGGCCGCAGTGGGGCGACCTGCTGGCCTGGAAATATCTCAATGTGCCTCCCAACAACCTCAATCAGGCATACAGCAGCTTTGGTGACTACAGCGGCGTAACCGGCGAGGCCATCTATTCCAACCTGCAGATAATCACCGTTGGCGCCTCGGCCCAGTTAACCCCGAAACTTTCGGCCAACCTCTCCTATTCCGATCTTTCGTTCAACCGGACCGACCCCGGGGTAGACAAGGATTTTGGCGACTATTATCAGGCCACTTTCAGGTATCAATACACCCCGCAGTTGAGCTTCGGTCTTTACGCTGCCATGCTCGAGCCGGGTGACGCTTTCGAGGACAACGACGACAGCGCCACCGAGGTCTTCTGGGAGGTTGCGTACCGTTTCTAGTACTGCAAAAAGTGCATCCATCATTACTTGGAAGCACCTTGTTCAGCTTAAACCGGCAAAGGGTGGGGGCGACCAGGTTGCCCTCACCCTTTTGTCTAAAGACAAACTTGTTATCAGACTTGAGGAAAAAACCTTGACCTCGCAACCATCCGCCCCGGAGAAACTCTGGCTTTCAGGCAACGAGGCCCTGGCCCTGGGGGCCCATGAGGCCTCGGTGAAAGTGGCCTCCGGCTACCCCGGCACCCCCTCCACGGAAATTCTGGAAAACGTCGTCAACTATTCGGAGATCTACACCGAGTGGGCCCCCAATGAAAAGGTGGGACTGGAAGTGGCCATCGGCGCTTCTTTTGCCGGCGTCCGGGCGTTAGCCACCATGAAGCACGTGGGCCTCAACGTGGCCGCCGATCCGCTTTTTACCGCCTCCTACACCGGGGTGCGCGGCGGGCTGGTCATTGTGGTGGCCGACGATCCCTCCATGTACAGCTCGCAGAATGAGCAGGACAGCCGTAACTACGCTTATGCCGCCAAGCTGCCCATGCTGGAGCCCGCCGACCCGGGCGAGGCCAAGGATTTTTTAAAAATCGCCTACCATCTCAGCGAGGAATACGACACCCCGGTGCTGCTCCGCAGTTGCACCCGGGTATCCCATGTTAAGGGTATCGTCACCTCCGGTCAGGTGGAAAGCTCCGCCCTGACCCCCGGTATCGAACTTCTGCCCGCCAAGCTGGTGATGCTGCCGGCCAACGCCCGCAACCGGCGGGTGGAGGTGGAAAAGCGCCAGCAGCGCCTGCGGGAGCTGGCGGAAACCAGCGAACTGAATCGCATCGAGCCGGGAGACAACAAGATCGGCTTTATCGCCGCCGGCACCTCTTACCTCTACGTTAAGGAAGCCTTTCCCGAGGCCACGGTGCTCAAGCTGGGCCTGGTCTACCCGCTGCCGGAGCAACTGATTCGCGACTTTGCCGCCCGGGTGGAAAAGCTTTACGTGGTGGAAGATCTCGACCCCTTCCTGGAAACCCGGATCAAGGCCATGGGGATTGCCTGCATCGGCAAGGAAGTGATTCCCGCCATCGGCGAATTGACCCCCAGTGTGGTCCGCCGGGCCATAACCGGCCAGGCCCCGGCCGATTTGTTCGAACCTGTTGAACTGCCGCCGCGGCCGCCCAACATGTGCCCCGGCTGCCCCCACCGGGGGCTGTTTTATAACTTGAACCGCCTCAAGGTCTTTGTTTCCGGCGATATCGGCTGCTACACCTTGGGCTTTCTGCCGCCCCTGTCGGCCATGGACGCCTGCGTTTGCATGGGCGCCAGCGTCGGCATGGCCCACGGCATGGACAAGGCTCTGGGCGAAGAGGCCCAAGGGAAGGTAGTGGCGGTGATCGGTGATTCCACCTTTCTCCACACCGGCCTCAACGGCCTGATCAACTCGGTCTACAACAAGGGCTGCTCCACCATTATCATCCTAGACAACCGGATCACCGGCATGACCGGCCAGCAGCCCAACCCGGCCTCGGGCACCACCATCAACTACGATCCGTCCCCCACCATCGATTTTCCCGAGCTCTGCCGGGCGGTGGGGGTCAAGCATGTGCGCACCGTCAACCCCCACGAGATCGAGGCCACCTACCAGGTGCTGAAAGAAGAGATCGCCCGGCCTGAGGTTTCGGTGGTGATCACCCGTTTCCCCTGCGTGCTCACCGTGGACGAAAAGAAGCGGCCCAAAAAGCCCTTCCACAGCGTGACCGAAAACTGCACCGGTTGCACCATGTGCCTGCGGCTGGGTTGCCCGGCCATTAACTGGCAGCCGCTGACCCCGGAAGAGGCCAAAGCCATGGGCAAGAAGGAAAAGCAAAAGGGTTACGCCCTGATCAACGAAGATATGTGCATCGGTTGCGGCCAGTGCTATGAGCTGTGCAAGTTCGAAGCCATCAGCAAAGAGGAGGTGAGCCGATGAACCAGGGTAATATCCATTTTGTCGGGGTGGGCGGCCAGGGGATTCTGCTGGCCAGCGAGATGACGGCGTATGCACTGATTAACGCCGGTTTCGACCTCAAAAAAAGCGAAGTACACGGCATGGCCCAGCGGGGCGGCTCGGTGGAGGCCCATCTACGTTTCGACCAGACCAGGGTCTATTCGCCGCTGATTGAGCCGGGGACGGTGGATTTTCAGTTGGCCTTTGAAACCATGGAAGCGGCCCGTTACCTGCCCTACCTGAACCGGAACAGCAAGGTAATCGTCAACACCCAGCGGATCATGCCCCCCTCGGTGGCCACCGGCAAGGCGACCTACCCGGACAACTGCCTGGACGCCCTTACCAGGCAAGGCATTGCCGTGATCCCGGTGGACGCTTATGCCATCGCCAAGGAATTGGGCAACATCAAGGCCGCCAACGTGGTCCTGGTGGGGGCCCTGTCCACCTTCCTGCCTTTACCGGCCGAGGCCTTCCATGAGGTAATCGCCACCCGGCTGCCGGCCAGGATCCAGGAGGTCAACCTGCAGGCCTTCAAGGCCGGGCGGGCGGCGATTGAAAAAGATTAAAAAAAATAAAAAAAATAAGCAGCCAGTGGAGAAGTTGCCATGATCTGGAACGAGCAAGCCGAAACCATGCCCCGGGAAGAGCTGGAAACCATCCAGCTCAGACGGCTGCAGAACACCGTGGCCCGGGTTTATGCCACCGTGCCCTACTATCGCCAAAAGATGGACCAGGCGGGGGTTTCCCCGGGCGATATCCGCTCGCTGACCGACATTAAGCGCTTGCCCTTCACCACCAAGGAAGACCTGCGGCAGAATTACCCTTTTGGCCTTTTCACCGTACCCATGGAGCGGATTGTCCGCATCCACGCCTCCTCCGGCACCACCGGCAAACCCACGGTGGTGGGTTACACCAAGCGCGACCTGGGCCTCTGGGCCGAACTGATGAGCCGGACCCTGGCCGCCGCCGGGGTCAGCCACCGGGATATCGTACAAAACGCTTACGGCTACGGGCTGTTCACCGGGGGCCTGGGCGCCCACTACGGGGCGGAAAACCTGGGCTGCGCGGTGATCCCCATCTCCGGCGGCAACACCAAGCGCCAGATCCAGATCATGCAGGATTTCGGCACCACGGTGCTGCTCTCCACCCCCTCCTATGCGTTGAACATCGCCGACACCATGGCCGCCATGGGGGTTGACCCGGCGGATCTCAAGCTGCGGGTGGGGGTCTTCGGGGCCGAACCCTGGAGCGAGGCCATGCGGGCGGAAATTGAAAGCCGGCTGAAGATCAAGGCCATCGACATTTACGGCCTGTCGGAGATCATCGGCCCGGGAGTGGCCGCCGAATGCCGGGAAGAGCAGCGGGGGCTGCACATCATGGAAGATCATTTCCTGCCGGAAATCGTCCATCGTGACACCTTCGAGCCGCTGCCGGTGGGCGAGGAAGGGGAACTGGTCTTTACCACCCTGACCAAGGAAGCCTTCCCGGTGATCCGTTATCGCACCAAGGATATCTCCCGACTGATCCCCGATGTCTGCACCTGCGGCCGCAGCTTCCACCGCATGCCCAAGGTCACCGGCCGTACCGACGACATGATGATCATTCGCGGGGTCAACGTCTTCCCCTCGCAGATCGAAGAGGTTATCATGGCCATCGAAGGGGTGGAGCCCCACTACCAGATCATCGTTACCCGCCAGGGTTCGCTGGATAACATCGAGGTGCAGGTGGAGGTCAGCGAGGCGATCTTCTCCGACCGGGTCAAGGAACTGGAAAACCTGCAGAAGAAGCTGCAGGGCAACATCAAGGACCTGCTGGGGATCAGTTGCAAGGTCAGCCTGGTGGAACCCAAAAGCATCCAGCGCAGCGAAGGCAAGGCGCAAAGGGTGATTGATCAAAGAAAAATTTAAGCCGGGAGGACTGTGGAATGAAAATTCGCCAGATCACCATCTTTTTGGAGAACAAGTCCGGCCGGCTGGCCGATATCACCGCCACCCTGGCCAAGCACGGCATCAACATCCGGGCCCTGTCGCTGGCCGACACCGCCGATTTCGGCATCCTGCGGCTGGTGGTCAGCGATACCGACCAGGCGGCTAAAGCGCTGAAAGAAGATAACTTTACCGTCGGCATCACCGAGGTAGTGGCGGTGGCGGTACCCGATCAGCCGGGCAGCCTGGACTCGATTTTGAAAGTGGTGCAGCAGGCCCAGCTCAACGTCGAATACATGTACGCCTTCACCCAGCACAGCGGGGAAACCGGGCTGCTGCTGTTCCGCTTCGACGACCCGGACAAGGCCTGCCGGGTACTGCAGGAGAACGGTTGCAAACTGCTGTCCGACGAAGAGGTTCACAAGCTTTAGAGCGCTTCAACATTAAACAACGGAGGGAAAGTTATGAAAAAATTGCTGCTGACCACCATCATCGCCCTGGCCATGCTGGGCTTCAGTGCGGTTGCGGCGGTGGCCGAAACCATCAAGATCGGCGCCATCCTGGCGGTTACCGGCGGCGCCTCCTTTCTGGGCGCCCCCGAGGCCCGGACCCTGGAGATGCTGGCCGAGGAGCTCAACGAACAGGGCGGCATCAACGGCAAGAAGGTTGAGCTGATCATTCGCGACTCCGCCGGCAGCCCCGAGCGGGCGATGTCTTTTACCCGCCAGCTCATTGAGGAGCAGCGGGTCTTTGCCATCATCGGCCCCTCCACCAGCGGCGAGACCATGCGCATCAAGCAGATCGCCGAGGGCGGCCGCACCATCCTGATCTCGCTGGCCGCCGCCGAGGCCATCGTCAACCCGCTGGCCCGTTATGTTTTCAAAACCCCCCAGAACGATCGCTTTGCCGCCATGCAGATCTTCAAGACCATGAACGACATGGGCATCAGCAAGATCGCGGTGGTCAGCGGTAACACCGGCTTCGGCCAGGCCGGCCGCAATCAGATCGCCCAGATCGCCCCGGATTACGGCATTGAAATTCTGGAAAACGAGGTTTATGACAGCCGCGCCACCGATCTTTCGGCCCTGGTCACCCGGCTGATGTCCAACCGCGAAGTGGAAGCGGTGGTCAACTGGTCCATCGTGCCGGCCCAGGCCATCCTGGCCCGCAACATGCGCCAGGCCGGCTGGGAGGTTCCCCTCTTCCAGAGCCACGGTTTTGGCAATATCCGCTACGTCGAGGCTGCCGGCCGCGCCGCCGAAGGGATTATCTTCCCCGCCGGGCGCCTGCTGGTGGCCGACGTCTTGCCTGCAGATCACCCGCAAAAAGAGGTGCTGGTCACCTACCAGGAAAATTACGAAGCCCGCTTCAACGAGCCGGTTTCCACCTTCGGCGGCCACGCCTACGACGCCTTTCATATCCTGGTGCGGGCCATCGAAGAGGCCGGCACCGACCGCGAGGCGGTCCGCGACGCCATTGAAAACATGCAGGGTTTTGTCGGTACCGGCGGGATTTTCAACTTTTCGGCCACCGACCACAACGGCCTGGATATCGACGCCTTTTCCATGCTGACGGTAAAAGACGGCCAGTTCGTTAAACTCGAACAATAAATCAACCGGATAGCAAAAGCGCCGCTGCCGGAAGTCTTGATTCCCTCCGGCAGCGGCGGCTTTGTGCCTGCCCCGGCACTATTCGCCGCCGCTATTTTCATCGCCACCGGCCACCAGGGTACCAACCACCAAACATGACCGTCGAACTCTTTATTCAATACTTCTTTGCCGGCATCACCTATGGCATCATCTATGCCATCGTGGCCATCGGCTTCAATATCATCTACAACACCACCGGGATTATCAATTTCGCCCAGGGTGAGTTCGTGATGCTGGGCGGGATGATCTCCATTTCGCTGAACGCCTTTTTCCCTCTGCCCCTGGCCATTGCCGGGGCGGTGCTGATTACCATGATGGTGGGCGCCCTGGTGGAGGTCTCCTTTATCCGCTGGTTGAAAAGCCCCTCGGTAATCAGGATGATCATCATCACCATCGGGGTGTCGATCCTGATCCGGGAAATCGCACTCCATATCTGGGGCGAGAGCGTGCGGGCGCTGCCCTATTTCCTGGGCGACGAAATCACCACCATCCAGATTCTGGGAGCCCGGATCTCGCCCCAAGTGCTGTGGATCATCGGGGTCTGCACCATCATCGTGATCGCCCTGAGCCTCTTTTTCCGCTATACCATGCACGGCCAGATGATGCGGGCCTGCGCCGCCAACCGCACCGCCGCCACCCTGTGCGGGATCAGTGCCAAGAACATGGTCACTTTCTCCTTCATGCTCTCGGCCGGCATCGGCGCCCTGGCCGGGGCGGTGATGAGCCCGGTCACTTA
Source organism: Desulfurivibrio alkaliphilus AHT 2 (assembly GCF_000092205.1). Taxonomy (GTDB): domain Bacteria; phylum Desulfobacterota; class Desulfobulbia; order Desulfobulbales; family Desulfurivibrionaceae; genus Desulfurivibrio; species Desulfurivibrio alkaliphilus. Next base: position 122,968 of record NC_014216.1, on the reverse strand, counting down.
CACCGAGTACGACATCGGCACCGGCCTGGCCATCAAGGGCTTTACCGTGGCCATCCTGGGGGGGCTGGGCAACAGTATGGCGGCGGTGGCCGCCGGTTTGCTGCTGGGGCTGCTGGAGGCCTTCAGCGTCACCGTGGTGCCGCTGGCGTACCAGGACGTTATTGCCATCACCATCCTGCTTCTGATCATCTTTATCCGGCCCCACGGGCTGTTCGGGCGCAAGGACGCGGCCGGGTTAAAGGAGTTTTAAGGCCATGAAGCATCTGTTACCCATCAGCCTGCTGCTGGCCACCGTGGTCCTGATCCAACAGCTTACCCTGTGGACGGACACCCAGTTTTACCTGACCCAGCTCACCATGACCGGCTATTACTCGCTGCTGATCATCGGCCTGTGTCTGCTGCTGGGTTACGCCGGGCAGATTTCCCTGGGTCATGCCGGTTTCTTTGCCATCGGCGGTTACACCTCGGCGGTGCTTACCACCCGCGATTTCAGTTTGCACCTGGACCACCCGCTGCTGGTGGTCAGCGACCGGCTGGGGTTGCTGATGAGCCGGGCGGACTACTTCGGGGGCGAGATCATCCACTTTCACCCCTGGGCCGCCGCCGCCCTGGCCCTGGCCGCCACCATGATTATCGCCTACCTCATCGGGGTGCCGGTGCTCAAGCTCAAGGGCCACTACCTGGCCATGGCCACCCTGGGTTTCGGCATCATCATTTACCGGGTGGCACTGGCCAGCCCGATCTTCGGGGAGGCCGACGGGATCTTCGAGGTCCCGGCCTTTCCCCTGCTGGCCGGGCTGAGCATCAGCGGCGATTTCGGCAGCCGGGTCAGCAACTACTATATCGCCTGGGTACTGGTGGCCATCACCATGTTCCTGCTGCTCAACCTGATTAACTCCCGGGTGGGCCGGGGGCTGCGGGCCATCCATGGCTCGGAGGAAGCGGCCAACGCCATGGGGATCAACACCGCCAGCTACAAACTGCGCACCTTTATCCTCAGCGCCGTTCTGGCCGCCCTGGCCGGAGTCTTCATGACCCATTACAGCTCCGGCATCGGCCCCAGCGAGGCCGGGGTAATGCAGTCGGTACGTTACGTGGCCATTGTCGCGGTGGGCGGCATGGCCAACCTGTGGGGAGCGCTGACCATGGGGGTGGGCCTGAACTTCATGTCGCTGCGGGGCATGTTCGGCACCTACGACGAAGCGGTGTTCGGGCTGATCCTGATCACCATCATGCTTTTTGCCCCCCAGGGTCTGCTGCGACTCAGCCTGTTTAATCAACTTAAGGATCTCCTGCTGCCGGCGTCCCTCAAGGGCCGACTGAGCAAGCCAGGCCGGAAAGAAGAAGATGGCACTGCTTGAAATAGACAACCTCTGTAAACGCTTCGGCGGCCTGCACGCGGTCAGCGAGGTGAGTTTCGCGGTGGAGCCGGGGATTATCAAGGCGGTGATCGGCCCCAACGGCGCCGGCAAGACCACCCTCTTCAACCTGATCGCCGGTTCCCTGCCGGTTACCTCCGGCCAGGTCAGCTTCGAGGGTAAGACCATTACCGGCAGCAAGCCCTACCAGATCGCAGAACAGGGGATTAGTCGCACCTACCAGAACATCAAGCTCTACCACGGCATGACGGCGCTGGAAAACGTGATGATCGGCCGCCATGTCCGCAGCTCCGCCGGTTTCATCGCCGGCATGCTGAACCTGCCCGGCACCAGAAAGGAAGAGCGCGAGATCCGCGATTACTGCATGAGCCTGCTGGAGATGCTGGAGGTCGGCCACCTGGCCGACACCGAGGCCACCAGCCTTTCTTTCGGCCAGCAGCGGACGGTGGAAATGGCCCGGGCCCTGGCCCTTGAGCCCAAACTGCTGCTGCTGGACGAGCCCGCCGCCGGGCTCAATATCTATGAAACCGCCGAGGTGGGCCGACTGATCAGCAAGATCAACCAGCAGGGGATTACCGTACTGCTGGTGGAACATGACATGTCGCTGGTGATGGAGATATCCCATGAAATCGTGGTGCTCTCCTTTGGCCGCAAGATCGCCGAAGATGAACCGGCGGCCATTCAGCAGGACCAGGAAGTGATCAAGATTTACCTGGGGGAGGCCGACGACGATGCTTAAGGTCCGCAACCTGGAAGCCGGCTACGGTAAACTGCGGGTACTGAAAAGAATCTCGCTGCATGTCAACCCGGGCGAAATCGTCACCCTGATCGGCGCCAACGGTGCCGGCAAGACCACCCTGCTTTCCACCATTACCGGCCTGGTACGGGCCAGCGCCGGCGAAATTCTGCTCCAGGATCGTGAGATCAGCCGTGAAAAACCGGAAAAGATTGTGGCCATGGGCTGCTCTTTAGTGCCGGAAGGCCGCCAGGTGTTTGTCACCATGACGGTCCAGGAAAATCTGGTGATGGGCGGCTACATCCAGCACAAAAAGGGCAACCGGGCCTTTATGCAGGAATTGGACAACATTTATCAGCTCTTCCCGGTGTTACAAGAGCGCCGGGAACAGCTGGCCGGCACCCTCTCAGGGGGTGAGCAGCAAATGCTGGCCATGGGCCGGGCTTTAATGGCTCAACCCTCACTGATCATGCTCGATGAACCCTCCACCGGCCTGGCCCCCTTGATTGTTAAAAATATTTTTGAGATCATTACCAGGATGCGGGAAAACGGCAACACGGTGCTGCTCATCGAACAGAACGCCAAGGCGGCCCTGAAAATCGCCGACCGCGGGTATGTGCTGGAAACCGGCAAGATTATCCTGGAAGGCCCGGCCGAGGCCCTGCTGGCCAACCGCGACGTGCAGAGAGCTTATCTGGGCCGCGACCTGGGGCAGTCGTAAAACGCCCGGCAGCACCGCATCTTCGAGCGATCAGCACCGGCAATATAGCGCTGCTATAATCGCCGGTGCTGCTTGCTCGAATCTACGGCACTGCCGAACGTTTTACGACTGCCCCGCATGAAGTGTATAACCAGGGCAATTTCCTGTCGTGGGTTCCGGGGTTGGTCGCCTGCCGGGTGGTGCGGGTTCGGCCGGGGCCGGGAGGGCATGGACGCCCGGAGGCCCCGGCCGCCTCGGAGGCGGGCAGGATGCCCGCCGAGAATGAGCACCACCCGGCAGGCGACCAACCCCCATACGGGCACCGCTTGGATACCGAAGAAACAAGTCATTATGCGAGGACAAGGCATGTACTGGAATGAAGCCAAGGAGTGCATGAAGCGGGATGAACTGGAGCAATTGCAGCTTGAGCGGCTGCAGGCCACCCTGTTTCGGGTGGCCACCCATGTGCCGTTCTACCGCCAAAAGTTCAAGGAACTGAAAATCGACCCCGACGGTTTCCGCTCCCTGGATGAACTGCGCTCCCTGCCTTTTACCGTCAAGCAGGACCTGCGGGATAATTACCCCTACGGGCTGTTCGCCGTACCTTTGCGCGACGTGGTCCGGGTGCATTCATCTTCCGGCACCACCGGCCAGGCCACGGTGGTGGGTTATACCGGCAACGACATCAAAACCTGGTCCAGTCTCACCGCCCGGGTGCTCACCGCCGCCGGGGTGGGTAAGGACGACGTGGTCCAGATCGCCTTCGGCTACGGGCTTTTCACCGGCGGTTTCGGCCTGCACTACGGGGCCGAACTGGTGGGTGCTTCGGTAATTCCCATCTCCAGCGGCAACACCCGGCGGCAGCTCCGGATCATGCAGGATTTCCGCACCACCGCCCTGATCTGCACCCCCAGCTACGCCCTGCTGCTGGCCGACACCATCGAGGAGCTGGGGCTGCCGCTCAACGCCTTCTCGCTCAAATACGGGATGTTCGGGGCCGAACCCTGGAGCGAGGCCATGCGCCGGGAGATTGAAAGCAAGCTCAACATCATCGCCACCGACAACTACGGCCTGTCCGAGATCATGGGTCCGGGGGTGGCCGGCGAATGTCAGGAGCGTAGCGGCCTGCACATCAACGAAGACCACTTCCTGGTCGAGATCATCAACCCCGACACCCTGGAGCCGGTGGCCCCGGGCGAGATCGGGGAGCTGGTGATCACCACCCTCACCAAGGAAGCCTTTCCCCTGATCCGCTACCGCACCCGCGATTTGACCCGGCTCATCGAAGAGCCCTGCCCCTGCGGCCGCACCCTGCGCCGCATGGAACGGATCACCGGCCGCACCGACGACATGCTGATTGTCAAGGGGGTCAATGTCTACCCCTCGCAGATTGAAAACGTGCTCTTTGAAGTCGAGGGTACCAAGCCCCACTACCAGATCGTGGTGGAGCGGGAAGGCCGGGTGGACAAGATCACCGTGCTGGTGGAGGTGACCGAGGCCATCTTTTTCGATGAGATGCGCAAGCAGCGGGAGGTCATCGACACCATCAAAAACCGGCTGGCCTCGGAACTGGGTATCGGGGTAAACGTGCGCCTGGTGGAAGAAAAGAGCCTGGAACGCTCCGAGGGCAAGGCCCAGAGAATCATCGACAAACGCCAACTGTAACCGTCGGGCAGCACCCCGCCTTGCGGTAAGCGTTCAGCAGCACCGCATCTTCGGGCGATCAGCCCCGCTTGCGTACTGGTGTACGCGGCGCCGGGCTGCTTGCCGCAATCCGGGGCACTGCCCGACGGTTACAAGCTTGTACCAGGGTTTATATTCAACCGCTAACTCAATAGAGGATTACCCACATGGCTATTTCGCAGAAAATGATCGCCTTTGCCGAGCGTTCTTCCTGGATTCGCAAGATGTTCGAGGAAGGCGCCAAACTCAAGAGCATCCACGGCGCCGACAACGTCTTTGATTTCAGCCTGGGCAACCCGGATCTGCCTCCCCCGGCGCAATTTGCCACCACCCTGCAAAAAGTGGCGGCCGAAGCCGGGCCCGGTCGTCACAGCTACATGCCCAACGGCGGTTATCCTTTCGTGCGGGCCGCCCTGGCCGCACAAATCGGCAACGAACAGGGCATGACCCTGGGCGAGGAGGAAATCCTGATGACCGTGGGGGCCGCCGGTGGCCTCAATGTTATTTTGAAGGCCCTGCTGGACCCGGGCGATGAGGTGATCATCCTGGCGCCTTTCTTCGTGGAGTACAACTTCTACGTCGACAACCACGGCGGCACCGCCAAGGTGGTCAACACCCGGGAGGACTTCAGCCTGGATATCGCCGCCATCGAAGCGGCCATCGGTCCGAAAACCAAGGCCATCATCATCAACAGCCCCAACAACCCCACCGGCCAGATTTACAGCGCCGACGAGCTGGCCCGACTGGCCACCGTCCTGGAGGAAGCCGGGCAGCCCATTTACCTGATCGCCGACGAACCCTACCGCAAGATCGTCTTCGACGACCATGAGGTGCCCAGCATCTTCCAGGCTTATCGCCACAGCCTGGTGGTTTCCTCTTACTCCAAGGATCTCTCCCTGCCCGGCGAGCGCATCGGCTACATCGCCGTGCACCCGGAAATTGCCGATAAGGGGCCGCTGATGGGGGCCATGACCCTGGCCAACCGTATTTTGGGCTTTGTCAATGCCCCGGCCCTGATGCAGCGGGTGGTGGCCGAACTGCAGGGGGTAACGGTGGACACCGAAATTTACACCCGGCGGCGGGAGCTGTTTTGCAAGGTACTGCGGGAGGCCGGCTACCAGTTCGTGCCGCCCAAAGGCGCCTTTTACCTCTTTCCCAAGTCACCCCTGGCCGATGATGCCGAGTTCGTGGGGCTGCTGGCCGAAGAGAAGATTCTGGCCGTCCCGGGGCGGGGCTTCGGGATGCCGGGCTACTTCCGCCTGGCTTTCTGTGTGGAAGATGAGGTGATCAGCCGCGCCGCCGCTGGTTTCGCCGCCGCCCTGGCTGCCGCCCAGCAAAAGTAGAAGTAATTGATCCATTATGGCTGGTATATCGTCCTGGCGGGCACCTTTTGCGTGTTTGCCTGCCTGGGCCTGGCCCGCTTTGCCCTGGGGATGATCCTGCCCGGCATGGGCCAGGGCCTGGACTTGAGCTACAGCCAGATGGGGCTGGTGGGCACCATGAACTTCGTGGGCTACCTGGCCGCCGTGCTCTTCTGCGGTGCCCTGGCCGACCGGCTGGGCTATCGCCTGCTGATCACCCTGGCCCTGACCCTGATCGGGCTGACCATGATCCTGATCGGCTTCAGCAACTCGCTGGCCATCATTCTGCTGCTTTACATGCTCTGCGGCATGGGCAGCGGGGCGGCCAACGTGCCGGTCATGGGGCTGATCTCGCACTGGTTCCACCGCCGCCAGCGTGGCCGGGCCACCGGCTTCGTGGTGATCGGCAGCGGCTTTGCCATTTTACTTTCCGGCTGGCTGATCCCCCAGATCAACCGGCTGGCGGGCCCTGAGTTGGGCTGGCGGCTGAGCTGGCAGGTGCTGGGGTTGCTCGTTCTGGCCATCGCCCTGCTTTGCCTGGCGATCATGCGTAATTCCCCGCAGGAGAAAGGGTTGCGCCCCTACGGCGAACAGACCGGGGCCGACGGCCTGCCCAGGCCAGGCGACGAGAGCAACCGGATCACCCCTAAAATCATCGCCCACCTGGGCGCCATCTACTTCCTGTTTGGCTATACTTACGTAATTTACACCACCTTCATCGTCACCACCCTGATTAACGAGCACGGTTTCGCCCCCACCACCGCCGGTTATTTCTGGGCCGTGGTGGGGGTGCTGAGCCTGCTTTCCGGGCCGGTGTTCGGCACCATGTCCGACCGCATCGGCCGCAAAAAGACCCTGGCCCTGGTCTTTGCCATCCAGACCACCGCTTACCTGCTGGTGGCCGCCGGCCCGCCGCCGGCCCTGCTATTGCTTTCAGTCTGTCTATTCGGCCTGGTGGCCTGGTCCATTCCCTCCATCATCGCCGCCATGGTGGGCGATTACGCCGGGCCGCAGCAAGCGGCCCGCATCTTCGGCCTGGTCACCTTCATCTTTGCCATCGGCCAGATCGCCGGCCCGGCCATGGCCGGGATCATGGCGGAAAAAACCGGCAGCTTCGGCGGCAGCTTCCTGATGGCCGGGCTCTGCACCATCCTGGGGCTACTGCTGGCCCTGCGCCTGAAACCGGTGTAATCGTGCAGCAGCACCACATCTTCGGGCAAGCAGACGGGCTTGCGTACCGGGGTACGCGGCGCCCGGCTGCTTGCCCGAATCTGCGGCACTGCTGCACAATTACCAGGCTGCCGGGTAAAGTTAATGACCATGATTCTTCAAATTAAAGTGAAACCCAGGTCGCAAAGCTCATCGCTGACTCAAGAGGCCGACGGCAGCTGGCTGGCCAGGTTGAAGTCGCCCCCGGTGGAGGGCCGGGCCAACCGGGAGCTTATCGCCCTGGTGGCCGACCATTTCCGTTGCCGCAAGGCGGACGTCGAGATCAAGGCCGGCTCGTCGGGGCGCACCAAGTTGGTTAGGGTGGAGACTACTTGAGCAGCGTGGCGGGGAGCAGGCGGGCGGCGTTTTGCCAGAAAATTTTTTCTTCCAGCGCCGCCGGCAGGCCCAAGTTCTTGAGCTCTTTAATGACCTTTTTCTGATCGGCCCAGGGGGAGTCGGTGCCAAACAGGAGGTAGTCGGCGGGGTGGGCCAGGATGATGCGGCGAGCGTCGGCGGCGGGCAAGAGGTGCAGCACGTAGGAGAGATCCATGTAGATGGGCCGGCCGGCCAGGCTTGCCTCCACCTCCTCCCACTGTTCCCAGGCCCCCAGGTGGGTGGCGATGAATTTCAACTCCGGGCAGCGTTCCACCACCCGGATAATCCGCGCCGGGCTGGCGATGGGGTCGCGGGGAAAGGCGATATCAAAGCCGGTATGCATCACCAGGATCAACCCCTCGGCGGCGATCCGTTCATAAATAGGCCACATCCGCTCTTCATCAAGGGTGAACTGCTGGTAGTAGGGGTGCATCTTGATCCCGGCAAAACCCGCCGCCCGGATTTGGGAAATCCGGTTCACCGCCTCGGGATCGGCGGGATGGACGGAGGGAAAGGGGATGATCCGCTCCGAGGCGATACTTTGCGACCATTCCAGGATGGGGACGAACTGGGCCGGGCGGGTGGCAATGGAGCAGAGTACGCTTTGCGCGATCCCGGCCTCGTCCATCTTGGCCAGCAGGGATGAGAGCCGACCGTCATGACAGGCCTTCACCTCCCCTGCCACCTCCGCCTCCAGGGCCGGGATGGCCCGTACCGCCACCTGGTCGGGAAAGGCGTGGGTATGAAAATCGATGATCGGCGACATGGTCAAGCAACAACCGGCAAGGCACCGGGAGCAGAAACGGGGACGGGGGCGATGGCAAGGGCCGACAAGGTGATCTTCATGACCGGCAATATAACCCATTGGCCGAACTTTGCATCAATTCACTTGCGGGGAGCCTGATCCTCCGGTCCCGGGGGCAGCAGGGTTACCACCTGGTTGTTGCGAATCTGCTTGGCTTCGTACAGGGCCTTATCGGCGCAGTCCAGCAGCAGATTGGGATAGAGGCCGGGATGGGGCCGAACCGCGGAAATCCCGCAGGAAACGGTGAGGTGCTCGTTAACCGGCGACTGGGGGTGGAGAACGGCCAGCTCCCGAATCTTCTCGATGGCCCGCTGCACCACCAGTTGCGCGCCTTCCTGGTCGGAGCCGGAAAGCACAAAGACAAACTCCTCGCCGCCGAAACGGGCCACCAGATCGCCCGGCCGGCTGGCCACCTGCTGCAGGGCGGTGGCCACCTGCTTGAGGACTTCGTCACCCTGCAGATGACCGAATGAATCATTGTACAATTTGAAATAGTCGATATCAAAAAGACAAATGGCAATGGGCTGACCATCCCGCTGGCAGCGGCGCCATTCCCGATCCAGGAAGTCATCGAAGTTGCGACGATTGGCAATACCGGTCAGGCCGTCCACCAGGGCCATCCGCTGCAGGCGGCGATTGGCCTCTTCCAGGGCATTGGTCAAATCCCGGCGGCGATCCATCTCCCGCTTGAGCCGCAGGGCCGCTTTCACCCGGGCGCACAACTCCACCTGCTTGACCGGTTTCTGGATATAATCCGCCACCCCCAGATCGAAAACGGTGCGCAGGCTGTCGTCGGTATTGTCCGCCGTCACCATGATCACCGGGATATCCCGCAACTGCTCGTGGGACTTTAAACGGCGACAAAGCTCGATCCCGTCAATGTCGGGCATGACGATATCCAGCAGAATAAGATCAAGATCCAGGTTGTCCCGGGGAACTCCCACCCCTTCGGCATCCAGGCCAAAAAAGGTAAATGTGGCCGCAGCCCCGTCGGCTTCATGGATCTTGTCATAGCCGTTGGCACCCAGCATCCGGCGCAGAATCAGGCGACTCTCCAGTGCATCATCAACAATTAAGATAGAATTGGTGCCCATGCCAATACCTGATCCGCAGCCCAACATTTATCAATTTAAACTGATACTATTAAGAATTATTCCTTTATACCATGAAGCACCTCCACCTTGTCAAGGTAAAGGTTTAATTCCTCTAGATAAAAGTTTATTTTTTCGCCATCTTCCCCACCGGCCGCCTCTTCCATCGCCGCCCCCAGTTCACTGAGGCGGTTGAAACCGTAACCGCCCCCGGTGCCCTTGATGGTGTGGGCCAGATGGCACACTTTAGAGTAGTCCCGGCGGGACAGGGCCTTGCGCATCTGGGTCAGGTCATTTCTCACCCGGGCCAGATAGCCCGGCACCAAGTCGGCCAGCAAATCATCAAGCTGGCCAATCTCGGGCTGGTCCCCGGTGGCCGTTTCGGCAGCACCGATGTAGGTGCGGATCGTTCTGAGAAAATCATCCATCTTGATGGGTTTGACCATATGACCGTCACAACCGGCCTCCCGGCTTTTGCGGATATCATCCCGGAAGGCGTGAGCCGTTAAAGCCACAATGGGAATAGCTTCCCGCCCCTGTTCGGCCTCCCAGGCCCGCATGGCCCGAGCGGCGGCGTAGCCGTCCATGCCGGGCATCTGGATATCCAACAGGACCAGGTCATAGTGGCCTTGCTTAAATTTTACCACCGCCTCCTCGCCATTAACGGCGAGGTCCAGCAGGTAGGGAGTACCTTTAAGGTAAGCCTTGAACAGCAGGCGATTCTCCGGGGCATCCTCGGCCAGCAGCAGCCGCCGCGTAGCCGCGCCGGCCGTCGGCAGACCGGCGGCCGGCAGGGCTCCTTCCTGGCTGGTTTTGCCTGACGCACCAAGAATTGCGCCACGCCAGGGCAGGGGTATTTCCACCGTGAAACGGCTGCCCTCCCCTTCCCGGCTGGCCAGCCGGATAGTGCCGCCCATCATCTGCACCAGCTTGCGGGAAATGGCCAGCCCCAGACCGGTTCCGCCATAGCGGCGGCTGGTGGAAGAGTCCACCTGGGCAAAATCTTCAAACACCATCTCCTGCTTGTCCGGCGGGATACCGATCCCGGTATCACTAACCACAAAACCGAACCAGGTATTCTCCGCCGACTCCTCGGCCGGCCAACGCACCGCCTCCACCGTCACTTTGCCCCGCTCGGTGAACTTGATGGCGTTACCAATCAGGTTGACCAGGATCTGCCTTATCCGAGTGGCATCGCCAAGCACCAGGCAGGAACCTTGCCAGGAGAGGCGGCAGGTAAATTCCAGCCCTTTCTGATGCGCCCGCAGGGCCATAATTTCGCAGGTCTGACGCAGCAGGTGATCGAGATCGAACTCCATCACCTCAATTTCCAGCTTGCCGGCCTCGATTTTAGAGAGATCGAGAATACCGTTGATCAGATCCAGCAGGTTTTCACCGGCGGCCCGGGAGGCCCACACATACTGTCGCTGCTCGGCGCCCAGCGGGGTTTTGTCCAGCAGATCGGCCATGCCCAGAATAGTGGTCAGGGGAGTCCGAATTTCGTGGCTCATGCTGGCCAGAAATTCACTCTTGGCCTGGGAGGCCCGCTCGGCTTCCTCCTTGGCACTAAGCAGGTTGCGCTGAATCTCCCTTTCGCGAATGGTATCGCGAAAGACAAAGACACAGCCGATGATCCCGGAGAAACTGGCAATGGGCGCCACCGTGCAGGAGACCGGGTAGTTCTTTCCCTGGCGGGAACGCAGCACCAGCTCACCGCTGCAGTCGATGATCTCACCATCTTCCTGCACCCGCTGCAGGGGAGCTGTAAGCGGCCGCCCGCTGGCCTCGTCGACCAGATTCAGCACCTCCATCACCGGCCGGTTCAGGGCGTCCACCAGATCCCAGCCGGTCAACCTTTCGGCCACCGGGTTGAGAAAGGCCACCCGCCCCTGCTGGTCGGTGGCGATAACCCCGGCTCCGATGCTCTGCAAAATCGCAGAGAGGCGCCCTTCACTGTCCCGCAACCGCTCTTCGGCATCGAAGGCAACGGGACTACGGCCCAGCAGGGCGCGCCAGGCCATTTTAAACTTTTCGGCCAGGGCCATCCGTTCAGGCCCGGGTTAAATGGCGATACTTGATGCGATGGGGCTGGTCGGCATCGGCCCCCAAGCGCCGCCGGCGATCTTCTTCATACTCCGAGTAATTGCCATCGAACCAGACCACCTGGGAATCACCTTCGAAGGCCAGCATGTGGGTAGCGATCCGATCAAGAAACCAGCGGTCATGGCTGATCACCACCGCGCAACCGGCAAAGTTCTCCAGGGCCTCTTCGAGGGCCCGCAGGGTGTTGACGTCGAGATCGTTGGTGGGCTCGTCCAGCAGGATGACGTTGGCCCCACTTTTAAGCATCCGGGCCAGGTGGACCCGGTTGCGCTGGCCGCCGGACATCATCCCCACCTTGCGTTGCTGCTCACTGCCGGAGAAATTGAACCTGGCCACGTAAGCCCGGGAGTTGACCTCGCGGTTGCCCAGGGTGATGGTCTCCTGGCCCTCGGAAATGGCCTGCCAGATGGTATCCTCGGGGTTCAGGGCATCGCGGTGCTGGTCGACACTGGCCAGCTGCACCGACTCCCCCACCTTGATGGTGCCGGCATCGGGGGTCTCCTGGCCGTTGATCAGCTTGAAAAGGGTGGTCTTGCCGGCCCCGTTGGGGCCGATCACCCCGACAATGCCGCCGGGGGGCAGGGAAAAGGAGAGGTTGTCAAAAAGCAGTCGCTCGCCGAATGATTTGCTCAGCCCCTCGGCCTCGATTACCGTTTTCCCCAGGCGGGGGCCGGGGGGGATGTAGATTTCCAACTCCCGGCCCCGTTTTTCCCCCTCCTGGCCCAGCAGTTGTTCGTAGGCGTTGATCCGGGCCTTGGCCTTGGCGTGGCGACCTTTGGGGGTCATCCTGATCCACTCCAACTCGCGGGCCAGGGTCTTCCGGCGGTCGCTTTCCTGTTTTTCCTCCTGGGCCAGGCGTTTTTGCTTCTGCTCCAGCCAGGAGGAGTAGTTGCCCTTCCAGGGAATACCATGGCCCCGGTCCAGCTCCAAAATCCAGCCGGCGACATTGTCCAGAAAATAGCGGTCATGGGTCACCGCGATGATGGTACCGGCGTAACGCTGCAGGTGATGCTCCAGCCAGGCCACCGTTTCGGCATCGAGATGGTTGGTGGGCTCGTCCAGCAGCAGGATGTCCGGCTGCTGCAAGAGCAGGCGGCACAATGCAACCCGGCGTTTTTCCCCGCCGGAAAGCACGTTGATGGTGGTATCGCCGGGCGGGCAGCGCAGGGCGTCCATGGCCATCTCCAGGCGAGAGTCAAGATCCCAGGCATTGAGGGCATCGAGCTTCTCCTGTACCGCGGCCTGGCGGGCGATCAGTTTGTCCATGGCGTCGTCATCCATGGGTTCGGCGAACTTCATATTGATCTCGTTGAACTCGTTGACCAGGTCCACCGTTTCCTGAACCCCCTGCTCCACCACCTGGCGCACGGTTAGATTGCCGTCCAGTTGCGGCTCCTGCGCCAGATAACCCACCGTATACCCCGGCGAGATATGGGTCTCACCGTTGAACTCCTTATCCTCGCCGGCCAGAATGCGCAGCAGCGAGGATTTACCGGAGCCGTTCATGCCGATGACCCCGATTTTGGCCCCATAAAAATAAGAGAGGCTGATATCCTTGAGAATTGGCTGTTTGTCGTAAAACTTGCTTACCTTGATCATCGAGTAGATGATCTTGTCCGGTTCATGGTTGCTCATATCTCTATTCCCTTGGCAAATACTTTATGATAACTTTTCCCTCAAAACACAAAACGGGCATTCTAACCCTAATCACCCCTTTTTGGCAACCAGTAGCAGCGGCCGCACTAATCTCTTGAAATAAAACAAATATTGCTGCATGGTTAGCGGCATGATGAGCAATAAGCCACCGGCACCATCTCAGCAAATCCCACCGATTCTGACTGTGGACCACCAGGCCCGGCTCAGCGGGGGCAACGCCGGACTGCGCGCGCTGATCAAGCAGCGCTTGACCCTGGATAACCCCAAGTACCGCGATGCCCGCAAGTACAGCCGTTGGGTCGGCAAAAACCTGCCACCCAAGCTATATTTTTATCAGGAAAGCGGCGAAGCACTCATCTTTCCCCGCGGCTGGGCCAGGCAGGCGGTGCTGCTGTGCCGGCAGGAAATGGGACAGACCCCGGAAATCATTGACCGCCGCCGGGAAATCGCCCCGCAGGAGTTCGCTTTCCAGGGGGAGTTGCGCCCTTACCAGCACCAGGCCCGGGAGGCCATTTTAGGCCGGGACTTCGGGGTGCTGGAGGCCGGCACCGGTTCCGGCAAAACGGTGGTGGCCTGCGCGGTGATCGCCGCCCGTCAACAGCCCACCATTGTGCTGGTTCACACCAAAGAGCTGCTCTATCAGTGGTCCGAGAGGATCGGCGAATTTTTGGGACTTGAAGCCGGCCTGCTGGGCGACGGGCACCGCCGGCTCGAGCCCGTTACCGTGGCCATCGTCAACTCCGCCCGCCGAATGGCCCGGGAGTTGCCGCCGCTTTTCGGGCAACTCTGCGTCGACGAATGCCACCGGGTGCCCTCATCACTGTTTACCGAGGTGGTCACCGCCTTTGACTGCCGTTACATGCTGGGCCTGTCGGCCACTGCTTACCGCCGCGACGGCCTTACACCGCTGATCAACTTCTACCTGGGTGACCGGGTACACCGCATTGACACCGGCGATTTGCAGCGCAGCGGGGCGGTGCTCAAAGCCCGGCTGATCCAGCGCCCCACCGCCTTTCGCTACCTATATCGCGGCAACTACCAGGCACTGATGAAGGCCTTGACCGCCGACCAAAAGCGCAATCAGTTGATCGCCGAAGACATCGCCCGGGAAGCCCGGGCCACGGTCGGTGGCAACGGCGCGACGGAAACGGGCACCATCCTGGTGGTCAGCGACCGGGTCCGGCACTGCCAGGAACTGGCCCGTTTGCTGGAGCAGCGCGGGGTTGACTGCCAAATACTGACCGGGGCCACCCCGGCGGAGCAACGTAGCGAGCTGGTGGCGGCCATCCAGGAAGGCCGGGTCCGGGTGCTGATTTCCACCGTCCAACTGATCGGCGAAGGGTTTGACTGCCCGGGCCTGCGCTCGCTCTTCCTCACCACCCCCATCAAGTTTACCGGTCGCCTGCTCCAGGTGGTAGGCCGCATTCTCCGCCCGGCCGCCGGCAAACAGCCCACGGTTTACGATTATGTCGATCAGGTGGGGGTATTACAGTCTTCGGCCAACTCCCGGGCCCTGGCCTTACAATAACAAGGTAAGCGCCCCATGGGCGCTTACTCGGTCACCGATAATCGGCCGGGGGAAGATTAAAAGATAAAAAAAAAGGCCCGGCATCGGGAAGAAACCGGACCAAATATAGCTGCCAATAGCTGTCGGAGAACCAAACTTTAACGATATAAAAAAACTCAATAACCGGCGGTGCTTCGTGTTTACTTACCCGGCCACGGCAGCGGCCTCCTGCTTACCGGGCTTGTCCGGGGCGGAGCTGGACTCCTGCTGGCCGGATTTCCCCGCAGCCGCCACGGCGGCAGCGGCCTTTTTGGCTCCCGAGGCCCCGGAAGCCGCACCTTTAACCTGGGCATCCCACTCCTCCTTGGGAATGGAGGTGCCGGGCACCAGTCGCAATTCCTTGCTGCGGGACTTAACTTCGCCGTTCAGGGCGGCGCCGGACTCAACAGCCAAATCGGAAGCCTCGACCTTGCCGTTGATCACCCCCCGATTGGAAATCTGAAACTTCTTGGCATTAACATTACCATCCACCCGGCCGGAACAGACAAAGGTATTAACCTGCACATCGCCGTTAACCACCCCGTTTTCACCCAGAATCAGGTAATCACCCTGCACATTGCCCTTAACCCTGCCATCCAGCCGGAGCTTGCCCTTGAAGGAGACATCGCCCTCCATTTGCAACTCCTGCCCCAGGATACTGGTGACCGCCCCGGCTTCCAAATCATCCTTCTTCTTGCGCCAGAAAACCATGACTCCCCCTTAACGTACTTCCTGACCGCGAACCGAACCGCCGCTGGCGGAAACGGAACCATCCAGCACTGAGGCCACCCGGACAAACCGGTAAGGATCAATGGCTTCCCCATTGTACAGGATCGTGTAATGCAGATGCGGCCCGGTACTGCGACCGGTATTTCCCAGCCGGGCTATTTTCTGGCCGCGCTCCACCCTTTCTCCCGCCTTCACCAAACTGCGCTGCAAATGCAGGTAGCGGGTTGCAAAACCGTTGCCGTGATCAATAACCAGATAGTTGCCATTAAACCTGTTGTAATTACTGGTGGTAACTACCCCGGCGGCGGGCGCTTTGATTTTAGTCCCGACCCGGTTGTGGATATCAAGCCCGTCATGCATGGCCGGCTGCCTGGTGAAAGGATCGGTGCGGCGGCCAAACGGAGAGGTAAGAGTGCCGGGGACCGGGGTACCCAGGGGCATGGACTCCAGAAAGTTCAGGTAGTGATCGACCTTGAAGGTCAAATCATCGTAGGTGCCGTCATCAAGGCCGATAAAAGGGCCACCGGTGTTGCTCTCACCTTCACCGATCTCGATATCGATATCTACAGCGCTCAAGATCGATTCAATGGCTTCACTGCGTTTCCGCAACTCCTCCATGGCGGTGTCGAGCGTCTGCCGCTGCTGTTCTTCCTTGGCCGCCGCTCGAGCCAGCATCTGGCGATGTTTTTCTTTAACCGCCGCCAACTCATACTTAACGGCCGCACTTTTCGCCCGCAAGGTAATATTTTCCACCGCCGCCTGCCAGCCCACGGCGCTGATCACCAGCAAAGCGACAAACACCGTTCCCAAGGCCATAATACGCCGTTTTTTAATGGAAAAGGAGCGGGTTCTGCCATATTCACTGGTAACTATGAAATGCAGCTTCCTTCCCATACAAGCCCCCACACAAATTTAATAATTCTCCTGTTGACTGGAATAGCCAAGCGACGTCATAATAGCAGGAACTAACGCCCCGAACCATAAAAAAATGATGCTCTTTCCACCTTGTGATTATTTGTTCGGACTTTTTTTTACAAGGTCGCAATTATAACAAAATAACATGACATAGTTGCCGCGACCGGCAGCACTCATCAGCCTTATGAGCAACCGCAAAAACGACCTTGCAAACCCCAACATCTTCTCTCAATCTGCCACCTCGAAAAAGGGTTTTGGCTCGCTGGTCGACCAATACCTTGACGACCTGGAAAACGTGGCCAAAAGCGAAAAGCTCCCCCCAAAGCCCACACTGGAGCAAAAACTGCGGCGGTACCCGCCCCCCCAGGAAGAACTGGATCTGCACGGCCTGACCGCCCCGGAAGCGGAAAAGGCCGTCAAACGCTTCATAACCCATTGCCGGGAATTGCGCCTGGCCACTCTGCGCATCATCACCGGTAAAGGCCTGCACTCCCAAGGGGAGCCGGTGCTGCCGCCGGTGACCGAGGCCGCCCTGGCAACCCTGCAGGCAGAACAAAAAATAGCCGCCTTCCGCTGGGAGAAAAAGCGCCAGGGGCGGGGTGGCGCCCTGATCGTCTATCTACCCTGAAACCCTTTTGGGGTTGTCATTTAAAATGCAGGAGGTCAAACCGCTTATGCCAGGCCACCAGGTTATTTTTTTTACCCCCTATCCCTTTACCCCCGGACAGAAGATCCGCATCACCGCCGGACCCCGGCGGGGTGACTGGGAAGTTGCGGCCATCGATGAACAAAAGGTCACCCTGCGCTGTCCGGTTTCCGGACGACAATTCAGTTGGAACCATTTTTGTTACCAGAGCGAAAGCCGGATCAATGAGCCCTGGCCCATTACTTGAGACAGAACGCAGGGGAAGCCATCCCCGGGGGCTGTCAAGCCGGGCCAGGCACCGTAAGGAGGGAGGCCCTATGATGGCTTACGCAAGAGCCGGTATTGGCGATGAACACTGCAACAGATAGCAACTCCCACAACCGCATCTCCGCCCGCGACTGGCACGCCCGCTCCGGGGAGGAAGCCCTTACCCGCTGGCGCACCGAGCGCCAGGGATTGAGCGCCGACGAGGCCGCCCGGCGTCTTGCCCGCTACGGCCCCAACAGCCTGGCGCCGCCGGAAAAGACCGGGATGGTGCACCGTTTCCTGCGCCATTTCCACAACGTCCTGATTTACATTCTGCTGCTGGCGGCCCTGGGCACCGCTCTGCTGGGACACTGGGTCGACACCGGGGTAATCCTGGCGGTGGTGCTAATCAACACCCTCATCGGTTTTGTTCAGGAAGGCAAGGCGGAAAAGGCCCTGGATGCCATCCGCGACATGCTCTCGCCCATGGCCGTGGTGGTCCGCCATGGCCAGCGCCGGGAGGTGCCGGCCGGCGAGCTGGTGCCCGGCGATATTGTGCACCTGCAGGCGGGTGACCGGGTACCCGCCGATCTGCGCCTGCTGGAGGTGAAGAACCTGCGGATCGAAGAGGCGGCCCTCACCGGGGAATCGGTACCGGTGGACAAGGCGGTGGAACCGGTGGCAACGGACGCCGCTTTGGGCGATCGCTCCTGCATGGCCTTCTCCGGCACCCTGGTGGCCTTCGGGCGGGGAGTGGGGGTGGTGGTGGCCACCGGCGCTCACACCGAGATCGGCCAGATCTCCCGGATGCTTGGCGAGGTGCACAGCCTGCAAACCCCGCTGGTGCGCCAGATGGAGCAGTTCGGCCGCTGGCTGGCGCTGGTGATCATTACCATCTCCGCCGCCACCTTCGCCTTCGGCTACTGGGTGCAAAGTTATCCGCTGGATGAAATGTTTCTGGCAGCGGTCAGCCTGGCCGTCTCCACCATCCCCGAAGGCCTGCCCGCCATCATGACCATTGCCCTGGCCATCGGGGTACAGAAAATGGCCAAACGCAACGCCATTATCCGCCGCCTGCCGGCGGTGGAGACCCTGGGCTCGGTTTCCACCATCTGCTCGGACAAAACCGGCACCCTGACCCGCAACGAGATGACCGTCCGGACCGTGATCACCGCCGGGCAGCGTTTTGAAGTCACCGGGGTGGGCTATGACCCCCGCGGCGGTTTCCTGCTGGCCGGCAAGGACGTGGAGCCGGACGACCACCCGGTGCTTATAGAGAGCTTGCGGGCCGGGCTTTTGTGCAACGATGCGGTGCTCCATGAACGTGAGGGCGCCTGGGTCATGGAGGGTGACCCCACCGAGGGCGCACTGATCACTGCAGCCTGCAAGGCGGGGCTGGTCACCCACACCGAGCAGGAGCACCTGCCGCGCACCGACGTGATTCCGTTTGACTCGGATCATAAATTCATGGCCTCTTTGCACCATGATCATCAAGGACATGGCCGGGTGCTGCTCAAAGGGGCGCCGGAGCGGGTGCTGGAACTGTGCCGTCACCAGCGCACCGCTGACGGTGGCCATACCCCCCTCGACCCCGCCGCCTGGCAGCAATACATGGAAGAAACCGCCGCCCGGGGAGAACGGCTGCTGGCGGTGGCCACCCGCGAGATCGAGCCGGACCGGCGCGAACTGACCTACCGGGAAGTGGAAACCGGCGGTTTCACCCTGTTGGCGCTGCTGGGGATCATCGACCCGCCCCGGGAAGAGGCGGTCTATGCCGTCAGCCAGTGCCGCGAGGCGGGAATAGCGGTGAAGATGATCACCGGCGACCATCTGGTCACCGCGCGGGCCATCGGCGAGCAACTGGGCATGGGCAACGGCATCACCGCCATCGCCGGCCATGAGTTGGAAGGGATGGATGAGGCGGCCCTGCGGGAGGCCGCCCGGCGGGCCGGGGTTTTTGCCCGCACCACCCCGGAACACAAACTGCGCCTGGTGGAAGCGCTGCAAAAAGAGGGGCGCATCGTGGCCATGACCGGCGACGGAGTCAACGACGCCCCGGCCCTCAAACGGGCCGATGTGGGGGTCGCCATGGGCCGGAAAGGGACCGAGGCGGCCAAGGAGGCCGCCGAGATGGTGCTGGCCGACGACAATTTCGCCTCCATCGCCCACGCGGTGGAGGAAGGGCGCACGGTTTACGATAATATCCGCAAGGCCATCCTGCACACCCTGCCCACCAACGCCGGCCAGTCGCTGACCATCATCATGGCCATTATCATGGGTTACACCCTGCCGCTGACCCCGGTCCAGGTGCTGTGGGTCAACATGGTGACCTCGGTGACCCTGGCCATGGCGCTGGCCTTCGAGCCCGCCGAGCCGGGGGTGATGAAGCGCCCGCCCCGCTCCCCCGACGCACCGCTGATTTCCGGCTTTATGCTCTGGCGCATTCCTTTTGTGGCGCTGCTGCTGTGGGCCGGCACCTTCTGGCACTTTGTCTGGATGGAAGAGGTGGCCGGGGCCTCCCTGGAGCTGGCCCGCACCGTGGCCATCAACACCCTGGTGGCCGGCCAGGCCTTTTACCTGCTGAACCTGCGCCTGATTCACCAGCCGGTGCTGATCGGCCTGGAGGTCTTCCGCTCCCGGGCCATGTGGACCGCCATCGGGATATTGATTATCCTGCAGTTGACCTTTACCTTCGCCCCCTTTATGAACGCCCTGTTCGGCACCACCGCCATCCCCGCGGAGCACTGGTGGCGGATTTTACTTTTCGGCCTGCTGGTGTTTATAATCGTTGAAGCTGAAAAAATCATGATCAAGAGATTGCTCCCATGAACCCCTCACCCCCCGACACGCCCTGGCACAGCCAGGACACGCAGCAAGTACTGACCAGCCTGGAAGTCTCCGACCGTGGCCTCGGCGCCGACGAGGCCCGGCAGCGGCTGGAACGCTTCGGCCCCAACCGCCTGCCCCAACCGGAGCGGACCGGGCCGCTCAAGCGTTTCCTGCTCCAGTTCCACAATGTACTGATCTATATCCTCATCGCCGCGGCCGCGGGCACCGCCTTTTTGCAGCACTGGGTGGACACCGGGGTGATCCTGGGGGTGGTGCTGATCAACGCCGTCATCGGCTTCATCCAGGAAGGCAAGGCGGAACAGGCCCTGGACGCCATCCGCAACATGCTCTCGCCCAAGGCCATGGCCCTGCGCGACGGGCAGCGGCGCACCGTGCCCGCCGAAGAGTTGGTCCCCGGCGACATTGTTTACCTGCAGGCCGGAGACCGGGTGCCCGCCGATCTGCGCCTGCTGCGCACCCATAACATGCGAATTGACGAAGCGGTGCTCACCGGCGAATCGGTGGCCGTTGATAAAAAAACCGAGCCGGTGGAGGAAGCGGCCGATCTGGGCGACCGGACCGGCATGGCCTTCTACGGCACCCTGGTGGCCTTCGGCCAGGGGCGGGGCGTGGTGGTGACCACCGGGGCCGACACCCAGATCGGGCGAATTTCCACCATGCTGGGCGAGGTGGAAACCCTGACCACGCCGCTGCTGCGCGACATCGCGATCTTCGGGCGCTGGTTGTCGGTGGTCATTATCGCCTTGGCCGGCTTTACTTTCGCCTTCGGCTACTGGCTGCGCGACTATGATTTGATGGAGACTTTCCTGGCCGCGGTCAGCCTGGCCGTGGCGGCCATCCCCGAAGGTCTGCCGGCCATCATGACCATCACCCTGGCCATCGGGGTGCAGCGCATGGCGGCGCGCAACGCCATCATTCGCCGCCTGCCGGCGGTGGAAACCCTGGGCTCGGTGACCACCATCTGCTCGGACAAAACCGGCACCCTGACCCGCAACGAGATGACCGTGAAAAGCATGGTCACCGCCGACCAAACCTTCGAGATCGGCGGCGTGGGCTACGAGCCCCACGGCGGCTTTGCTCTGGACGGCCAGGACATCAACCCCGATGAGCAACCGGTGCTGGCCGAGGCCCTGCGCGGCATCCTGCTGTGCAACGACGCGGAGCTGCAACAGCAGGAGGGGCAATGGAAACTGGAGGGCGACCCCACCGAAGGTTCCCTGGTCACCGCCGCCCTCAAGGCCGGGCTTAACCAGAAGCAGCTCAATGAATTCTTTCCCCGGGATGACGTGATTCCCTTTGAGTCCTCCTACAAATTCATGGCCACCCTGCACCATCACCATGAAAACCAGCACCGATTTCTTTATCTTAAAGGCGCCCCCGAGCGGGTGCTGGCGGTCTGCGCCCAGGAGCGCACCAGCGACGGCGACCGGGAGATCGACCAGGACCGCTGGCAGCAGCAGATGGAGACCATCGCCGCCAGGGGGCAGCGCTTGCTGGCCGTGGCCACCAAGGAGGTCGAGACGGACCATAACGCCCTGGAGTTTTCCGACATTGAAGACGGCGGCCTGACCATGCTGGCGCTGTGCGGCATCATCGACCCGCCCCGGGACGAGGCCATTGAAGCGGTCCAGCAGTGCCGGGAGGCGGGGATCGACGTGAAGATGATCACCGGCGACCACGGCGTGACCGCCAAAGCCATCGCCGAAGAGCTGAATATCCAGACCGCGGGAGGGGTGGTCACCGGCCAGCAACTGGAGCAGACCTCCGATGAGGAAATGGTGCAAATGGTGCGCGAGGTGGATGTTTTCGCCCGGGCCACCCCGGAGCACAAGCTGCGCCTGGTGCGGGCCATCCAGGCCAACCGGCAGGTGGTGGCCATGACCGGCGACGGGGTCAATGACGCCCCGGCCCTGAAACGCGCCGACGTGGGCATCGCCATGGGCATCAAGGGGACCGAGGCCACCAAGGAGGTGGCGGAAATGGTGCTGGCCGACGACAACTTCGCCTCCATCGCCCATGCCGTGGAAGAAGGGCGCACGGTCTACGACAACCTGCGCAAGGCGATTCTCTTCCTGCTGCCCACCAACGGCGGCCAGGCCTTCACCATTGTCGCCGCCATTATGCTGGGCCTGACCCTGCCGCTGACCCCGGTGCAGGTGCTGTGGGTGAACATGGTCACCGCCGTCACCCTGGCCCTGGCCCTGGCCTTCGAGCCCACCGAGCCCGGCGTTATGAAACGCCCCCCGCGCCCGCCGGAAACCCCGATTATCACCGGCTTTTTGATCTGGCGGGTGGTTTTTGTCTCCGCTTTGCTGGTGGCCGGCACTTTCGGCCATTTTCTGTGGATGGAGCGGCAGGAGGTGGCGGTGGAGGTCGCCCGCACCGTGGCCATCAACACCCTGGTGATGGGCCAGCTTTTTTACCTGTTCAACAGCCGTTACATTCTGGAGCCGGTATGCAACCGCGAGGGGTTGCTGGGCAGCCGGCCGGTGCTGATCGCCATTGGGGTTCTGATCGTCCTGCAGGGACTTTTCACCTACGCCCCGCCGGCCCAGTTCCTCTTCGGTACCGCCCCCATCGGGCTTGAAGACTGGGGCCGCATCCTGGCCTTTGGTCTCCTGCTCTTCGTGCTGGTGGAGGTGGAAAAGGCCCTGTTCAAAAGCCGGCAGACGAGACTTTGATGGGCTGAAAAATGATTAAACCAAAGACCCCGCTCAGCGCTTTCAAATGCCGTAGTAGGCTGCCAGGAAAACAACAAAAGCGGAAAGTCCGGCAAGCATCAGCAGCGGCACCAGGGAGGCCTTAACCGGATAGTTGAAATCGGCGATGTGCAGGCTGAAAGCGGCACTGCCGGCGATCAGGATGGGTAAAGCGGCGATCAGGCCCAGCATGGCCCAGAGATTAACCCCGAGATCGAACCAGAACAAAACCGCCGCCAACGACACCAGGCAGACCAGAATGGTACTCAAAAAGAAGAAGAGCCTGGCCAGGGAATACATCAGGGAATAAAGCCCCAACCCCTCGAAGGTGCGCGTAATGCCGGGCAGGCAAAGGGCCACCAGCACCCCGGCAGCCTGCAGCGGGTAGTTATGCGCCACGATGAACTGCTCCAGCAATTCCAGCAGCGGGGCAAAGTCCAACCCGTAGACAAACCGGGCGGCTACCCAGATCAGTGTAAAAAAAGAAAGAATTTTCAGCATCCGCGCTTCAACTCCGCCGGTGATGCGGCAGGGCCTTGGTGTTTTTTATAAAAAGCCCACGGCGCGATCGAGTTTATGCAAAAAAGCGAATCCCCGCCCCTTTTCTTCCAACTTGGCGGCCTTGACCACCGCATTGAACACCGCATCGGTTTCCTCGATCCGGGTCACAATCAAGATAATCTCTTTTTCCGGCCGAATGAAGCGACCGGCCAAACCAAGCTGCTGGCGTATCCCGGTTCCGCGGCCATAATAGATGGTGGCACCTTCGGCCCCGGCCTTAATGGCTGCGGCCACGACCTTATCGGCATCTCCACGCTGGACGATACAGGTGATCAGATTGGGATTGGACACGTCTCTCTCGCTGGCTTTGGGTTAGCTTAAAAAAAAATGTCTGCCGCTTGGGCCACCGCCATCTGACGGCAAAACAACGACCACCCGGGTAGTATCGGTTTACGCACCGGCAAAGTCAAGCAAAAAAGCCGCAACCCCGGTAACATCAATTTTATTTGACGCTGTGGAATTTTTCCACCGGCAAGGTGTAGCGGGTTTCGGTGGCCAGCCTTTCCGCTTTACGGAACCCCGCCTTCTTAAACACCTTTTTCGAGCGCTGATTTTCCCGGTGAATGGTGGCCACCACCCGCTCCTTGCGCCATTCAAAAAAGGCGTACCGAGCCGCCTGAAAGATGGCCTGACGCCCGTAACCCTGGCTCCAGCAGCGCCGTTCACCAATCACCACCACCACCTCCGCCTGCTCTCTTTTGGGTACCAGCCGAACAAAACCAATGGGGCCCCGGGATGGCAAGGTGACCAGAAAAAAACTGCCGTTACGATTAAAGTGAGGCGAATAAATAGGCAGTTGTGAGCTGGATAGCAGGTTTTTCAACTCACCGTCGATGTTCTGATCTTCATTGAGGTATTCGGTGACCTCCCGGTCAGCCATCCAGTCGGCCATTTTTTCCACATCCTGCCGGTAAACCTCGCGCCGCAACTCCACGCCCTCCTGCTTCACGACTCAACTCCCTGTTTGTTGTACTTTTTAATGTTTCCTTTGACTTTATGCTGCCACCCAAACGGCGGTAAAAACCGGACAGGGTAAAGGTTACCCCAACCCTTGTCAAGGGGGGGTAGTCAACGTAAAACTTGCAACTTGCCCGGCCATCACTTAGGTTTCGCCCGTTGTCAAGGTTACCCCTCGTCCTTCGGTTTGAGGGATACGCATGCCACCAGCTTTTTAGCTGCAAGGTTTAATGCCTAAAAAAGGTCGCTTGATGAAAAATCATATCCAGGAACTGCTGGAGAGAATCAAAGCTCTTGAGCAGGAACTTACCGAAGAAATTCAGCGCAAGGAAAAGGAATTCGCCTACCAGATCAAAAACCGCAAGGTGATCTTCTCCAGCGAAGCCAAGCGGCGCCACCGGCAGTTGATGCAATCGGTCCGGCGGTTCCTGTATGAATCAAGGTTGCTGGTGATCATCACTGCACCGGTAATCTGGGCCTGCCTGCTGCCGGCGGTGCTGCTCGATATTTTCATCACTATTTACCACGCCGTCTGCTTTCCCATTTACGGCATCCCCAAGGTGCGGCGGCGGGATTACATTGTCATCGACCGCCACGCTTTGCGCTATCTCAACATCATTGAAAAGCTCAACTGTGCTTACTGCGGCTACGTCAACGGCCTGATCGCCTACACCCGCGAGATCGCCGCCCGCACCGAACAGTACTGGTGCCCCATCAAACATGCCCGCCGCACGGCAGCCATCCATGGCCGTTATCACAAATTTGTGGAATATGGCGACGCAGAAGGCTACCGCCGCAGACTGGCAGAAATTCGCCGCGATTTTGAAGATCTTAAAGCATAAAGCCGTTTTTCCGGCTTACCACAATGTACAACCTTTTTTTAAGGAACAATTCTGTTTACATTCTGTCTTCCACTAGGTATCTCAAGTCCCCCAACAGCTTTTTTAGCAGCCGGCTCACAACCGGGTAACTAATATGGAAAATATGGAGAACCAGCACATGAAAAGAGTCAACAAAACGACCAGGCGGCCCTGGGTCCCGATGCTTCTGGCCCTGCTGTTTATGGGCCTGCTGCTGAGCGGCTGCGGCAAGGAAACCTACGGTGAAGGGGTCGACCCCAGCGCCCCCCGGGTGGCGGTACAGGATATCTTTCTGCAGCCACAGTTGCTGAACCAGAAAGTCACCGTGCAGGGAACGGTTTACACCCAGTGCGAGTCCAACGGCTGCTGGTTTGTCCTCCGGGATGAAACCGCCCAGATCTATATCGATCTTTCCACCAACAACTTCGAGTTGCCGCCCATGCCCGGCCGCCGGGTAATGGCCACCGGCACCGTGACCACTTTCCAGAACAACCTGCTGTTGATTGCCCAAGGGGTGGAAACCATATGAGCGGCATGCTGAAACTTTCGGTCCAGAACCTGCTGCGACATCGCACCCGCAGCTTTTTGACCATGCTGGGGATTGCCGCCGCCGTGGGGGTGCTCTTTTCGGTTTTTTCCTTCAACCGCGGCTTTGACCAGGGCCTGGCCCGGGAGCTGCAGGCCACCGGGCTGCACTTCATGGTGGTGCCGGTGGGCTGCGCCCATGAGGTGGCGGCCCTGGTGCTGCACGGCGCGGTGGTGCCCAAGTATCTCGATGCCGGGGTCATTGATGATGTCCGCAAAATCGACGGGGTGGAGCTGGCCACCCCGATCCTGGTGGCCCAGTTGCCCAACCCGGACCGGCACCGCATTGATCTGATCTACGGGGTGGAAATGGAAGTACTGCGGGAGATCAAGCCCGACTGGCGGATCAGCGGCGAAATTCCCACCGCCCCCAACGAACTGCTGCTGGGCTACGATGTGGCCGAACATGCCGGGCTGCGCCTGGGGGATGAATTCCGTTATCCCGCCGTGGATGAAACCTTCATCGTCACCGGCATCCTCGAGCGGACCAACAGCCAGGACGACGCTTTTGTCTATCTCGACATCGGCACCGCCCAACGGCTGATGGACAACCCCGACGGCGCCACCGCCATCGGGGTCAAGGTGAGCGCTCCCGAGCGGATGGGCAGTATCATTAACCAACTGGAAGAGGAGATGCCCGGCATCCAGATTGTCACCATGAGCCAGGTGATGAACTCGGTGGCCAACGTGGCCGCCTCGGCCAAGTCGCTGAGCCTGGCCATTGCCCTGGTGGCGCTGGTGATCGGGGCGGTGGGGGTGATGAACTCGATCCTCATGGCGGTGTTCGAGCGTTCCCAGGAAATCGGCATGATGCGGGCCATCGGGGCCTCCCGCTGGAACGTGTTCCAGATTATCCTCAAGGAAACCACCATTCTCACCATTGTCGGCGGCGCGGCGGGGATCGCCATTGCCACCGTGGGGGCGCAACTGATTGAAAATTACGTGCGCCGGATCATGCCCTACGTGCCCGGCGGCGACATGCTGAGTTTCGACCCGACCCTGGCCCTGGCCTGCGTGGGTTTTGCCCTGGTGGTGGGCCTGGTCGCCGGGCTCTATCCGGCCTGGAAGGCCTCCCGCATCAACCCCATTGAAGCCATTAAGAGCTAGCCCAGCTTTAAGGAAGCCCAAAAGATGATCAAACTGAAAAACGTGGAAAAGAAATATCGCCGTGGGGCCGAGGAAGTGCGGGCGCTGCGGGGAATTGACCTGGAAATTCAGGCCGGGGAATTTGTCTCGGTCATCGGACCTTCCGGGGCCGGCAAAACCACCCTGCTGCACATTCTGGGCTGCCTGGATCTGCCCAGCAGCGGCGAAATGCACTTTGACGGCCTGCGGGTGGATAAGATGCGGGAATCGGAGCTGGTGACCTTGCGCCGCAACAAAATCGGTTTTATATTTCAGCAGTTCTATCTGATACCGGGCCTGAGCGTGCTCGATAACATCGCCCTGCCCTTGATGTTCAGCAAGAGCAAGCCGGCGCCGGGGCGGATCGAGGAGCTGGCCCGAGCGGTGGGCCTGGGGGAGCGGCTGCACCATGTGCCGGCCCAGCTTTCCGGCGGCGAAATGCAGCGCACCGCCATCGCCCGCGCCCTGGTCAACGATCCGGAAGTGATCCTGGCCGACGAACCCACCGGCAACCTGGATTCGGCCAACAGTGAGAAAATTTTTGATATTTTGCACAAACTGCATCAGAATGGGCTGACGGTGATCATGATCACCCATAACCCGGAGCTGGCCGAACGGGCCGGCCGCACCATCACTATCAAAGACGGTATAATCGAACAGTAGTCTTGGAGGAAGCAGCATGAAAAGGATTGCACTCTTTATCGCCACCAACCTGGCCATTGTCCTGGTGCTCAGTATTGTCCTGAGCCTGCTGGGGGTAGGCCGGATCCTGGATGAAACCGGGACCGGGCTGGATATGCGCAACCTGATCATCTTTGCCGCCGTCTTCGGCTTTGGCGGTTCCTTTATCTCGCTGGCCATCTCCAAGTGGACCGCCAAACGCCTCACCGGGGCGCAGGTAATCACCACCCCGCGCAACGAGGCCGAGGCCTGGCTGGTGGAGACGGTGAAAAACCAGGCCCGGGTGGCCGGTATCGGCATGCCGGAGGTAGCCATTTACGACGCCCCGGATGTCAACGCCTTTGCCACCGGCGCCCGCCGCGACAAAGCCCTGGTGGCGGTGAGCACCGGGCTGCTGCGGGCCATGAACCGGGATGAGGCGGAAGCGGTTCTGGCCCACGAGGTCAGCCACGTGGCCAACGGCGACATGATTACCCTGGCCCTGATCCAGGGGGTGGTCAACACCTTCGTCATCGTCGCCTCGCGGGTGGTGGGCCACCTGGTGGACCGGGTGGTTTTCAAGACCGAACAGGGCCATGGCCCGGGCTTTTACATCACCGCCATCGTCGCCCAGGTGGTTTTCGGTATCCTGGCCAGCACCATTGTCTTCTGGTTCAGCCGCCAGCGTGAGTTCCGGGCCGATGCCGGCGGCGCTCGGCTGGCCAGTCGCGATAAAATGGTGGCGGCCCTGGAAAAACTTAAGCGCAACGTGGACCAGCCCCACCTGCCCGACCAGATGGCCGCATTCGGCATTTCCGGCGGCATAGGCCAGGGCCTCAAACGCCTCTTCATGACTCATCCGCCGCTTGAAGAAAGGATCGAAGCCCTGAAGAGGAGATAGCCGGTAATCGCTCAGCAGCACCGCATCTTCGGGCGATCAGCCAGGCTTACGTACAGGGGGTACGCTGCGCCTGGCTGCTTGCCCGAACCTGCGGCACTGCTGAACGATTACAGCCCGTTAAACCGGCAGGTTAGTACCCCTGGTGAACGATTACGATAGCCGGAACGCGGCAGGCCGCGTCAGCGCTGCTGGGCCAGGATCGCCTTAAGCTCCCTGATCTCATCTCGCAATTTGTCGATGTCCCGATGCAGGGCCGATTCCTTTTCCTCGGCCAGGGCTTCAATTTCGTGCATCTGTTCGGCTTGGGCGGCCTGGGCCTGGCTTTGCATGGCCTCGACGATGACGGCGATGAAGAGGTTGAGGATGGTGAAGGTGGCCACCATGATAAAGGGCACGAAAAAGAGCCAGGCATAGGGAAACTCGGCGAGTATCGGGCGGACAATACCCATGGACCAGCTTTCCAGGGTCATCACCTGGAACAGGGTATACATGGAGGCGCCGATGGAGCCGAACCACTCCGGGAAGTGCTCGCCGAACAGCTTGGTGCTCATCACCGCCGCCACGTAAAAGATCAGCAGCAGCAAGGTCGCAATCGAGCTTAAACCGGGAATGGCCTGCAGCAGGGCGGCAACCACCTTGCGCATCCGGGGCGAGGCCGACACCAGCCGCAACACCCGCAGCACCCGCAGACTGCGCAGCACCGAAAAGGCGCCGGTGGCCGGAACCAGGGCGATGCCCACCACGACAAAGTCAAACACCCGCCAGGGATCGCGGAAAAACCGGGCCGGCCCCATGGCGATCATGGCCACGGTGAGTTCCACCACAAAGATGGTCAGACACAACCGGTCCAGGGTATAGAGCAGATCGCCGTAAGGCTCGTTGACCCGGGGCACGGTCTCCAAGCCAAGAATCGCCGCGTTGGCGATAATCACCCCGATCACCGCCTGCTGCACCCACCGCTGTTCGATCCACTGATAAAGCTGTTGCCGCCAACCAGCATCAATACTCGAGGTCATTGCACCACTCCTTTGTCATCTCCACTACCGCGTAAGCGTTCAGCCGCACCGCATCTTCGGGCGATCAGCCAGGCTTACGTACAGGGGGTACGCTGCGCCTGGCTGCTTGCCCGAACCTGCGGCACTGCTGAACGCTTACGGCCCGTTATACCGGTATGCTAGTACCCCTGGTGAACGCTTACGCTATCGCTTTAATGCCAGCGCAGACTCTACGACAATTTGGGCTTGCTTGCAGCAGATAAATGATGGTATCAGTCAGCCATGGTCCGCGACAAATTTGAACTGCCAGGTATCAGGCAAGCCTCCGACATCCGGCCACAGGGTGCCCCATGAGTGCTTACAACTCCGGGATCATTGCCCGGGTACTGGGCAATGCCCCCCTCAAGGCCGGGCTGCCGCCAGGCACACCGATCCATGTCGGCGAACGCAAGACCGAGCGGGTCAACATTACGGTGTTGCACTACGACCGGCACGGCTGCCGGGAAGAGACCACGGAAAAGGCCGAACAGTGCCGGTTTTACCATGACCGGGAGGGAGTAAGCTGGATCAACGTCGACGGCTTGCACCATGTGGACATCATCGAAAAGGTTTCCGCCTGCTTTAAACTGCACCCCCTGACCGTGGAAGACATCTGCAACACCACCCAGCGACCAAAACTGGATATTTTCGACGACTACCTATTTCTGGTGGCCAGGACCCAGACCTACGACCAGGCGCGCGGCGCCTTGGCTTCAGACCAGATCAGCATAATTTTAGGAAAAAACTTTCTGCTCACCTTCCAGGAAAGCCCCACCCCGATTTTCGCCGGGGTCCGCCACCGCATTAACAGCGGCAAGGGCAAAATCCGCACCATGGGGCCTGATTACCTGGCCTACGCTCTACTGGACGCAGTGGTGGACAGCTACTTTCAAACCCTGGAAAATCTGGGAGAGGAGATCGAAACCCTGGAAGAGGAGGTGCTCAGCGCCCCCCGCCGGGAAAATGCGGAAAAAATCCACCGTCTCAAGCGGGAGATGATCCTGCTGCGCAAATCGGTCTGGCCCATGCGCGAGATATTAAACAGCCTGCTGCGCCACGATGAAACCGAACTGATTGACCCGGCCATCAATATTTACCTGAAAGACCTGTACGACCACACCATCCAGGTGATCGACACGGTGGAAACCTACCGGGACATCACCGCCGGTTTGCTGGACATCTACCTTGGCAGCCTGAGCAACCGCATGAACGAGGCCATCAAGGTGTTGACCATGTTTGCCACCATCTTTATTCCCCTGACCTTCATCGCCGGGGTCTACGGCATGAATTTCGACCCCGAGGCCAGCCCCTGGAACATGCCCGAGCTGGGCTGGACGTTCGGCTACCCCCTGGTGCTGGCTTTAATGCTCGCGGTGGCCGGCGGGATGCTTTATTATTTCAAACGCAAGGGTTGGTTGTAGGAACTTTGAACCACTAAAACTTATCGTGCAAACCATGGGTATCGAAAAAACGAACATGAGCTGCCCCAAGCCGTCAAGTTATCCAAACAGCGGTGATTTTCACCTCCATGACCTGATTATCATCGGCGGCGGCCCCGGCGGGCTGACCGCCGGCATCTACGCCCAGCGGGCGGCACTGGACACCGTGCTCCTTGAAAAAGGGGTGCCCGGCGGCCAGATGAACAACACCGACATGGTGGAAAACTGGCCCGGCACCGAATCCATCGGTGGGGCCGAACTGGCCACCGCCATGGCCGACCACGTAAGCTCCTACGGGCTGGAAATCCAACAGCAGGAAGTACGGCAGATAGAACCCTGCCTGGGTTATCACCTGGTTCACCTGGCAGACGGCCGTTCCCTGGCCGCTTATGCCCTGATCATCGCCGCCGGCGGCAGTCCCCGCAAGCTTGAGGTGCCGGGCGAGGACGAAAATTACGGCAAAGGGGTCTCCTACTGCGCGGTCTGCGACGGCTTTTTCTTCCGCAACAAAACCGTGGTGGTGGTTGGCGGGGGCGATACCGCCCTGGAGGAATCCCTCTACCTGGCCAAAATCGCCGGCCAGGTACACCTGGTCCACCGCCGCGAGGCCTTCCGGGGCAGCATGATCCTGCAAAAAAGGGTGCAAAAGGAAGATAATATCAGGCTCCACTTAAACGCCGTGGTTACCGCCATCATGGCCGACGGGCAGGGGGTGACCGGAGTGGCCCTGGAAGATACCCAAAACGGCGACCGCAGCGAACTGGCCTGCGACGGGGTTTTTGTCTTCATCGGTTTTGTGCCGGACAACAAGCTGGTGCCCGCCGGCACCAAAATGAACGCCGACGGCTACGTGATCACCGACGACAAGTGTGAAACCAACCTGCCCGGAATCTTTGTGGTGGGCGACCTGCGGGAGAAATACGTCAAACAGATCATCACCGCCGCCGCCGACGGTTGCATAGCCGCCCAGGCCGCCGCCCGCCACGTGGAAAACCGCAAGGGCGAAAATAAGTGAACACCTTCGACGAGTTGCCGGCTGACGACCCCAGCCGGCGGCTCACCTCGCTGCGGGTTGAGGAATCCTGCCTTGATCTGCCGCTTACCCGGGAAATTCTCGCCCGGGCTGGTGATCTGCCGCTTACCGTCATTCCCGACGGCGCCGAGCCGGCGCCGGACCTTACCCCTTACCCTCAGAGCCTTACCCATGGTAAACGCATCCTGCACCTGGGCCGCAACCGGGGCCGATTTTTAAAGCCCTGCCCCGCCACCCGCAATTACCGCTGCTGCGATTACCAGGTGCTCAACATAGGGGCGGGCTGCCCCATGGATTGCGCCTACTGCATCCTCCAGGCCTATCTCAACAACCCCTGGTTGAGCTTCTACGTTAATATCGATGACCTGTTCCGGGAGCTTGATGAAACCCTGGACCAGGCCACCGCCCGGCAGGCTGGGGCAGAGCCGGAGCGCTCATTTTACCGCATCGGCACCGGCGAGTTCACCGACAGCATGGCCTTGGACCGCCTTACCGGCCTGAGCGCCCGGCTGATCCGATACATGGCGACCAAAAGCAATGCCGTGCTGGAGTTGAAATCCAAGGCGGTGGTGCTGGACCACCTGCCGGCGTCCGGCCACAACGGCCGTACCGTGATGGCCTGGTCACTGAACAGCGCCGAGGTTATGCACCGGCTGGAGCTGCACACCGCCGATCTCGACACCCGGCTCACCGCCGCCGCCCACTGCGCCGACCTGGGCTACCCCCTGGCCTTTCATTTCGACCCCATCATTGATCACCCCGGCTGGGAAGAGGGCTACCGGGAAACCATCCGTCGCCTGTATCAAGCGGTGCCGGCAACCAGTATTGCCTGGATCAGCCTGGGGGCCTTTCGTTTCCTGCCCGCCCTCAAAGGGGTAATCGGCAGCCGCTTCCCCGGTGCCACCTTTATCCACGAGGAGTTTGTGCCTGGGCTGGACGGCAAATTCCGCTATTTCCGCCCCCGGCGCACCCGGATGTACCAACTGCTCATCGACGAGTTGAACCGCCGGGCCGCCCCCCACACCTGCATCTATTTCTGCATGGAAAACGATCAAATCTGGCGCCAGGTGTTCGGCCACACCCCGGAGGAAAAAGGCGGCCTGCCGGCCATGCTAGACACCGCCGCCCGGGCCGCCGTTGAAATTGCAGCATCAACTTGATAGAAGTTGACAAGCCCGGCGGTAATTTCTAGAATGGCCGGACTTTTTTTTTGGTAACCGTGCAACAAGTTTTGTAACCTGTTGATCCAACGGTCTGCAAACGTTTTGTAACACCGCAGCGAGCAGAAAGGTTAATGTGCACTTTTGTGCGCAAGCCTTGCCCTTCGCCGCTCCCGGCGGTGCTGCCGGTCGTTTGCCACAACATTCCTTCAGCCAGCCAGTGAGGTGTTCCATGATCAATAAAGTCATTCTTATCGGCAACCTGGGCGCCGATCCGGAGGTGCGCTACTCGCAGAGCGGCGACGCCGTTACCACCTTCCGTATCGCCACCACCGAAGTGTGGAAAAAACAAGACGGCAGCAAAGAGGAACTGACCGAATGGCACCGGATCGTAACCTTCAAGCGACTGGCCGAGATCTGCGGCGAGTACCTGTCCAAGGGTTCCCGGGTGTACATTGAAGGCCGGATCCAGACCCGCAAATGGCAGGACAAGGACGGCAACGACCGCTACACCACGGAAATCGTCGCCCGGGAAATGAAAATGCTCTCACCCCGCGGGGCCGGGGGAGATTCCGGCAACCAGTTTATGGATGAACCGCCACCGCCTGAACCGCCCATCGGCGACGATGTGCCTTTTTGAGCCAAGAGGCATTTTCAAAGCCATTACGGTCTGTTCCACAACAATATCACCCCCGCGCCCCGTGCTTGATTGCCTTGTTTTTATACAGCCTGCAAGTTACGGGGTATGTTTTGATTCCAAAAGGTAATACCAACATGCTTGTTGCCAACAAACGGAAAGGAAAAAAACTTTTTCTGCGGCAAATGCTGGGGTTGGCGGTCGGCCTGCTGCTGCTCCAGGCCCAGCCGGTGGTCGCCCATAACGACGCCCAGGGCCACCATGAAAAGCCCCCCGGCCATAGCCACCATACCCATGACCATGACAGCCACGGCCACGACCATGGCCACGATCATGACCATGGCAGCGGGCTGGGGGCACATGTCCACGGACTGGCGGAAATCAACCTGATTGCGGAAGATTCTCTGCTGATCATCGACATGGTCAGCCCCGGCTTCAACCTGGTGGGCTTTGAGCACCAGCCCCGAACCCACGAACAGCGCCAGGCCATCCGCGAGGCCAAAGACCTGCTGGCCCAGGGCGAAAAACTTTTCGCCCTGCCCCCGGCCGCCCGTTGCCGGCTGGTGCGAGCCGAGATCGGTTCGGATTTTGATCTCGATCATCAACATGGACATGGGCATGGGGATAGCCATGAACATGAAGAGCGCCACGGGCATGGCGATCCCCACGGGCACGACCACCAACACGGGCATGAGCACAAACATAATCATGACCATGCAGAATTCACCGGGCTGTGGGAGTTTCATTGTGAGCGGCCAGAACTCCTCAACCGGATCGACTTCCGGCTCTTTGAGTATTTTCCCGGCACCGAGAGGATCCGGGTGCAGGCCGTGACCCCAGCCGGTCAAGTGGGAGCTGATTTGCGGCCGCAGAACTCCCGCCTGAATCTGTAACCCCCAGACACCGGCGCTAAAAATCACCCCATGCCCAACGCCACCACCAATACGCCAGCCATCGACTGCCGTGATCTGCGCTTCCGCTGGCACCGCGGCGGCCCTTTGGTTCTCGACCTGCCCGCCTTACGGGTTGACCGGGGGGAAAAGGTCTTTATCGCCGGCCCCAGCGGCAGCGGCAAAACCACCCTGCTGAGCCTGCTCACCGGGGTCGGGGTGGCCGAAACCGGCCGGGTGAAGGTGCTGGGCCAGGATCTGGCCGCTTTAAGCGGCAGCCGACGGGACCATTTTCGGGCCGACCACCTGGGCTACATCTTCCAGCTTTTCAACTTGCTGCCTTACCTCTCCCTGCTGGAAAACGTCCTCCTGCCCTGCCGTTTTTCCCGCCGCCGGCGGGAAAATGCCGGCGGCCGGCCATCAGCCCTGCGCGCCGAGGCCCTGCGGCTGCTTGCGCACCTGGACCTGGCCGACCCCCGGTTGCTGCGCCAGCCGGTAGCCCAACTCAGCGTCGGCCAGCAACAGAGGGTGGCGGCGGCCCGGGCCTTAATCGGCGGCCCGGAACTGGTAATCGCCGACGAGCCGACCTCGTCGCTGGACATGGACCGACGGGAATCATTTGTCAAACTGCTGTTTGCCGAATGCGCCCGGCAGGGGGCGACCCTGGTGATGGTCAGCCATGATCACAGCCTGGAGCATCTTTTTGACCGCAGCATCCAACTGGCGGCAATCAACCGGGCCCAACCGGATGTTGCGGGGGAGGCGGCATGGCAACCCTGATCCTGGCCTGGAAAAGTCTGCTCAACCGCCGCTACACCGTGGGACTGACCATCCTGGCCATCGCCCTGGCGGTGGCCCTGCTGCTGGGGGTGGAGCGGTTGCGTTACGAGGCCCGCAGCGGCTTTGCCGCCACCATCAGCGGTACCGATCTGATCGTCGGCGCCCGCAGTAGCCCGGTACAGCTTTTGCTCTACTCGGTGTTCCGCATGGGAGAGGCCACCAACAACATCTCCTGGCGCAGCTACCGGCAGATCGCCGACCATCCCCGGGTACAGTGGACGGTTCCCCTCTCCCTGGGGGATTCCCACCGGGGCTACCCGGTGCTGGCCACCAACCAGGATTATTTTCAATATTACCGCTACGCCGACGGCCGGCCGCTGGAGTTCGGCCAGGGGCAAAAATTTGCCGATCTCTTTGACGCGGTGCTGGGTTACGAGGTGGCCCGGGAGCTTGGTTACGAGCTGGGCCGGGAGATCATCGTCGCCCACGGGGCCGACGATGTCGCCTTTGTCCGCCACGACAACATGCCCTTTACGGTGGTGGGGATCCTGGCCCCCACCCGCACCGCGGTGGACCGCACCATCCATATTCCTTTGGAGGGCTTTGAGGCCATTCATCTGGGCTGGCAGGTCGGGGTGCCGCTGCCGGGGCGCCAGGTCTCGCCGGAAGAGGCCAGGGAGCGGGACTTGACACCCCGCCAGATCACCGCCTTCCTGGTGGGGCTGGATTCCCGGGCTGCCAGCTTCCAGCTCCAGCGCTACGTCAACGACTACCCCCGCGAGGCCCTGAGTGCCATCCTGCCCGGGGTGGCCCTGCACCAGCTCTGGGATCTGCTGGGCATGGCGGAACAGGCCCTGCTGCTGGTATCATGGTTCGTGGTGGGGGTGGGGCTGCTGGGCATGCTCAGCGCCCAACTCAGCAACCTGGAGGCCCGCCGGCGGGAGATGGCGATTTTACGGGCGGTGGGAGCCGGACCCCGTTATATTCTGCTGCTGATCTGCGGTGAGGCGCTGCTGCTGGCCCTGCTGGGAGCCATCCTGGGCACGGCCCTGCTTTACGCTTTGCTCCTGGGCGCCGGCCCGCTGATCGAGGCCCGTTTCGGGCTCTTCATCGGGCTGAGCGGCCTGCGCTCCACCGAGCTGATTTATTTGGCCATTGTTTTGCTGGCCGGCCTGTTAAGCGGTCTGATCCCGGCCTTTCGCGCCTACCGCCAGGCGGTGGTCAACGGCATCAACATGCGCCTGTAAGTTGACAGCAGCACCGCATCTTGCGGCGATCAGACCGACTTGCGTACTGATGTACGCGGCGCCGGTCCGCTTGCCGCAACCAGCGGCACTGCTGCCAACTTACTTGATTAATTGTAAACGTTTACCTCCTAAGCCCCGTGATCAGTTACGATTAACCTTATTTAAAGACAAGGTTTTATAAAAATGCGCTGGACCTTGAGTATATTTTTTGCCTTTTTGCTGACCGCCGGGCTGGCCGCCCTGCTCTTCTACCCGTACGGCCAGAGCCAGAGGCCGCGCGCAACGGACGTTGAGCCGGCTACGGTCGCCCCTGCGGTGGTCTCGCCGCCCCACCAGTTCGCCAATGAGGGAAAACGCCAGGCCCGCACGGAAAGCCCGGCAGAATCGGCAGCGACCCCGCCGGAACCGGAGCCCGGAGTCAGGCCGCCGCTGCGCGCAGCGGCAGACAAAGAGAAACTACTGATCCTGGACTGGGAAGACATGATTCCTCCCGACTGGCAACCCGATCTTTTTTTCCAGGATTACGATATCGACCAACTGGATGACGACGACGACCTGGCCATCGAACTGCTGGACAAGTTGCAGGAGATCTGGGCCGCCGCCCCGGTGGTTGAAGAGCTGGACGGCCGCAAGGTCAGGCTGCCCGGTTTTGCCGTGCCCCTGGACGCCGAACCGGGAAAGGTCTCGGAATTTCTGCTGGTACCCTACTTCGGGGCTTGCATCCATGTACCGCCACCGCCGGCCAACCAGATCGTGTACATCAAGGCGGCCCGCCCCGGTGAACTGTTCGAGCTGGAACTGTTCGACACCGTCTGGGTCCAGGGCACCATGCATACCGCCGGCTTCAGCGCCGAACTGGGAGAGGCCGGTTACACCATGATCGTCGATAAAGTTGAACCATACACAGATGGCGGCGCAATCGTTTTAGAGTAACCCGTAAGCGAACAGTTTCGAGATTATAAGCAAACATGCCCCAGCACCCCGACCACACTCCCAGCCTGGTTTACGCCAACGCCCGGGGCGAGATCAAAGACCTGCCCGATCTGCTGATGGCCGGTCGCAGCGGCCTGGATTTTCAACCTCCCTCGTTACAGGCGCTGATCCCGCTGCCGCCGGGCAGTGAGCTTTTTGTTTTGCCCCAGCGCCGGCCGGTTGGTATTGATCCGGACAGCGGGGAAGCGCTGCTGCTGGAAGATGATCCCGCTGAACCGGGCGCTCCGGCCCAGGCGGTGGCCGCCTTCATCGCTCCGGCCCATACCGCCATCCTCGGGGCCGCTTACCAGCGGGAGTCGGAGGAGGCCGTTACCCTGCCGCTGTTTGCCTATACCGCCGTGGGCTGGTACCGGGGCCGTTTCTGGGTCTGCGCCTGGCGCAGCGACCACGACCGGCGCCAGGACTTCGGGCGCCACCGGCCGGAGGCGATAAAAAAACGCACCAACCGGCGTCTGGCGGCCATGAGTAACAACCGCCTGGTGCAGCATCTGGGCAAATGCTGCCTGACCTACGGCTGCCCGGCGGCGGTCAACTACTTCATGGACAGCTTCGAGGCCCCTCTGCCCACCTCACCGGTGTGCAACGCCCGCTGCCTGGGCTGTATCTCGCTGCAACCTTCCGGCTGCTGCCCGGCAACCCAGGATCGCATCAAGTTTGTGCCCACGCCCGCCGAAATCGCTGAAATCGCCGGGGAACACCTGGCAAAGACCGCTCACGTGGCCAGCTTCGGCCAGGGCTGCGAGGGCGAACCCCTGCTGCAGGACGACACCATCGCCGCCGCCATCAAGCTGACGCGCAAGCGGACGGCCAAAGGGCGGATCAACTGCAACACCAACGCCGGCCGCCCCGAGGCCCTGGCCAAACTGGTCGACGCCGGCCTGGACGCCATCCGGGTCAGCCTCAACAGCGCCCAGGATCATTACCATAAGCGTTACTACCGGCCGCTGGACTTCAACCTGGACCGGGTCCGGGAATCCATCCGGCACCTGAAGGCCGGGGGAAAATTTGTTTCCCTCAATTACTTTGTGCTGCCGGGCTTCAGCGATGACCCGGCGGAATACAACGCCCTGTGCCGATTGATTGAGGAGTGCCGGCCGGATTTCATCCAGTTGCGCAACCTCAACATGGACCCGGACTGGTACCTGACCGAGCTGGAGTTTGCCCCCACCGGGGAAGCCATGGGCATCATGGCCTGGCGGGCGGCCCTGGGCCGCCGTTTCCCCAAGCTGGGTTTTGGTTACTTCAACCCGCCCCCGGCCGGCCACCGCCAGCGGCAGCGCAAAGGAGCAAGGTCATGACCGGGCAGCAGGCCACCAACGCCCGCCTGTTACGGCTGGCGGCGCTGGCTTCGGTGAGCGTGGCCACCATTCTGATCGGGGTCAAGTTCGTGGCCTGGAGCCTTACCGGCTCCACCAGCCTGCTGGCCTCTCTGGTGGACTCCATGATGGATCTGGCGGCCTCGGGGATAAACTTCATGGCCATCCGCTATGCCTTAAAAGGCGCCGACCACGAACACCGGTTCGGCCACGGCAAGGCGGAATCCCTGGCCGGGATGGCCCAGGCCTCTTTTATTGCCGGCAGCGCCGTCTTCCTGCTGATCTATGCCGGCAATCGGCTGCTGGAGCCCCGCCCCTTGGAAAATATCGATTCCGGCCTGGCGGTGATGCTCTTTTCCCTGCTGCTGACCATGGCCCTGGTGGGCTTTCAGCGCCATGTCATCAAGCGCACCGGCTCGGTGGCCATCCGTGCCGACTCCCTGCATTACGTGACCGATATTTTAACCATCCTGGTTACCATTGCGGCCCTTTTCCTGGTCCGCCAGGGGTTGCTCTGGGCCGACCCCCTGCTGGCCCTGGGCATTGCCTGCTACATCCTCTACTCCGCCGCCCTGATTATCCGGGAGTCGTTGCGACACCTGATGGACCAGGAACTCTCCCCGGAGATCAAAGGGCAGATCAGAACCATCGTCCTCAACGACCAGCGGGTGCTGGGGATGCATGACCTGCGCACCCGCCAAGCCGGCCAGACCAAGTTTATCCAGTTTCACCTTGATCTCAGCGCCGAACTTTCTCTGCGGGAGGCCCACGCCATCGGCCAGGAAATTGCCGAAACGCTGAAGCAAAACATTCCCGGGGCGGACATCACCGTCCACCAGGATCCCATTAAACGGCACTCACCGCTGAACAACAGCCACACCCGCTGAAAAGCGCCCCTACCCATTTTTAAGCCGTCGCCAAAAAGTGCTCGGCCCGCCGCCGGGCGGTATCCAGGTCCGGGCTGCTCTGCACCGCCGCCGCCAGATGGTGGCCAAACTGGTAATTGCGGGCGTAATAATGGGTAAACTCTTTCAGCCGGCCCAACCGGCGCTCCGGGGTAAAACTCTCCTTTAGCAACTCGCAGAAGCGCCGGTAAATGGCGGCCTTTTGCTCCTGGCTCGGGGCGGTGGACAACTCGTCGTGCCCCGGGGCAAAGTCCGTCGCCCATCCCTCGGCCAGTTGGCGGAAAAGCCAGGGCGTGGCGGCGGCGGCCCGACCGATCATCAAGCCGTCGGCGCCGCTGGCCGCCAGGCAGGCGGCGGCATCGGCGGCGGAAAAGATGCCGCCGTTGGCCACCACGGGAATCCGCAGCCAGTGCTTTACCTTGCCCACCCATTCCCAGCGGGGCTTGCGCCCGTACGGTTCACCACGCAGACGGGCATGGACTGTGAGCAGGTCGACACCGGCATCCTCCAGCAGCAGACAAAAGGCCCTCAACCGCTCGGCATTCAACTCTTCCCCCAGACGAATTTTAGCGCTCAAGGGCAAAGCCGTCCGCCGCCGGGTTTCCTGAACCAACCGGCGAACCATTTGCGGCTCCTCCATCAGCCGACTGCCGCCCCCCTGCCGCCGAATATCCGGCGCCGGGCAGCCCAGGTTGAGGTCGATGGCTGCGGCGCCCAACTCTTCTGCACTGGCCACTGCCGCCGCCACCTCTGCCGGACTGGTCAGCAGAAGTTGAAAAGAGAGCGGCTGCTCACTGGGATGACGCACCAGATAAGGCGATAGGGTCGGGTTTTCATGGGGTAAACGTTTGGCCGCCAGCATTTCCGTACTCAACAGCCCCACCCCGCCCTGCTCCTGCACCAGGCGTCGCAGGGCAGAATGGGTAAGCCCCGCCATGGGCGCCAAAAGTAAAGGCGGGCTGATCCGCAAACCACCATACTCAAGCACCCGGCCATTATTTTCTTTCATCCAACACCTCTTTCATCGGGCCTGTTTATCAAAGCCTGTCTTTGTCACCCCCTGCAATGATCAGGAAACACTCCACCAATCGCTGCCACATTGTTGCATGCCGTAAAGTTTTGGCAACATTATATCTGCCTTGACACATGGATATTTACGGTGATACACCCAAATTAAGAGTCAATTTTATGAGCCGTCGCTCACAATTTCCTGCCCCGTTTAACCCTTGAGTTATCAAAGAAAAAACAAGAGCTTCCTATAAATAATTTACTGGAGGTTAACCACATCTTTACACCAAAGACGTTAAAATAACCCAAAATGGGAATGGCTACCATAGAACAGCTATTCTTTTGGATGAGGGTAAAATTAACCTTAACGTCGTTTGTTCGCAAGGAGGTGATGAGCCACAGGAGGCGACCGTAGATTTCAGATTGTATGATTACTCAATATGAACCAAATCGAAGGAGCAGGAGGAGAAAATGATTAAAAACCCTAAGTCCCTTTTGGGCGCGGCGGTTGCTTTTGCCTTGGTAGGCGGCCTGAGCCTGTTCGGCGCCAGCGGCGCCCAGGCGGCGGCAAAGCCGGTGGATGTTAACACCTGCTACAACTGCCACGACAACACCGGCCCGGGCAGTGACATCAAGGCTTTCCACGTCCGCGGCAGCCACGCCAGCATCAACTGCGGCCACTGCCACACCGAGACCGAGGCCCACGTTCGCAACTTCAACGTCAAGCCGGTCACCTCCGTTGACCAGCGCACCTGTGGCCAGTGCCATGCCGAGCAGTTCAACTCCATGCTGCAGGTAAACTGGGACCGTCCGCCCAAAGAGGAAAAGGCTACCCCCACCGGCCGGACCTCCCGTTACGACACCCTGATGCGGCCCCATGGTTTCACCAAAGAGCACGCCGAACCTCGCAGCCACGTCTTCATGCTGGTTGACCATCTGCTGGTGGATCGCGCTTACGGCGGCCGTTTCCAGCTCAAGAGTTGGGAGCTGATCGGTGACGGTGCCGCCGCCCAGGCCGGCGCCTGGAACATCCTCTACGATGTAGAGCCGGAAACCAACAACCAGAAGGCTTTCCGGGGCCAGGTGGCCACCGCCGCCAACCCGGTATGTATGTTCTGCAAATCCCAGGACAACATCCTCAACTGGGCCTACATGGGCGACCCCCATCCCAAGGCCAAGTGGGACCGGACCTCCAACGTGGTTGATTTCGCCCGCAGCTTGAACCACGCCCTGAACTGCTTCACCTGCCACGACCCGCACTCCACCGAGCCGCGGATCACCCGGGATGCCCAGATTCAGGCCATTGTTGATCGTGGCGAAGGCACCTACCCCTACGACAAGGAAAAAAGCAAGCGGATCACCGTGGAAAAAGTTGAGTTCCGTGACGGCTTCCGGGCCATCGGTCTGCTCAGCGAGCCGGACTCCAATATGATGTGCGCCCAGTGCCACGTTGAGTACAACTGCAACCCCGGTATCGACGCCGCTACCGGTGAGCGGGTGACCATGGCTGACCAACGCACCAACCTGATGCAGTGGTCCAACGTTTTCGACTTCAACCGTCGGATGTATGAGGACTTCAAGTTCATCGACTTCCGCAACGCGGTAACCGGGGCGGATCAGATGAAGATCCAGCATCCGGAAATGGAAGTATTCTGGGGCTCCAAGATGGAGCAGGCCGGCGTTGAGTGTAAAGACTGCCATATGCCGAAGATGGTTTCCAAGGCCGGCGTTAAGTACACCTCCCACTTCCAGACCAGCCCCAAGTACCACGGCTACGAGAACACCTGCCTGGTATGTCATGACGACTGGACTCCGGAGCGGGCCGACTACACCATTCACGCCATCAAGAACTATGTCCGCGGCAAGATCAACAAGGCCGAGTTCTGGCTGGCCGAGCTGATCGACACCTTTGTTCGCGCCAAAGATCTTGGTGTGCCCGAAAGCGTGCTGGCCGAGGTTCGCAAGCATCACACCGAGGCCAACACTCACTGGGAATGGTGGGTAGCCGAGAACTCCGACGGCTTCCACAACCCTGAGCAGGCCCGGGAATCTCTGGCCTACTCCATGACCCAGTCCCAGCAAGGTATCGCCCTGCTGGAGAAGGCCATCGAGGAGCGGCGCAAAGCAATTGCCAAGCTCCGCTAAAACACTTGCTTTAACAGGCAGGCAGCAGTAAAAGGACAAAGGGCGGGACGAGGTTGATCCCGCCCTTTGTCTATCTTGCAACTACCCTGCCGTATTTCGCGGCTGGAGAGTGATCATTTACAGCCACTAAAAAGTCTCAAGCACGCAACAGGCAGACAAGGAACGGTTTTATTATGAAAAGCTTTATCACAGTTTTGTTGGTTCTCTTCCTGGCCGCCGCCTGCGGCCAGGAAAAGCAGGAAATGATCGGCACCGAAGCCGGCCCGGCTCCCGAAGAAGGCTATATCGTCCAGGTGGGAGAGAGCTACATTACCCCTTCGGACGTTGAGCAGGAACTGCAGGGCATGCCGGAAAGCCGGCGGCTGATGTACGAGACCCCCGACGGCCAGGATCGCCTGTTCGATGAGATGATCAAGCGGGAGATGTTCCGCCAGGAGGCGGTACGCGCCGGCCTGGATCAGAGTGAAGCATACCGGAAACGGGTGGAGTACCTTGCCAGACTGGCTCTGGTAGAAATGTTTCTGGAGGAAAAAATTCAGGCCAGCGTGACGGTCAGTGACCGGGAAGTGCAGGATTACTACGAGGCCAACAAGGATACCGAGTTCACCAACCCCTTGAGCGGTGAAACCCAGCCCTTCA
Organism: Desulfurivibrio alkaliphilus AHT 2; assembly: GCF_000092205.1. Lineage (GTDB taxonomy): Bacteria > Desulfobacterota > Desulfobulbia > Desulfobulbales > Desulfurivibrionaceae > Desulfurivibrio > Desulfurivibrio alkaliphilus. The sequence goes on along the minus strand of NC_014216.1, from coordinate 79,364 downwards.
CCAGCGTTCGCAACAGTATCCGGCGACTGCTGTTACTGGAGAAGCAACGCGAGGCCTTCGACAAATACATGGAAGACATGATGGGCCGCTATGTGGTCCGGGTGTCCGATGATTACCGGCCTGATAGCGGCGACGAGCTGCCCATGGTGGAAGAAGGTTTTGGCCAGCTGCCCGACGATCTGCCGGCTGCCGAATAGACCCGGCAATCCTTATAACTGCTTGTTTTTACTTTATCCCTCAGGACCACCAAAAAACCGCCCCCAACCGGGAGCGGTTTTTTTTTGGGCCTGATGGCCATCGACGATCCTTACCGCCGCAAGTCAGCCAGCATCTACCTGGGTCAGGCGGAGTCCAGCCCAGCCTCGTCGCCGGCAACCCGGCTGAAGCTCAGGGCATCGCTGCCCTCAGGCCGGTCGATGCGGATGGTATCCCCTTCGACAAAGGCCCCTTCCAGGATCTTCATGGCCAGCGCATCCTGGATGTGACGCTGAATCGCCCGTTTCAACGGCCGCGCCCCGTAGTTGGGGTCATAGCCCACCTCAATGACGAACTCCCGGGCCGCCGGGGTCAGTTCAATCTTGAAGTGCTGCTCCAGCAACCGCTGGGTGAGTAGCTGCAACTGGATATCGACAATCCGGCTCAAGTGCTCACGGTTCAAGGCATGGAAGATGATGATTTCATCCACCCGATTCAAGAATTCCGGCTTGAACTGGGCATGCAGGATCTCATCAATCCGCGCCTTCATCTCTTGCCGGCGCTCCTCGCCCAGGTCCATGATCAACTGGCTGCCCAGGTTGGAGGTCATGATCAGAATGGTGTTCTTGAAATCCACCGTCCTTCCCTGGCCGTCGGTCATCCGACCGTCATCGAGGATCTGCAGCAGAACGTTGAAGACATCGGGGTGGGCCTTTTCGATTTCATCAAAGAGGATCACCGAATAGGGCCGGCGGCGCACCGCCTCGGTGAGGTAGCCTCCCTCTTCGTAACCCACGTAACCCGGCGGTGCGCCGATCAGCCGGGCCACCGAGTGTTTCTCCATGAACTCGGACATATCCAGCCGGATCATGGCCTTTTCGGTGTCGAACAGGAAGGCGGCCAGGGAGCGGGCCAACTCGGTCTTGCCCACCCCGGTGGGGCCCAGAAAGATGAAGGAGCCCAGGGGCCGGTTGGGGTCCTGCAGGCCCGCCCGGGCCCGACGCACGGCGTTGGCCACCGCGGCGATGGCCTCCTGCTGGCCCACCACCCGTTCGCTGAGCTTGGCATCGGCGTTGACCAGCTTTTCCTTTTCCCCTTCCAGCAGCCGGTCGGTGGGAATGCCGGTCCACTTGGCCACCACCGCGGCCACATCTTCCTCGTCCACCTCTTCTTTCAGCATCTTGCGATCCTGCTGGATTTCCGCCAGCCGCTCATTTTTAGCGGCCAACTGCTTTTCCAGCTCCACGATGCGGCCATAGCGGATCTCCGCCACCCGGCTCAAATCACCCTGCCGTTCGGCCTGCTGTTCTTCAATGCGGGCCTCGTCAATCTTGGCCTTGATATCGCGGATCTCTTGGATGATCTCTTTTTCCAGGCTCCAGTGGCCCTTCATGGCCTGCAGGGCCTCGTTGCAGTCGGCCAGTTCGGCCTCCACCTTGCTCAGCCGTTCCTGGGAAGACTTGTCGCTCTCCTTCTTCAAGGCCTCGCGCTCGATCTCCAGCATGATCTTTTTGCGCTCGACCTCGTCGATCTCAGTGGGCATGGAGTCAATCTCGATGCGCAGCCGGGAGGCCGCTTCATCCACCAGGTCGATGGCCTTGTCCGGCAGGAAGCGATCGGTGATGTAGCGGTTGGAAAGGGTGGCGGCGGCCACCGTGGCCGAGTCCTTGATCCGCACCCCGTGGTGCACCTCGTACTTCTCCTTGATCCCCCGCAGGATGGCGATGGTATCCTCGACGCTGGGCTCCTTGACCAGCACCTGCTGGAAGCGGCGTTCGAGAGCGGCGTCTTTTTCGATATACTTGCGGTACTCGTTCAAGGTGGTGGCGCCCACGCAGTGCAACTCGCCCCGGGCCAGGGCGGGTTTAAGCATGTTGGAGGCATCCATGGAGCCTTCGGCGGCCCCGGCCCCCACCAGAGTGTGGATCTCGTCGATGAACAGGACCACCTCGCCTTGGCGCTGCTGGATCTCCTTGAGTACCGCCTTTAAGCGATCCTCGAACTCGCCCCGGTACTTGGCACCGGCCACCAGCGCCCCCATATCCAGTGCAATCACCTGCTTGTTACGCAGGGTGTCCGGCACGTCGCCATTGACAATGCGTTGAGCCAGGCCCTCGACGATGGCGGTCTTGCCCACCCCCGGCTCACCGATCAGCACCGGATTGTTCTTGGTCCGCCGGGAAAGCACCTGCACCACCCGGCGCACCTCGTCATCACGACCGATCACCGGGTCGAGCTTGCCCTGGCGGGCCACGTCGGTGAGGTTGCGGGCATATTTTTCCAGGGCCTGGTATTTGTCTTCGGGGTTGGGGTCGGTGACCCGCTGGCTGCCCCGCACGCTTTCCAGGGCCTTCAGGAAGGCATCTTTGGTGACCCCCTGAGCGGTCAAAACCCGGGCGGCCGCGGCATCCTTGTCTTCCAGCAGAGCCAGGACCAGATGCTCCTGGCTGACATATTCGTCCTGCATGCCGGAGGCCACCTTGAAGGCCCGGTCCAGCAGGCGCTGAAAAGCGGTGGAAGCATAGAGCTGGGTGGCGCCGGCCCCGCTCACCTGGGGCAGCTTACTGACCAGTGCCTCCATTTCGGCGGCCAGTTTTTCCCGGCTGACCCCCATCTTCTGCAGCACCGGGGCGATCACCCCGTCGGTTTGATCCAGCAGCACCTTGGCCAGATGTTCCGGCTGCAGCTCCTGGTGCTGGCGCTCCAGGGCCAGGCTCTGGGCCTCCTGCACCGCCTCCTGGGATTTCATGGTAAATTTATCAAATTTCATATCTTGCTTCTCCCGGCTAAGAGTAAAAATAAGCTTGGCCTCTCATCTGGCAACCCACGCTTGCACGTCAGGCCAGCCAGGTGAGCCTGCACCGGGTACGGCCGGCGCACAGCGTAGCGTCAACTTTGTGACACGCAAATTTACAGTAAGAACGGCCGGCGCGACTGTCAAGCACCGGGCACCAGGTTGCCCAAAAAAGGCAGGAGGCACAACGGCTTCCGCGGGGGAAACCGGTGTGCCCGGGGAGAAAGGAGTTGGGGCGGGGGTTGAGTTGAGGAGGGATCAGGACCGCGTTTCAGCTCGAATTGCGGCTATCCTGTTCTTGCTTGCTTAAAGGTTCCAGGCAGCAGCAGCCCAGCCCTTTGGCGCGGTATAGCGCCTCGTCGGCCCGCTGCAGCCAATCGTCCAGCGACAACCCGGCGGCCCACTGGACTATGCCGACGCTGATGCCCATCTTACGCCGGTCTTCGCCAAAGCTTAAGGCGCTCACCGCCGAGCGGATCCGTTGCGCCATAATTTTGGCGGCCTTCGCATCGCTACCGGGCAAGACCAACAGAAACTCATCGCCTCCCATCCTGACCAGCAGGTCACAGGTGCGAACCATACCGGCCAGGGTTTCGGCCACCCGGCAAAGGGCGCGATCCCCTTCGGCATGGCCGCAACTGTCGTTAAGCAGTTTAAAGCGATCCAGATCCATGCTGAGCAGGGTCAGGGGCTGCTGATAACGGCGGGCACTTTCCAGCAAGGGCCCGATTCGTTCGTCAAAAACCCGACGATTGGCCAGCCCGGTGAGAAAGTCCCGCCGGGCCTGGTCGAACAGGTCGCCATAATCCAGCCCCCGCTGCAGCGGTTCCGCCAGAATACCGACGATCCCGGCCAACAGATCAATTCCTTCCTGATCAATGGTCGCCGCCCGCCGCATCAACAGCAGCACACCACTGTCACTGGCCAGCTCAATGGTCCAGCGGCAGCCGTAAAAGTCATCCTGCCAGCAGCAGGGGGAGGCGGTTTCAGATGTCGGGGATACCAGAAATTTGTCGGCCATTTCCAGCATCCGGCGGCGCAAGGGGCCGTGCGATGAGCACAAAACATGTTTCCGGCTGCCGTCAAAATTGCGAAACCCCACCAACTCGTGCTCCACATGGGGCATCAGCCAAAGGGAAAAGGCCTCCAGCATCCCGGGCAAATCGGTGGCGCCGGCCAGCCGGCCCTGCAGCTTGTTGACCAGGGCCAACCAGAGCGTCTGGCGACGATAATGATCAAGCTGCACCAGCAGACTGTCAACCTGATTGCCATAAATCGAAGCTTCCTGACCAGGCAAGGGCGCTTTAAGGTTTTGGTGGGCAGCGACGACGGCAGCATTCATAACATTCTCCCCGTGGCATTGGTTCTACCGTTGTCCAGCTGGAGATGCTATTTTCGTGCCAAAACAGGGTGGAACCACAAAAAACCTCAACCAACGGCAGGTGGCCGGCTAAACCCACCATTACAGCCGGTTAAACTGCTGACAAAGAGAGACGGCAACCAGAGCCCAAAAACCGGGCCAGGAAAAAGAGGCCCACTTTTGCCGGCCTCACTGTGGGAGGGTAGGAAAATTTTACCGAAAACCGGTGGGGCGGCAGTGGCCAGAAAGATTTTCCAGCAGACAGCTAATGGGAGTTATTGTCAAATCTGGTGTACGGAGTCCTCAGGCGGCCATCCGCATAGGTTGATCTGACACCTTGATTCCGTTTTTGAATTGTATGCCGGTGACGACCTCAGCCAGCCGGCGAAATCCCTTGATCTTTTTCCATCTTTTTTCAGCGCTTTGCAGCAGCTTAAAGACCATGGTCAGGGTGGTGTCCCTGGAACCGCAGTTCCGTGATCTCTTGCTGCGCAGGCGCACAGTGGCAAAGGCCGACTCGATGGGGTTGGTGGTCCTGATATGCACCCAGTGTTCGGCTGGAAAAATCGTAAAAAGCCAGCAACTCGTCCCGGTCCTTGGCCAGGCACTCCATGGCCTTGGGGTATTTGTCTTCGAAACGGGCCAGCATACGATCAAAAGCCTGGCTGGCATCTTCCTTGGTCTCAGCCATCCAGATATCATGCAAATCAGCCTTGGCCTTGAGCTGAAGCTTTTTGGGCATCTTGTTCAGCACGTTGGCCGTTTTGTGAACCCAGCAGCGTTGGTGGCGGGTCTTCGGATAGACCCTGCCCAAGGCGTTCCAGAACCCCAAGGAACCATCGCCAACCGCCAACTCGGGGCCTGTGGTCAGGCCCCGAGCCCGCAGCCCGGCGAGAAGTTCATACCAGCTGTCGCTTGACTCCCGGTAGCCATCCTCCACCGCTATCAGTTCCTTGTGCCCCTGGTCGGTAACTCCAATGATCACCAGCAGGCAAAGCTTGTCATCCATGCGGACGTTGCTGTAGATGCCATCCACCCACCAGTAAACGTAGCGTTTTCCGTTCAGGTCACGTTGCCGCCATTTGGTGTGCTCGGCCAGCCATTTGGCTTTCAAGCGGGAGATGGTGTTGGCCGACAACCCCTTGGCCTGTTCCCCGAGGAGTGCGGCCAGGGCCTCCTGGTAATCGCCGGTGGAAATTCCTCGCAGGTAAAGCCAGGGCAGCAACTCATCGACACTGCGCGCCCGCTTCAGATAAGGCGGCAACAAACTGCTGTTGAACTTGAGGCCTTGGCCGCTACGATCTCGCACCTTGGGAACTTTGACCTCGACATCGCCGATTCCGGTCTGGATCGTGCGACCGGGAAGATAGCCGTTTCGGACCACTGTCCTGCGGCCATCTTCCAAGCGGCTGGAGTATTGGGCCATGAAGGCCTGTAATTCAGCTTCTACGGCCTGGGCAATCAGCATCCTGGCACCATCGCGCAAAAGGTCGGTAAGCGGGTCGGCGACATTGTTTCCTTGTTGTGAAAGAGCGGTTGGGGTAGACTTGGTCATGGCGTATCCTCCTGTGTTGGCTGTGATCGTCGTGGTGATCAATCAACCTGGATGATACGCCATTTTCCTCAGTTATCCCATACACCAGATTTGACTATAACCCAGCTAATGGTCGTTGGTGTCAAAATCCAGCAGCTTGCTGCCAGCACCCCGGCGGCCGCCGGTGATGCCCAGCGAAATCAGAATTCCGATAAAAACCCCGACCAGGAGAGTAATGGCCAGTAGCGCAGCCCGGGGCATGCTGACCTTGACAAAAAGGAGTTGCACCGTCACCGGTTCAACATTTTGAAGGATGACCACAATCGCCAGCACAGTCAAAACCAGTGCCAGCAACAGTTTCAGCTTAACCCTGTTAATCGTCTTCATCTCAGGCTCCTCTGACGCCAAGTTGAGTCAGCAAAGCTGTGGTCCTGGAACTTGGGGCCCGGGCCTTTACCAGCGCTTGCCCGCCCTTGCTAATAGCGTAAACCTACCCGACGGCGAACCTCCTCCAGGGTCGGAGCCGCCTTGGCCCGGGCCTTTTCCGCCCCCTGGCGGAGGATGTCCCGCACCTGGCCGGGGTCGGCCAGCAACTGTTCCCGGCGTTGCCGGGCGGGGCGAAAATACTCCCACAGCAGCTCCAGCAATTCCAGCTTGATCTTACCATACATGGCACCGCCGTTCAGGTAAAGGTCCCGCACCTCTTTTAAGCGATCGGCAGGGGCAAAAAGCTTAAAAATATTGTAGAGGTTGCAACGGTCCGGGTCTTTGGGTTCATCCACCGGGGTGGAGTCGGTAACGATGGCCATCACCCGTTTTTTCAACTCTTTTTCCCCGGTAAAGATGGGAATGGTATTGCCATACGATTTGGACATCTTCTGGCCATCAAGCCCCGGCACCACCGCCAGGTCGGCGTCGATCACCGGTTCCGGCAGCACAAAGGTGTCGCCGAACAGCGAGTTGAATTTAATCGCAATATCGCGGGCCACCTCCAGGTGCTGCTTCTGATCCTTGCCCACCGGGACCCTCTGAGCCTGGTAGAGCAGGATATCGGCGGCCATCAGCACCGGGTAGGCAAAGAGGCCATGGCTGGAAGCGATCCCTTTGGCGATTTTATCTTTATAGGAGTGACAACGCTCCAGCAGCCCCATGGGGGTAAGGGTGGAGAGCACCCAGGTCAGCTCGGTCACCTCCGGCACATCGGACTGCACCCAGAAGATGCAGCGCTCGGGCTCCAACCCCAGCGCCATGAAATCGACAGCCGCCTCCAGGGTGCCGGTGGCCAGCCGCTGAGCGTCGTGCACCGAGGTGAGGGCGTGCAGATCAACAATAAAGGCGTAAAGCTCATGCTCGGCCATGTTACTGATCATCGGCTGCATCATGCCGAAATAGTTACCTATGTGCAGCTGCCCCGAAGGCTGGATACCGGAAAGAACGCGCATGTTTCAATGGTCCTGTTAATGGTTGCGGTTAAGTGGTGGCAGTAATCATTCGACAAAGCCCGGAGCATAAAAAAAAGGGGGAACGCAGGCAATAACTTTCTGCGTTCCCCCGACAAAGGTGCTGCTGGACGATTACGGGTTATTTGTCGTCTTTAACCTCTTCGTAGTCGGCATCCACCACGTCATCGTCGGCCTTGCCGGCGCTGCCGGCATCATCGCCGCCGGCCCCGCCCTCAGGACCGCCCTGCTGGGCGCCGGCCTGGGAGTACATCATCTCGGCCAGCTTGTGGGAGGCCTGGGTCAGGGCTTCAATACTCTGCTTGATGGCATCCACGCTGTCGCCTTCCATGGCCTTCTTGAGGTTGGCGATCTCGCCTTCCACCTTGCCCTTGGTGTCGGCATCCACCTTGTCGCCCAAATCGCGCAGGCTCTTTTCCGAGGCGTAAATCAGGGAGTCGGCCTGATTGCGCACCTCCACCAGTTCCTTGCGCTTGCGGTCCTCCTCGGCATGGCTCTCGGCGTCCTTTTTCATCCGCTCTATCTCCTCCTCGGAAAGACCGCTGGAGGCCTGGATCTTGATGGACTGCTCCTTGCCGGTGCCCGTATCCTTGGCCGAGACATGGAGAATACCGTTGGCGTCCAGGTCGAAGGTGACCTCGATCTGGGGCACCCCGCGGGGGGCCGGCGGAATATCGGCCAAGTCAAAACGGCCGATGGTCTTGTTGTCGGAAGCCATCTCTCGCTCCCCTTGCAACACGTGGATGGAAACCGCCGGCTGGTTGTCCGCCGCCGTCGAGAACACCTGGCTCTTCTTGGCGGGGATGGTGGTGTTCTTTTCAATCAGCTTGGTCATCACTCCGCCCAAGGTTTCAATACCCAGCGACAGCGGGGTGACATCCAGCAGCAGCACGTCCTTGACATCGCCTTTAAGTACGCCACCCTGGACGGCGGCGCCGATGGCCACCACCTCGTCGGGGTTAACCCCCTTGTGGGGCTCTTTGCCGAAGATCTCCTTGACCTTCTCCTGCACCTTGGGCATCCGGGTCATGCCGCCCACCAGGATTACTTCATCCACATCGGAGGCGCTGACCCCGGCGTCTTTCAGGGCGGTGCGGCAGGGGCCCTCGGTGCGGTCAATCAGGTCCGCCACCAAAGACTCCAGCTTGCTCCGGCTCAACTTGATGTTGAGATGCTTGGGGCCGGAAGCATCGGCGGTGATGAAGGGCAGGTTGATATTGGTCTCCATGGTGGAAGAGAGTTCCATCTTGGCCTTTTCCGCCTCTTCCTTGAGGCGCTGCAGGGCCATCTTGTCCTGCCGCAGATCAATGCCCTGGTCGCGCTTGAACTCGTCGGCCAGCCAGTTGACGATCCGCAGGTCGAAGTCTTCACCACCCAGGAAGGTATCCCCGTGGGTGGACTTGACCTCGAAGACCCCGTCGCCGATCTCCAGGATCGAGACGTCGAAGGTGCCGCCGCCCAGGTCGAAGACCGCGATCTTTTCCTCGCTCTTCTTGTCCAGCCCGTAGGCCAGGGAAGCAGCGGTGGGCTCGTTGATGATCCGCTGGACATTAAGGCCGGCGATCTGGCCGGCGTCTTTGGTGGCCTGGCGCTGGGAGTCGTTGAAGTAAGCCGGCACGGTGATCACCGCATCGGTAACCTTTTCACCCAGGTACTCCTCGGCGGTCTGCTTCATCTTGCCCAGCACCATGGCGGCGATCTCCGCCGGGGCGTAGACCTTGCCGTCCACCTCCACGGCGGCATCCCCGCCACTGCCTTCAACGATCTTGAAAGGGCTTATGTCAACGCTCTTTTTCACCTCGGCATCGGTGAACTTACGGCCAATCAACCGTTTGATGGCATACAGGGTGCGGTCGGGGTTGGTCACCGCCTGGCGCTTGGCCACCTGGCCCACCAGCCGCTCCCCGGCATCATTGAAGGCCACCACCGACGGGGTGGTGCGGCTGCCTTCGGCGTTGGTGATAACCTTGGGGTCACCGCCCTCCATGATCGCCACACACGAGTTTGTGGTTCCCAAATCAATTCCAATGATCTTTCCCATGATCAAATCTCCTCTTGATGGTAAAAATATCCAGGCCTTGGCGGCCAATTTAATTTATTTCACGGCGAAACCGTGCGCTGTTACTTGCCTTGCTTTAAACTCAGGCCGAGCTTCCCGGACCGTTGGAAACCACCACCTTGGCGGCCCGGATAAGACGGTCCTTGTACAAATAGCCCCGCTGAAACTCGCTGATGACGGTGTTGGCCGGAAACTCGTCACTGGCCTCCATGGCCATGGCCTCATGATAGTTGGGGTCGAAGGCCTGGCCTCTGCTCTCCAGCGGTTTAAGACCGAATTTCTCCAGCCCGGCCAGCAGCCCCCGGTAGGTCATCTCCACCCCTTCCAGCAAGGCGGAGGCGTCGTTGGTTTTATGCCCCTGCTCGATGGCCCGTTCCAGGTTATCCAGTGCCGGCAGCAGCTCCTTGAGCAGATCCTCCTCGGCATATTTAAAGGCGGACTCGCGTTCCCGCTGCATCCGTTTTTTGTAGTTTTCAAACTCGGCGGCCAGTCGCAACATCCGGTCTTCCAGGTCGTGGGCCTCGCTCCGGGCCTCGCTCAACTGCACCAGCAGGTCATCGGTTTCCTCGCCCTGCTCCTGCTCCGCGCTCTGCAACTCCCCTTCTGCCGATTCGCCGGCTCCTGCAGGCCCAGCCGCCGCCCCGAGTTCCTCGGCACCGTCCGGTCCGGCTCCGGGCTTTGCCATCTTTTCCTTTTCTTCCATACTCACAAGTTCCTCCGGGAAGCCTGTTTTTTCTTATTGTTGCGATAATTTTCAAATCTGCCGGAACGGTAAGTACGCCCACCAAGCTTGTCAAGGCAAAGAGTGGGTTATATTTGTCTAGCCTCAGCCTGGCCGGGGTTTGACAATTGCCTTTTTTGGCCGTAGAGTTGTCGCAAACGTCGCTCAGTCCGGCTCAACCTTAAAACAACCCGGGAAAAACGCCATGGCCAGAACCACGCTCTTCACGTTCTCCTTATTGTTAACGATTTTGCTGGGCCTGCTGCTGACCTTATCCCCTGCGGTCTCCCAGCCCACCCTGGAAGCGCTGCCCAAAATCCGGGCCGGCACCCCACCCCATTCGGTGCTGGGCAACATCATGGGCAGCAACCGCCAGTTCATGCAGGGCATCAAGGCCACCGACCCCGGCCGGCAACTGACCCAGGCCCCGCATCTGATCTGGCTGGCCGACCCGGACCCCCGCATTAGCCCGGAGATGGTCTGGGAACGGAAAGCGGGTGGAATTTATACGGTGCGCAACCTGGCCAACCAGCTGGAGCCGGCCGCCGCCGCCATCGACTACGGGGTTCGCAGCTTGCACGGCACCATCCTGTTGATCACCGGCAACACCGACAACCAGGCCATCGCACAATTTAATGAAGGCTATGAACATCTGGGAACGGCTATTCGCCGGGAGTTGAACCAACTCCACCCGCCCCTGGCCCGCCTGCTGGCCACGACCGGCAAAAGCGCCGAGGAAATGCAAAAACTGCTGGTCCGGCAAGTGGAAAGCAATGTGGATTACCAGGTCTCCCGGGCCCTGGAACGTTACCGGGACCGGGTGGACAGCGGCCGCCTGGTGGTGGCCGGCGGGGTCATTGATCTGGCCAATCATTACGGGGGCGGGCCGGGCAGGCTGTATCTGATCAACCTCAACGGCGAGACCGAGCCCGGGAAAATCAGGCAGTCAAGCCATGTCGTGCGGGTACCGCCGGAAATGCGCGACTACCTGGGGCGCCGCAGCGCGCGGTAACGCCACCATCTCGACAATGATCAGCGAGCAGCGCAAGGGCGAGCTTTACCTGCTGGCCGAGGAGTTTCTCTGGGGCTGGTTCCCCATCGTCACCCTGCTGACTTACCCCTACCTGGCCCCCCTGTGGTCCATGGGACTGACCCTGGCGGTGGCCGCAGTTTTTTTCGGGCTACTGATGAGCAAGCGGCTGGGGAGCAACCTCTGGCGGGAGCTTGGCAACCGGCGGGCCTGGAAAGATCTGGCCTGGTCGTCGTTTTACATCATGCTGCTGTTTGTTCTGCTCTTTACCGGGCTGGCGCACACCACCGCCGGTAATGCCGCCCTGATCCTCTTTCTGCAGGTCTTTTTCGCCTTTCTCTATTTCAATCTGCTGCAGGGCGAAAAGATGAGCCCGCCCCACCTGGCCGGCGCCGCCCTGATGAGCCTGGGCGCCTTCCTGGTACTTTTCCCCGGCGAAGCCGGACTCAACAAAGGAGATCTGCTGGTGCTGCTGGCGGCCATGGTGGCGCCCATCGGCAACCGCTACCAGCAGCGGGCCCGGCGGCATGTACATGCCACCACCCTGCTCTTTGTCCGCACCGTCACCAGCCTGCCGGTGGTGCTGCTGCTGGCCTGGGCTTACGCCAACCCGCCCGCCCTTGCCGACCTGCAGGCCACCTGGTGGCTGGTGGCCCTCAATGGGGTGTTCCTGATGGGGCTCTCCAAAATCTACTGGATCGAGGCCCTGCACCGGCTCAGCGTGACCAAAATCAGTGCCATGACCGCGCTCTCGCCGCTGTTTACCATGCTGTTTGCCTTTTTCATCCTGCAGGAAGTGCCCGGCGGCTGGCAGGTGGCCGGCATTCTGCCGATTCTGACCGGGGGGATGCTGATCACTCGGCCGCTTGACCCCGGCGAGGCGGTCCGGGGCTGCCGTCCCGGTCGCTGACCACCTCGGCTTTAATCAGCTGGAAAAGCTGCTGGGGAGAGACCCGGTTGGCCTGCGCGATGGCCAGGACGGTCTGCTGTTCATCGTCAAACTCCATGCCGCCTTTCCGCAGCGCCTCCTTGACCTGGGGCAGATCATAACGCAACCGGGAGGCAAACTCCGCCAGGGTGGAAAGCTCGGCATGGCCGTACGGTGGCTCCCCGTATTTTTCCTCCGCCCGCTCCTTGAAGGTGTCGCTCAGCTGGATGATATTGACAAAAGGCGGCACCTCCAGGTAGGTCCCCACGCCAACCACCAGACTGATCAGCAGGGCCAGGCAGAAGTTGCCGTTAAACACCCGCAACCGCCCGAGCCGATCCTTGAGGTAGGCGGTGATGGGCTGCCAGTTGTAATAGATATGGAGAAAAATGCTGAGCAGAAAGAGGATGCCCAGGTTTAAGTGCAGGTCCTCCCACTGCGACTTGCTCAGCCACAGCAGTTGCCAGTCGGCCCAGTGGGCCACCCGGCCGGTGGGAACAATGTACAGCACCACGCTGGTGATCATTAACAAGACAAAACTGACCAGCGCGGTAAGGGAAGTGACACGACGCAACTTCATGATCCAGGCTCCTGCATGGGTGTGACAATAAAGCAACCGTTCAGCAGCACCGTACCTTCGGGGCGACCAGGCACCACATCTATGGAACCATCATTCTATAACAACAGAAAAAAGGAAGGCAAGAACAAAAAAACAGCTTAACCGCCGATGGAGCACCCGGTGATCAAGCTACTACCGGAGGGACGTAACTGATCACGGCCCCCCTGCGTGACGATCTTCCAAGGAGTAAGCGGTCACGGGGATTTATGCTCGCACTTGCAACTGAGGGGCGGCTTGATCAAAGGCTGCCAGGGCGGCAGCGGCCCGGCGGGCGGCAACCGGCGAGGCGGGACCGAAAGGCGGGGTGTAAGTGGCTGCCTCGGGTTCATTATCTGCAGCCGGGTCCAACCCGCCCTCACCGGCGCCGATAAAACGCATATCCAACTCGTGGCGAGCGGCTTCCCTCTGCTGCTCAAGCCGGATCATCTCCAGTTCGCGACGGGCCTCGGTCATGGCGGCGTCGGCCTGGGCAGCCACTTTGCGGTCCTGGGGCGAAGGGTCGGCGGGGGCCAGGGCGGCGGCCCGGATAATGCGCATTTTACGAATGGTGGCCTCGGGGCTGGGCTCCCTGGAGGTGTCGATACTTACCTCACCGCCCACCGCATACTTCTTGCCGTCGGGGCCGGTGGTATAGGTGAAGCTGGCCCCGCCCCGGGCATAGGGGCCGGCCACCGCCAGGTGGGCCATTTCATGGGCCTTAACCTGGCTGTCCAGCTGCTGCAGGCGGGCCACCTCCAGCTTTTCCTCCCGGCTGAGTTCCTGCACCAAAGCCTGGCCCGCTTCCCGCTGCACGGTGGGTTCAACGGCGGGCTCAACCGCCTGCGCCCGCTCGCCGCCGGCAGCCGGGGCCAGAGGATTGAGCGGACCACCCTCATTGCGGCCAGCGGCACCCGCTTCACCGGCAAAAGGATAAGGGAAGTAACCGGGCGCTACCCGGTTGGACTCCTCGGCGGCAGGAGCAGACGAGTTTTCCCTGACCGCCTCCCCGGCATTGGCCGGCGGCAAGCCACCGACGGCAGCGACCGTCTGGCCGGCAACAGCGGCGCCGGCCACCGGCCCCGGCCCGCCGCGAGCAAAGGCGCCATAGGCCCTAACCCCGCAGGAGGTACAGCTACCGCAACTGCAGGCCCCGGCCGAGACGGCGTCAACCCGGGCCATGGCCCGATTTTTCCACCACTGCCCCTGTTCAAAGATATCTCCGCCGGCGGACGGTCCACGGTCTTGGGCCGCCTCCGACGGCTTGATCCCCGGGGCCCCGCCACCGGCCGGTTTCACCGGCCAGGCAGAGATTCCTGAAAGTATGGCATTAAGATTCATGGCAGCCTTGGTCTCTGGTGTTCGAACCGCAATCACCGCGATTTGCGCGGCAGTCGGTATCCTTCTCATCGGCCAATCCCACAAAGAACTTAAATTTATTTTTTTATTTTTTTACCCCTCCCCCGCATTGATTTTGAGCGTTTATCAATTCAAACATAATATGATATTATAGCTGCTATTGATCCGCAGCCGCCAAGCTCATCCGTAAGCGTTCAGCAGCACCGCATCTTCGGGCGATCAGCCAGGCTTACGTACAGGGGGGACGCTGCGCCTGGCTGCTTGCCCGAACCTGCGGCACTGCTGAACGCTTACGGCACGTTAGACCGACAGTTTAGTACCCCTGGAGAACGGGTACGCTCATCCCAACCAACAGCTCACTTTGCCGGGAAGCCACAGTCATGAAGATTATTAAAATTACCCTGATCACCCTGATCTCGCTCATCCTGCTGCTAATTGTCGGCCTGGTGGCGGCGGTTCACCTGATCGACATCAACCGCCACCATGACCGCATCGCCCAGGTGGTTTACGACCAGACCGGGCGCACCCTCAGCATTGAAGGCGATTTTGAGTGGGGCCTGTGGCCCGAACTCTACCTTAAAGGGGGGCCCCTGAGCCTGGGTAATGCGCCGGGCTTTGACCGGGAACCCTTCTTCCACCTGGAGAGCTTTCATTTCTCGGTAACCACCTGGCCCCTGCGCCGCTCCGAGGTTCACCTGCAAACCTTGCAGGTTGCCGGCCTGCAGTTAAACCTGGAGCGCAACCAGGAGGGCATCGGCAACTGGGAAGACCTGGCCGCCGAACCCGACCCCGCCCCGGCTGCCAGGCCCCACAAAAAAAAGGACCCGGGCGCCGGGCTGCCCTTTGCCGCCCTGGCCCTGGGCGGCATCCAGATTGACCGGGTCAACGTCAACTGGTACGACCAGGCCAGCGGCCAGCAGGCCCATATCAGCGACCTGCGCCTGACGGTGGGCGCCCTGCAATTCGGCGAACCCATGCAACTGGAACTGGAGTTCACCGCCGCCAGCAACCAGCCGGAACTGGAAGTGGCCGCCAACGCCCAGGCCACCCTGCTTTATGACCTCAACGCCGGTCGCTATGCCATTAAACCGCTGCAGGCGGCCGCCACCTTCAGCGGCCCCACGGTACCCGGCGAACAGACCACCATGACCCTGCACACCCTGCTCAATCTGGACACCGAAACCAGCCGGGCCAAGCTTGAAGATTTCCGCCTGCAAGGGCTGGGCACCCTGGTGCAGGCCCAATTGGCCATGCATGACCTGGAGGCCGGAATTCCCGGCTGCCAGGGCGAAGTCACCGTGGAGGTCGCCGACCTGGTGGAACTGCTGGAGGTTTTCGACTCGCCCCTGGGCCGCCAGCTTACCGCCGTGCAGGACCGCAGCATCAACCTGGCCACCGAGTTCACCGTCGACCCGCAACAGGGCCGGATCATGGTGCCCAAGCTTACAGCCAAGCTGCTGGGCACCACGGTGCGCGGGCGCCTGGAGGCAGACAACATTTATTCCGACCAGCCCGAGGTTCTGGGGGGTATCCGGGCCGAAGGGTCAGACTTGCCGGCCCTGCTGGCCATCGCCGCCCGTTTGCAGCCCGGGGCCGATCAGCAAGCCCTGAGCAGGGCACTGGCCGGCCTGCGTGACCGGGGCCTGCTGGCCGAGGCCACCTTCAACAGCGAAGGGGCCGACATCGTCGTCCCCCACCTGCACCTGCGGGCGCTGGCCACCGAGCTTACCGTAAACGGGCGAGTAAGCAAGCTGGACGCCGAACTGCCCGCCCTCGACGGCCAGGCCAGGCTGGCCGGTCGCGACCTGCCGCTGCTGCTCAAGGTCGCCAGTGCCTTCCAGGGCGGGCCCACCGCCCAGACCGACGACGGCCCGCCACCCGGGGCCGAACTCTGGGCGCTGGCCGACCGGATTGCCGCCGCCCGCCGCCACTCCTTCAACCTGAGCACCGGGTTCTCCGCCGAGCCAGACCTTCAACGCCTGAGCATCGACAATCTTTCAGCCGCCATCTTGGGGCTGGAGGCCCAAATGGACCTGGCGGCCCGGAATCTTCTTTCTGAGCCGGACTTTAAGCTGGCCCTTTCCCTGGCCCCTTTCAACCCCCGCCAGCTACTGCCCATCCTGGAGGTGGAACTGCCGGACACCGCCGACCCACGAACCCTGACCAGCCTGCAACTCAAGGCTGAAATCGACGGCACCCCGGAGCGGTTCACCGTTAAACCCCTGCGCCTGGTCTTGGACGACACCAGTATCGGGGGTGAAGTGACGGTGCACGATCTTGCCCGGCAGGACCTGGCCTTCAAGATCGAAGTGGACGCCATCGACCTTGATCGCTACCTGCCGCCGGAAAGCGAAGAGCAGCCGGTAACCCCGGAAACCGCCGCCGCGGGCACCGCCCTGCTGCCGGTGGAACTGCTGCGCGAGTTGCTCCTTGAGGGTGAGTTGAAGGTCGGCGAGTTGAAAGTAAGCGGTTTGCGGGTCAGCAATTTTATGATGCAAGCCAGGGCCCGGGACGGCGAGATCCGGGTCGCCCCGCTGCAAGCAGCGCTGTACCAGGGCGAGATGGACAGCACCATCAACATCGATGCCCGTGGTGAACAGCCGCAGCTGCAAACCACCAACCGTTTGCGGGGGGTCCGCATTGGGCCGCTGCTGCGCGATTTGACCCAGGAACAGGAAAAAATCCGGGGCCGGGCGGATATCAGTTACGAGCTCACCACCCGGGGTAACGAGCTTGACGAATTCAAGGCCAACCTCAACGGCAAGGCCGAGCTCAGCTTCCAGGACGGCGAGGTGGTAGGGATCAATCTCGGCCGGCTGTTGCGGCAGACCACGGCCCTGATCGAGCGGCGCACCTTTGCCGCCGATGAGCAGGCGGTCACCGACTTTACCACCCTTAGCGGCAGCGCCAGGATTACCAACGGCCTGGTCAGCAACCAGGATCTGCGCATGATGTCTCCCCTGCTAAGGGTAACCGGCGAAGGAACGGCCAACCTGGTCAGCGAAGAGATCGACTATCTGCTCACCGCCGCCGTGGTGGCCACCGCCGAAGGCCAGGAGGGAGCGGAGCTGGACGCCCTGCAAGGGTTGGTGGTGCCCATCAGGATCAGCGGCACTTTCGAGAATCCCACCTTCCGCCCCTCTCTGGACGGCGCCGCCCAGGCCAAACTGCAGGAAAACCTGCGGCGACTGCAGGATCGGCTGCAACAGGAGGGCCGGCGAGCGCTGGAAGATCTGCTGGGCGTACCGCTGGATCGGCCGGATCGTAAAGATCCCGAAGCCCCCAGCCCGCAACAGCAACTGGAAGAGGAACTGGAGGAACGGCTGCGCGACGAACTGCGCCGCCGCCTGCGCTTTTAAACAGCCGGCCGAAGACAGGCGATTAAGTTGCGGAATCCCCGTCGAGCACCCGGCGCACCAGGCCGGCGATGTCATCCAGGCTGAAGGGCTTCATCAGGTAACCATCAATCCCTTCCCGCCTGGCCTGTTCGGCACTCATCCGGGTGCTGAAGCCGGTGCAGATAATCACCGGCAAATCAGGCCTGATCTCTCGCAGGGCCTTGGCCAGCTCGCCGCCGGTGAGCCCCGGCATGGTCTGATCGCTGATCACCAGATCAAAGGCCCGGGGGTCCTGGCGGAACAGCGCCAGCGCCTCCCGGCTGTCGGTCCGCCCCTGGGCGCGGTAGCCAAGGTGCCCCAGCAGGCCGGTAAGCATTTCGACGATCCTGCTTTCATCATCCACCACCAGGATTCGCTCCGTCCCCCGAGGCGCCGACTCGCCAGTATCGGCTGCCGGCGTTGCTGCCGTACCACCGGCAGCTTCCGCCAGCGGCAGAAAAACCCGCACCACCGTGCCCTTGCCCGGCTCACTGTAAACCGCCAGCCGCCCCCCATGCCCTCTTACAATCCCATGCACCATGGCCAGCCCCAGCCCGGTGCCTTTGCCCTGCTCCTTGGTGGTGAAATAAGGTTCAAAGATCCGCTGCCGGGTAACACCATCCATCCCCACCCCGGTGTCGCTCACCGTCAGGCAGGCATAATTCCCCGGCGGCAAAGGCTCCCCGGCAAGCTGCTGGCTGTCGCCAATCTCCACCCGGCGCAGATTAATCTCCAGCACTCCACCCTGCTCTTCCATGGCCTGGGCGGCGTTGGTGCAGAGGTTTAAAATCACCTGCTGAATCTGGGTCAGATCCGCCAGCACCTGGCCGCAATCGGCGGCCAGGTCTTGGCTGATCTCAATGGTGCTGGGCAAGGAAGAGCGCAGGAACTTGATATTCTCTTTAATGATCGGCTGCAGCTCAAGCCGGACGCGCTCCTGCTCCTGGCGCCGGCTGAAGGTTAAAATCTGCTGCACCAGGTCGCGGGCCCGTCTGGCCGCCTGCAGGATTTCTTCCACCTGCATTTTTTCCTGTTCCGCCGGCGACAACTGCATCTTGGCCAGTTCGCAGTAGCCGATGATGGGGGTGAGAATATTGTTGAAGTCATGGGCCACCCCACCGGCCAGGGTCCCCACCGCCTCCATCTTCTGAGCCTGAAGCAACTGGGCGGCCATCTTCTCCCGTTGCTCGCTTTCCGCCAGCAGAGCCTGACGCATTTCGTTGATGGCCGTTGCCACCTGGCCCAGTTCATCTTGGTCCGAGCCGCTCAAGCCGCCACGGTGGAGCACCAGCGGCCGATCCAGACGGCTTAGCTTGAGGGAGCGGGCGTAATCGGCCAGCACCCCGAGGTGGCGGCCCACCAGGAAGTAGAAGAGAAAAAAGATAAAGGTGGAAACAAAAAAGGTTTTCACCGCCTGGGTGGCAAAAATCACCAGCACCCGGCTCCACATCCGGGCATAAACCTCATCCATGCCCACCACCACCTTTAAGCGGCCCAGATCAATCTCCTGTCCCCGGTGGCTGTATCTCAAAGGGAAGTGGTACATCACACTCCGCTCCCGCACCGGCTCACCAATGGCAAAAGGCGCTTCACCCTCGCGCTTAATCTCCAGGTAACGGATGTCGGGCAGGTCGAGAATCCCCAGCAGTTGCACCCGGACCATGCGTTCGTTAAAAGACCAAAGCCCTTCGCTGATGCTTGCCAGGTAACCGGTTTCGATCTGCTTGATATTAGCTTCGATGCTCCGCAGGTCCCGGCGGTACTCGAAATAGAGGTGCACCGCCGTGCCCAGCAGGGTCACCACCGAGCTGAAGAGCAGGATATAGATGATAAAACGGCGACCGATGCTGTGCCACCAGGAAAAACGGGTGTTGCTCATCAGGGTATGTGCTCCTCGGCATCAAACGTTTCGAATTTCCCGAAAGCCCGGCGGCGCAGGCGCTCGTAGGTGCCATCCTCTTTCAACCGCCGCAACTCCCGGTCGATGGCCGGCAGCAGCTCCTGGTGCCGCTTGTGCAGGTAGAGGTACCAATGGCCGTGCAACAAAGAGGGCTCAAGCACCCGGACATCCTCCACATCCAGCCGCGCCACGGCCTCCAGGCCCAGAATCCGGTCGATCAGGGCCAGATCCAGGCGATCATGGGCCAGCATCAGAAAAAGCTGCTCGGTGTCATCAAGCATGATACGGCGGGGGTGGTCGGCGGTAACATCTTCCAGGATTTTCCAGCCGCTTAAAAAACCCAGCTCGTAAGGCTCCAGGCTGGCCGGGCCGGTCACTTCAAAATCGTGGCGGCGGCTGAAAATGGTCATCCGGTATTCCAGCACCGCCTCGGAGGTTCGGCGCAGATTTGGATAGATGGCGTCCAGGCCGGCAATCCGGCAGACATCGCCGTCGTCGATCCCGGCATCGGCATTGCGCAGGGCCCGTTCGCCGGGCAGCAGTTGAATTTCAAAATCAATGCCCAGGCGGCCGAAAAGCTCGGCATAAAGCAAATCGAGAAAGCCATCCTGGTCGGGAGAGGTAATGGGCGCGGAAAAGGGGCTGTTGAGCACCAGGCGCGGAGGTTCGGCGGGGCCGGAAGTGGGGTCGGAGGCGGGAGACGAAGTCGCACTGAAGGCCGGCTGCGTAATCAACAGCAAACCGGTGAGCAGCAACCACTGCATCAACGATAACGGCATCGCCCTCCCCCCAGTTTTTGAACGCCCCGTCCCCGGCAGGACGCCGCCAAGGCTTAGCCCCTGGCCGGCCAATAGCGGCGAACCAGCCCCGCTACCTGTTCAGCGTAGAAACAAAACAGCATCCCCAGCACCACCGCGCCGGTGGTGACCCAGAAGAGCACCAGATGCAGGGTGTGATAATTGTGGAAATAAAGATCCAGCACGAAAAGGATCAAACCCAAGTGTACCAGGGATGAACCCAGCCGCACCCAGTAATTTTTACTTTCAAAGTTGAGGCTGGCGCTGCCGGCCAGGGCCATGCCCAGCACCACCAGTTGCAGGGCCAGGGAGGCAAAGAGGATCAGCAACAGGGCCGGGTGGCCGCCCACCGCCAAAAAGGTGACCAGGGCCGCGGCCAGCAGGGCGACGGTAAAACGGTTGAGCCAGCGTTCCGGCAACAGCCGCTTGGGCACGCAGATCCCCAGCAGCAGGATCAGGGCGATGATAAAGGGCGCCATGATACCGTTCATGGTGTTCATGTAGGCCCACTGGGCGGCGGCGGGCAACTCGTGGATGGCGGCGGCCTTGAAATAAAACATCGCCGCCACGCAAATCACCGAGATGATCCCCAGCACTGCGGTGGTCGCCAAAATCAACTTATAATCGTATGAACTCGAACCTTTAGCTTCCATAAAAGACACCATACACCATTTTCATTGCATTTTACAAAGCCAACTTGGGCCAACCACTGCTGCTATAACGGGCTGTAAACGTGCAGCAGTGCCGCAGGTTGCGGCAAGCGGACCGGCGCCGCGTGATCGCCGCAAGATGCGGTGCTGCTGCACGTTTACAAAGAGTGTTCACCGGGAAAGATATAGGAGGCGACAAAGGTGAAAATCATCGCCACGAAACATAGCAGCCCCAGGGCGGCGGAAAAGTACCACATCCCTTTCTTGTTGGCATAGATCCGGGTATGCAGGTAAGTGCTGAAGATGGCCCAGAGCATGATGGAGCTGCTGACCTTGGGGTCCCACCACCAGTTGGGGCCCCAGGCCTTGAGGGCCCAGGGGTAGCCCAGCAGCATCCCCAGGGTGAGTAGAAAATAACCGAACTTGGCGTAGTCATAGCCCACCCTCTCCACTTCCAGCTCCCGGCGAATCAGCATCAGCAGGGAGACGGCAAAAAAGATGGTGATACAGGCATAAGAGATAAAGAGCAGTGGCGGGTGAAACCACATGTAGGAGGCGGTGTAGTAAAACTCCAGCCGGGGGTAGAGCTGCATGAACATTCCCAGTTGTTCCCAGGCCGAGGGGGCGGTGAACCAGGGGGTTATCTCGGCAAAAAAGCGCGGCAGGGGCTCGCGGAAAGGATCGGCCCAAACATAGAGCACCACCAGTTGAGCCGCCAGCAGCAGGTAGAGGCTGCCCCGGAAGCGCTGATTATCCAGGCGGCGGTGCACCAGCAGGGCCATCAGGGCAAAGCAGAAAAACCAGAAGTAGTAGCGCTGGTACTCGATCCAGGGCGGAATCAGGTAACGGGGCGGGGACTGGGGATCGTACAGCGGGATGCCGTAGGTGGCCCCCCGGTTCATCGCTTCCAGTTGCTGGTTGAGCATGGCCGCCAGTTGCTCCGGCAGTTCCAGCACCGCGTGCTGGGCGATCTGCCAGTGAAACCAGATCATTCCCAGAAAGCCCAGTAGCATCAAGACGGCGGTGAGCTGCAGCAGCCGGCCCGACCAGCGGGGCATGAAAGGGCGGGGGGCCAGCAGATTGCCCAGGCCGGTAACCGTTAACAGCAGGGCGCAAAGCAGCAGCAGGGGCATCAGCAAGGCCCCGCCTTGACTGTAAGTTTCAACCGCAGAAATCAGATTTTCCATAGTTCTTCACTGCACTGTTTTTTGCTTTGATGTTGGGGAGAGGTGCCCTTCGGTGGTTTTGACGTTGTTGGTTGTGGCCAAGGGGTGGTGGCGCGGAAACCGGTAGCGGCTCATTCTCGGCGGGCATCCTGCCCGCCTCCGAGGTGGCGGCGGCCTCCTGCACGTCCATGTGCCCGGCCGCCGCCAAACCCGCCGCTACCGGTTTCCGCGCCCCCCGTCCGAGCTGCAAGCAACTGGCATCTTGCCTTGGGGCACCCTGCAGGCGCTTACCTGTGGGGCGAGTTCGGCGGGTTGGGTTTTATTCCGTCGGTGCAGGTGGAACATAGCCGGCCGCCGGTTTTTTGGCACATGCCACTCAGGCCATGGGGGGTTTTACGCAAACGGTGTCGACAATAATTGATCAGCAGCCCGAATGCAACCACCACCGTTAAAGTCAGAGCCAGGGTTAGAAAAAATTCTAGCATAACAGCTTAGCCGAAGTCGTCGAAGAAGATGTGATCACGTTCTACCCCCAGCTCCTGCAGCATCTCGATCAGGGAGGCGGTCATGGCCGGGGGGCCGCAGGCGTAGTATTGGATGTCTTCGGGGGCCTCGTGATCCTTGAGATAGTTTTGGTACAGTGTCTTGTGGATATGGCCCACGGGGCCGGTCCAGTTGTCCTCCGGCCGGGGGCGGGAGAGTGAGAGGTGGAAGGAGAAATTGGGAAACTCCCGGGCCAGCTGTTCAAAATCGTTGAGGTAAAATACCTCCCGCAGGCAGCGGCCGCCGTACCAGAATGAGATCTTGCGCTTGCTCTGCCGCCCCTTGAGCAGTTCGAAAATGTGGCTGCGCAGGGGCGCCATACCGGCCCCGGCCCCCACATAGACCATTTCCGACTCGCCTTCCCGGATAAAAAACTCGCCGTAAGGCCCGGAGATGGTCACTTCATCGCCGGGTTTGAGGTTGAAGATATAGGAAGACGCCTTGCCCGGCGGGGTGGGGTTGACCTCCTCTTCATCCAGGGGCGGGGTGGCCAGCCGCACGTTGAGTTTGAGCATCCCCTTTTCGCCAGGGTAGTTGGCCATGGAATAGGCCCGGGTCACCGGCTGGTGGACCTTGGACATGTACTGGAACAGTTTGAAACGGGTCCAGTCGCCCAGAAATTTTTCGGCGATGTCGAAATCGGAAAAAGAGAGCACATAGGGCGGGATTTCGATCTGGATATACCCCCCGGGCTTGAAATCCACCTCCTCACCGGGGGGCAGCTTGAGCACCAGTTCCTTGATGAAGGTGGCGATATGGTGGTTTGATTCCACCACGCAGCGCCACTTTTTGGTCTCCAGCATCTCCGGCGGCACCTCGATTTCCATGTCCCGCTTCACCGGCACCTGGCAGGCCAGGCGCACCCCCTCCCGGGCTTCCCGCCGATTGATATGGGAGCGCTCGGTGGGCAGAATGGCCCCGCCGCCGCTTTTAACCGTGGCCCGGCACTGGGCGCAGGAGCCGCCGCCGCCGCAGGCCGAGGAGAGAAAAATCCCCTGGTCGGCCAGGGCGGTGAGCAGCTTGCCGCCTGGCGGCACGGTGAGTTTTTTCTCGCCGTTTACCACAATGGTCAGATCCCCGCCGGGCAGCAGCTTGCGCTTGGCGGCGATGATCAACCCCACCAGGAAGGTCTGGATCACCAAGTAGGCGACTATGGCAACCACTATTTCAAACATTAGAAGGCAATTCCCGCGATTCCCATAAAAGCCATGGCCATCAGGCCGGCGGCGATGAAGGTTACCCCCAGGCCGCGCAGGCCGGCGGGCGGGTCGGCGTATTCCAGTTTTTCCCGTATCCCGGCCAGCAGCACCACGGCAATCAGAAAACCGCCGCCGGCCCCCAGACCGTAGGCCACACTCTCACCCAGGGCGTAATCCCGCTCCACCATGAACAGGCTGGCGCCGAGGATGGCGCAGTTGACGGTGAGCAGCGGCAGAAAGATCCCCAGGGTGTTGTAGAGCGCCGGCACATACCGGTCGAGAAACATCTCCAGGATCTGCACCGTTGCCGCGATCACCCCGATATAGACCAGCAGCCCGAGGAAGGTCAGGTCGATATCGGCCAGCCCCAGCCAGCCCAGTGCACCGGGTTGCAGCACCAGATTGTAGATCAGGTTGTTGAGCGGCACGGTGATGGCCTGGATGATCACCACCGCCAGCCCCAGCCCGAAGGCGGTTTTGACCTGCCGGGAAATGGCCAGAAAGGTGCACATCCCCAGGAAAAAGGTGAGCACCAGGTTCTCGACAAAGAGCGCGGTGAAAAAGATCTCGAAATAGTGGCCGAACATGGCTTGGCTTTACTCCTTTTCCCGTTGCGACGGATAAATTTCCCGCAGCAGCCAGATCAGCAGGGCCACCAGGAAAAAGGCGCTGGCCGGCAGCAGCATCATGCCGTTGCCCTGATACCAGCCGTCCCGGGTGACCAGCGGCAGCACGGTGACCCCGAACAGGGTGCCGGCCCCGAACAGTTCCCGAAAGAAGGCCACACTCATCAGGATAAACGAATAGCCCAGGCCGTTGCCCAGGCCGTCGAGAAAGGCCTTGTCCGGCGGGTTGCTCATGGCAAAGCCCTCGGCCCGGCCCATGACGATACAGTTGGTGATGATCAGCCCCACGTAGATGGAAAGCTGGCGGGAAAGATCGTAGAAATAAGCCTTAAGCACCTGGTCCACCAGAATCACCAGGGTGGCGATGATGGTGATCTGGATGCCGATGCGCACCGTGTTGGGGATATTCTCCCGCAGCAGGCTGATGGTGGTGCTGGCAATAGCGGTGACCAGGGTCAGGCAGATGGACATCACCAGGGCGGTGGCCATATTGCCGGTAACTGCCAGGGCCGAGCAGATCCCCAGCACCAGCACGGTGATGGGGTTGCGCTCGAAAATCGCCTTGAAAAACAACTGCCCCCGGGTTTCCTCAGCCATTATGGATTCCTCCGTCGCGGTACCGTTCCAGAAACGGTTTGAAACCGTGATCGCCGAACCAGAATTGCAGCAGGTCGCTTACCCCCCTCAAGGTGCCGGTGGCGCTGGAGATGCCATCAATCTGGTGGCGGCCTTCCTCCCCCGGCGGTGCTTCACCCTTGACCACCCGCAGGGCGGGCCGGCCGTCGGCATCGTAAACTTTTTTGCCCCGCCAGCCGGCCAGCCAGTCGCGGTTTTCAATTTCGCTGCCCAGGCCGGGGGTTTCACCATGGCGGTAAAAGGTGGCGCCGGCCACGGTGTTGAGATCGGGCCCCAGGGCCACGTAGCCGTGCATCATGGACCACATCCCCCGGCCCCGGATGGGCAGTACCACTTTGGCCAGCTCACCGTTTTCCCGCACCAGGTACACCAGGGAGTAGTCTTCCCGGCGACCCAGGCGGGCCTGGTCGGCATCCTTGGGCAATTCCCGACCAAGTTCGCGGTCGAGGGCGGCCTTGAGCTGGTTGTACTCCGCCGGGTCCATTTTCTCGGGCGGCAGTAAAGCGCCGTCTTCCAAGTTGATAATGCGGGCCTCCACGGTTTTGAAAAGTTCCTCGACATCGGCGCCCGGCTGGTACAAATCGGCGGCGATCAGGACGTTTCTCATCTCGTCCTGGCGCTGGTTGGCCTCCTGCCG
This sequence comes from Desulfurivibrio alkaliphilus AHT 2, assembly GCF_000092205.1. Taxonomy (GTDB): domain Bacteria; phylum Desulfobacterota; class Desulfobulbia; order Desulfobulbales; family Desulfurivibrionaceae; genus Desulfurivibrio; species Desulfurivibrio alkaliphilus. Next base: position 53,798 of record NC_014216.1, on the reverse strand, counting down.
CTCTCTAAGCCCCACCGCCGTGCCGGCCACCAGGGTCGAACAGACCAGGGCCAGCAGCAGCACGGTCAACACCGTTCGGGCGGTACTCTCCTTAGCCATAACGCAGCGCCCTCCGCCGGATATTGGCCTGAATCACCAGGTAGTCGAAGAGCGGCGCAAAGATATTGCCCAGCAGGATGGCCAGCATCACCCCTTCGGGAAAGGCGGGGTTGAGCACCCGCAGGATAATGGTCAGGGCGCCGATAAAGAGCCCGTAGAGCCATTTGCCCGCCTCGGTGTGGGGGGCGGTGACCGGATCGGTGGCCATGAAGACCAGCCCCAGGGCAAAGCCGCCCAGCACCAGGTGCCAGTGGGGCGGCACGTTGGCCATGGGGTTGTCCGGCGAGCCGATGAGCCAGAACGGCAGGCTACAGGCCAATGCCCCCAGCAGCATGGCCAGCATGATCCGCCAGGAGGCGATGCGGGTAACCAGCAGCAGGGCGGCCCCCAGCAGGCAGGCCAAGGCCGAGGTCTCGCCCATGGAACCGGGGATGATGCCGGCAAAGGCCGCGCCCCAGGTGAAGTCCAAAGCGGCCACCGGCTGATCGGCGGGGGCGGCGGCCAGGGTGGCCAGGGGGGTGGCGCTGCTCAGGCCGTCGACCCCCACCCACACCTCATCGCCGCTCATCTCGGCGGGGTAGGCAAAGAAAAGGAAGGCCCGGGCGGTCAGCGCCGGGTTCATGAAGTTGCGCCCCACCCCGCCGAACACCTCCTTGGCGAAAATTACCCCGAAGCTGGTGCCCACCGCAACCTGCCACAGGGGAATGGTGGGCGGCAGGGTCAGGGGCAGCAGCAGGCTGGTGACCAGGAAGGCTTCAGAAAACTCATGGCCGCGGATAATATTGAAAATCGTCTCCCAGACACTGCCCACCACCACGCAGACCAGGTAAACGGGCAGGAAGTAGAGCGCCCCGTGCACCAGGTTGGAGGAAAGACTGGCGGGGTCAACCCCCACCCGGCTCATCACCACCCCGCGCCAGCCGGCCGGCAGTTCCAGCCCGAGGTTGACCAGGGCCAGGTTGGCCTGGTAGCCGGTGTTCCACAGGGCCATCAGCACGCAGGGGATCAGGGCGATGATCACCGTGATCATGATCCGCTTGAAATCGATGGCATCCCGCACGTGGGGTGCGCCGGGGTTGGTAAGCCGGCTGCCCATGAGGAAGCTGTCGGTGGCCTCGTACAGCGGGTACCAACGCTGCAGCCGGCCGCCCTGGTGGAAGTGCGGCGCCAACGAGCGCAGAAATCGATCCAGAGCCTTGATCACCGCTTCACGCCTCCTCTTCGATCCGGGTCAGCATCTCCCGCAGGAGGGGAGCGAAATCGTTCTTGCCGGGGCAGACAAAGCTGCACAGGGCCAGATCCTCTTCCACCAGTTCCAGCACCCCCAACTCCAGGCAGCGTTCCAGGTTGCCGGAGGCCAGGGCTTTGAGCAGGGAGGTGGCGATGATATCCAGCGGCATCACCCGCTCGTAGGTGCCCAGGGGGAAGATGGCCCGGCGGCCGCCCCAGGTGGCGGTGCTCATGGCAAACGGCCGGCGGCGCAGGGCCGAGAGGAAGGCCGGCACCAGGGAAAAGCGATCCCAGCCGGGGCGCGCCCAGCCAAAGAGGCAACTGCCGTCGTCTTCGGGCAGGGCGCAGATCTGCTGGTGGTAACGGCCCAGGTAGGCAAAAGGGCCGTGGGCGTGGTGGCCGTCCAGCACCGAGCCGGAGATCAGCCGGTACAAACGACCGGGCAAGGCCGCAGCTTGCCCTCCCCCCTGAAGGTTCTCCGGCGATGTCTCGGGCGGCAAGGCGCCGGTCACCAGCTCATCGCGCAGCAGTTCGGGCAGAGCCGCGCCGCGAGCCGTCCTTACCAAGCGGGGGTTGGCCATGCCCGGCCCGGCCAGGGCCACCACCTGTGAGCTGGCAAGCCGCCCATGGCGGAAGAGGTGGCCGATGGCCATGACATCCTGGTAACCGATCTGCCAGACCTCCTTGCCCGGCCCCACCGGGTCGAGAAAGTGGATATGGGTGGAAGGCAGACCGGCGGGATGGGGACCGCTGAAACGGGCCACGGTGATGCCCGGCAGATCTTCGCCGGGCAAGGGTGCCGCCGGCGGCGAGGTGCAGAGATAGGTTTTGGGCGCCAGAGTGGCGAGCAGTTGCAGCCCGGCCCGGAAATCCTCCGACGCCTCGGCAATCACCACCGCCGGCTCGGCGGCCAGGGGCCGGGTGTCGATGGCGGTGACAAACAGGGCGGCGGGCGAAGCCGACGGCGAGGCCACCTTGCCGTAAGGCCGGGTTTTGAAAGCCGTCCAGAGGCCGGAGTCCACCAGTACCCGGCGGATTTTTTCCGGCGAGCGCCCTTCCCCGCCGCCGACCGCAAAGGAGCGCTGCTCATCGCCCTCAAGGGCGATCACCACCGATTGCAAGCGGCGCCGCGCCCCCCGGTTGATGGCGCTGACCACCCCGGCGGCCGGGGCGGTGAAGTTGACCCCGGGGTTTTGCTTATCGGTGAACAGCACCTGGCCGGCGGCCACCCGATCGCCTTCCCGCACCTCCATGGAGGGGCGCAGGCCGGGGTAATCGTCGGCCAGCAGAGCCACGTGGCCGACCCGGCCGGCGGGCTCGATAACCTGGCGCGGCGCCCCGCTGATGGGAATATCCAGTCCCCTGGCGATGGTGAGTTCCATGGATTCCATGGTTTAGACGCGAAACCCGTCGGTATGCCGGACCTTGAGGTCCTTATCGATAAAATAACCTTCACAGCCGGGAAAAGCGGCCAGCAGGTCCAGGGAATCGGGCAGCCCCAGCACCAGGCAGGCGGTGGCCAGGGCATCGGCCAGGGCCGCGTCGGGGGCGGTGACGGTGCAACTGGCCAACTGCGGCGGCGAAAAGCCGGTACGGGGGTTGATAATATGATGGTGCCGGTAATCGGCGCTGAAATGCTGCAGATAATCGCCCGAGGTGGCCACCGCCAGGTTGTCGCCGGCCACCACCGCCAGCTCGCGGTTCATCCCCGGCCGGGGCGGGGCGATGCCGATGCGCCAGGGCTCATTGCGGGGTTTGCCGCCCCGGGCCACCAGGTCGCCGCCGGCGGCCACGTAAACCCGGTCAAAGCCGTGGGCCGCCAGGGTATCCACCCCGCGATCGACGATATAGCCCTTGCCGATGCCATCCAAAGTGATCCCCATCCCCGGCCGGCCCAAGCGCACCCGCCGCTTGCCGACCTGCAACTGCTCATAGGCCACGGCCCGCCGGGCCGCCGCGATCTGGTCCGGGTCGGCGGTCAAACCCTGCTGGTGCCGGAGCAGCAGGGGCAGCGTGGTGATATCGAAAGCGCCGTCACTTTTGGCGCTGACCTGTTGCGCCAAAGCCAGCACCGCCAGCAGATCTTCGCCGGCCTCGTCGATCTCCCCGCTGCGGTTGAGCCGCCCCACCTCGCTGTCGGGGTTAAACCGGCTGAGCCGGGACTCCAGCTCGCCCATCCGGGCCAAAGTGGCAGCCACCGCCGCCTGGGCCTGATCCCGGTCGCGGCTGTAGACCACCAGGTCCACAGGGGTACCCATAAGCACCTGTCCCCGGCGCACCACCTGCCAGCCCCGCTCACCTCCGGCGAAGGTCAGCCCGAAAGCCCCGGCGGCCCCGGCCAGGGCAAAGATTTTCAGGGCTGAACGGCGACTGAACACCGCCCCCTGTTCTTTCTCGCTTTCCGCCATACCAGCATCCCTCAGCAAAAGTGCGCTCTGCTACCTTAATGGATTCTATTGACTACAACAAAAACCGCTTAAAAGTCAACCGTGCACCCCCAAGGCAACGGCCAGGATGGATTTTTTCCGCCTTGACAGCCATGGCACATTGGGCGATAAATGGCGATTATGCTAGAATTTGCCTGCCTGATCCATTTCATGCTCACCGCTCTTACCGCCTGGCCCGGCCAGGGCGGAGCGCTACTGGCCCCCGACATCAACACCCACGGTTTTATCGGGGTGCTGGGGTTCAGCTATACCATGCTGCTGCACTTTCTGGTCAGCCCGGCCCGCTACGGCGAAAAAACCGCCGCCCTGCGGCGTCTGCTGGCCATCCTCTCGCTGCTGCTGGCGGCAGGCGCCCTGCTGACTAACAAACTGCTGCTCACCGTCACCGGCGGGGCCTTTCTGCTTACTTCCGCAACCCTCTTTTTTTATTTTATCCCCACCACCAACCGCCGGGAAGACCTCTTTCTAACCTGGGCGGTGATCATCTCTTTGCTGAGTTGGCTATATTTTATCTATGCTTTGAATTTTTCCGAGCTATTTGGCTTTAAAACCCGTTTTTCTTACGTCCTGCTGGCCTTTTCCTTTCCCATGTCGCTGCTGCTTTTCTCCCGTTACGTGGACCTGTTAAAAATCAGCGCCAAACGGATAAGATTGACGGCGGTGCTGCTGGTGGGCGGGGTGCTGAGTATGTTTGCCGGCATGCTGCTGGCCTGGCCGCCGCTGAAATTGGCCAGCGCCGTTTTGCTGCTGCTGCTCATCAGCTGGTACCTGCTCCAGGCCCATCGCCTGCGGGAGCCGTTTCTGCTGACCGCCTTTATCGGGCTGCTGCTCACCAGCCTGACCGGAATCTGGTATCTGCTGGCCTACATCCTGGGTTATGGTTATGGCCCGGGGACCAAGGTGGTGCTGAGCCTGCATGCCCATCTGGCCCATTTCAGTTGGGCCACCTTCGGCATTTATTACCTGCTGCTGCGCGACCAGGGTGGGGTGAGCGCCCATGGAGCCCCGGCCACTGCCTTGGCAACCGACGGGAAGATGGGCCACGGGCGGCAACAAAACCACCTGCTGTTCGCCTTGCTGCCACTGCTGACCGCCTTGCTGCTGCTCTCCGCTTACCTGCTTACCGACATCCCCTGGTTGCCGGCGGCGGCGGTGACCATGTTTCTGCTCTCCGGCCTGGCCCCGGCCCGCGCCCTGCTGAAAGGCCGGCATTTGCCGGCCCCGCGGGCACAAACCACAACTGAAAGGGAGTAGCAAGTATGTCTTTGCAGCAAACTGATTGCCGGCAACGCACCACCCAAGGCTCCTGCAACCTGCGCAACAGTTCTGAACTGCCCTCGTGCAGCATCGTGATTTTCGGCGCTTCCGGCGATCTTACCGCCCGCAAGCTGATCCCCGCCCTGGCCAACTTGTTTGCCCATGGTTGCCTGCCGGAGCGTTTCAACATCGTGGGCTGCGGCCGCAGTGCCATGAGCCACGAGGAGTTTCGCCGCCACCTGGCGGAGTTTGAACCAGACCGGCAAGCCGAAACCAGCAGCGAGGGCTGGCAGCGTTTCGCCGCCAACCTCTTCTACCAGCAACTTTCCTACGACTCCCCCGACTCCTACCGGCAACTTGCAGAGTTGTTGAACCAACTGGACCGGCAACGGGGCACCGCCCCCAACCGCATGTTCTACCTGTCGGTACCGCCGGCCCTGTATCCGGTGATCGCCACCCAACTGGGCCCGGCGGGCCTGTCGAACCAAGACGCCGCCCACTGGTCCCGGATCGTGGTGGAAAAACCCTTCGGCCACGACCTGGCCTCTGCCCAAGCGCTGGACCAAACCCTGCATGCCGGGTTCAGTGAAGAGCAGATTTTCCGCATCGATCATTATCTGGCCAAGGAAACGGTGCAGAACATCCTGATGCTGCGCTTTGCCAACGCCATCTTCGAGCCTCTGTGGAACCGCAATTACGTCGATTATGTGGGGATCATCAGCGCCGAAAAGCTGGGGGTGGAACACCGGGCCGGGTTTTACGAGCAGGCCGGGGTACTGCGGGACATGTTCCAGAACCACATGATGCAACTGCTGGCCCTTACCGCCATGGAGCCGCCCAGCCGCTTCAAGGATATCCAGGTGCATGACGAAAAAACCAAGATCTTCCGGGCCTTGAAGCCACTGAACCGGGGGCGGCTGAGCGACAACCTGGTGCTGGGGCAGTACGGCCCCGGCACCATCGACGGCCGGGAGGTTCCGGGTTACCGCCAAGAACCGGGCGTGGCGCCGGACTCCCTGACCCCCACCTTCGCCGCCATGAAGCTGGGCATCGACAACTGGCGCTGGCGGGGGGTGCCGTTCTACCTGGTTTCCGGCAAGCGGATGCCGGCCAAGGAGAGCCGGATCGTCATCCAGTTCAAGGAAGTTCCCCACTCCATGTTCAACCATGAAACGGCGGCCAACCTGCTGGCCAACCGGCTGGTGCTGGAAATTTACCCGGAAGAGAAGATCACCTTGAACTTCCAGGCCAAAACCCCGGGCAGCAAGGAATGCCTGCACCGGGCGGAGATGGGCTTCAACTACGAACGCCGCCAGGGAGAACGGGGAGCGGTAAACTTCGACGCCTACGAAATGGTCCTGCTGGACTGCATCATCGGCGACCACATGCTGTTCTGGCGCCAGGACGGGGTGGAGTTGTCGTGGTCCTTCCTGACCCCGATTCTGGCCGAGTGCGAAAGCTGCCCGGAAACCGCCGCCAAACTGCTGCAAACCTACCCCGCCGGCACCCCCGGCCCGGCCGAAGCCCACCACTGGATGCAACTGCTGGCCAATTGACCAGGCATGAAAAAACCCCGTGCATCGTTGGCCGATCTGGCCGGATGGACGGGGTTGCAATGCTTCAGCAAACTTCGCTGGATTATGATTTGGTGCCGAAGGCGAGACTCGAACTCGCACGGGTTGCCCCACTACCCCCTCAAGATAGCGTGTCTACCAGTTCCACCACTTCGGCGTTTTTTATTCTGCTTCACCCGGGAAGGTGCGCGGGACGTCGCCATCGGTGGCACCCGGCAGCGGGATGGTTACCGGCTCGTCGCTTTCCGGCAGCACTTCCTCGATGGGCGCCGGAGTGGTCCGCACCCTTTCCATTACCGAACCGTCGCCGGCCCGGCTGGAGATATAAGCCAGTGAAATCGAGGTGATCATGAACACCACGGCAGCCATGGTGGTGATCTTGTTCATCAGCGGCAACGGCCCTTCGGTGCCGAACACCGTCTGGCTGGAACCGCCGAAAGAGGCGCCGATGGAGGCCCCCTTGCCGTGCTGCAGCAGCACGATGGTCACCAGAAATAGGCAAACCAGGATATGGGAAACAATTAAAACTGTATACATCCTTAACTCTCACCGAGAATAAAAACAGCGCCCACCCGGCAAATTAAGCAAAGCGGATGATGCGCTCAAAAGTTTCGGCCGACAATGACGCGCCGCCGACCAGGGCACCGTCAACATCCGCCTGGGCCATGATTTCATCAACATTGGCGGCATTAACGCTGCCACCATACAGTATTCTGATGCCGGCGGCAATATTTTTCTCATAGACCTCGCAAAGCAATCGGCGCACAAATTCATGGGCCTCCTGAGCCTGGTCGGGGCTGGCGGTTTTGCCGGTGCCGATGGCCCAAACCGGTTCATAGGCGATCACCAGGCCGGCGGCCTCGCTGATTTCCACCTGCTGCAGACCATCCCGCACCTGCCGTTCCAGCACCGCCATGGTTTGGCCGGCCTCCCGCTCATCCAGGGTCTCGCCAATGCAGAGGATAGGCACCAGGCCGTGGGCCATGGCCCCGCGCAGGCGGCGGTTGACCATGGCATCGTCTTCGCCGAAGACGTGGCGGCGCTCGGAGTGGCCGACGATTGCCATCCGGCAACCCAACTCGCGCAGCATGGGCGGGGCAATCTCGCCGGTAAAGGCGCCTTTCTCCTCCCAGCAGACGTTCTGGCCGGCCAGGATCAGCCGTTCCCCGGCCACCTCCCGCACCCGGGCCAGGGCGGTGAAGGGCGGCGCGATCATAACTTCCCGGTCGGGGCAAGCCTCCGCCACCCCGGCCACCGCCGCCGCCAGCTCGGCGGCCTGATCGAGGTTCAGGTGCATCTTCCAGTTCCCGGCAATCAGCGGGGTACGCATAGAATCTCCTCCGGCCGTTTTTTTATTTCAAAACTTTGCCAAACCAGTTTGGCGGCATGGAGCGCGGCTTTACCCGCCAAGGACTTCAACCCCCGGCAGCTTTTTGCCTTCCATCAGCATCAGAAAGGCGCCGCCACCGGTGGAGACGTAGGAAATGCTGTCCACCTCGCCGGCCCGGTGAATGGCCACGTCGGTATCGCCACCGCCGACGATGGTCAGGGCGTGGGAACGAACCAGGGCCTGGACCATGGCCATGGTGCCCCGGGCAAAGGCATCTACCTCAAAGACCCCCATGGGGCCGTTCCAGATGATGGTCTTGGCATCTTCCAGGGCCTCGGTAAAAAGCATGGTGGTGGCCGGGCCGATATCCAGCGCCATCCATTCGGCGGGAATCTCCTGGCAGGTGACCCGCTTGGTCTCCGCCTTGGCATCCAACTCCTGGGCGACGATGCAGTCCACCGGCAGGTAGAGCTTGACCCCTTTGGCCTTGGCCTTGGCCAGCAACTCCCGGGCGGTGTCCAGCAGCTCTTCTTCCACCTTGGAACGGCCCACATCCAGGCCCTGGCTTTTCAGAAAAGTATTGGCCATGGCGCCGCCGATGATCATCTTGTCCACCCGGTCCAGCATGTTGGTAAGCGCCCCGAGCTTGCTGGAAACCTTGGCCCCGCCGATGACGGCCACCAGCGGCCGGGCCGGGTCGCCCACCGAGCGGTGGAAGTAATCCATCTCTTTTTGCAGCAGAAAACCGGCCCCGGCTTCCTTGATCTGGCGGGGCACCCCCACCACCGAGGCGTGGGCCCGGTGGGCCACGGCAAAGGCGTCGTTGATGTAGACATCGGCCAGGGCCGCCAGGCGGCGGGCAAACTCTTCGTCGTTGGCCTGCTCCTCGGGGTGAAAGCGCAGGTTTTCCAGCAGCAGCACTTCACCAGGTTTAAGTTCGGCGGCCAGCTTTTCCACCTCCGGCCCGACACAGTCCGGGGCCAGCCTGACCTCCTTGGCGATCAGCCGGGAGAGCCGCTTGGCCGCCGGGGCCAGGCTGAACTCCGGCTTGGGCTGGCCCTTGGGGCGACCCATATGGGAACAGATGATCACCGCAGCGTTTTCATCCAGGGCGTGGTTCAGGGTGGGCAGCACCGAGCGGATGCGAATGTCGTCGGTGATGTTGCCCTGCTCGTCCAGGGGAACGTTGAAGTCCACCCGGATCAGCACCTTTTTATCTTTTAAGTCGATATCCCTGATATTTTTCACGCGCTCCCTCCTTGGTTAAGCATGTTCGGCCCCTTTGCCACCGGCCGCGCCAGCACCACCGCGTCATCCTCGGGGTCGTGGTAATAGCCGGGTCGCAGGCCGCAGTGCTCAAACCCCATTTGCCGGTACAACTCCAGGGCGGCCCGGTTGGCGGCCCTGACTTCCAGAAAACAGGAAGTTACCCCCAGGCCGGGCAACCGCTTCCAGAGCTGCCGCAGCAAACCGGTGGCCACCCCGCGCCGGCGGCAGTCCGGGGCCACCAGCAGGCGGAAGATCTCCGCCTCGTTCCCGACCGCCATCCCGGCCATATATCCTATCACCCGGCCGGTTGCCGAATCAAGGGCAACCAATTGCCAGCCGCCGGCGCGGGCCAGTTCGGCGGTCCATTGCTCCAGGCTCCAGCCGCCGGGTTCATCGGCCTCCATGGCCGCCACCGCCGGCAGGTCCGCCGCCGCCAGGTCTCTGATAAAAATTTTCACCAACCGGCTTCACCGGTAAGCGGTCACAGGGTGCCGCTTGCCTTAAACCATCTCTTCGGCGATGCTCACGGTACGGTCACCCAGCAGGTTGGTGTAGCTGCCCAACTCGTTGTCGTACCAGCCGTAGATCACCGCCTGGGTAACCGGCACCTCCAGTTTGTCCGGGGCGCCTTCGCACTTGAACTGGCCCATGTTGACGTTGATATTGGCGGTGCGGGTATGGGTTTCCTTGCCTTCAATAACCGCCGCGGCAGCCGGCGCGCCGACGATATCGCCGGACACCAGTTGCTCGTCGCTGTACATCAGGTAACTGGTCTGCTTGCCGAAGTCGCTATAGACCGAGTTGATCAGCTCACGGTTGATGGGGCGTTCCGGGTCATCCTGGAAGTTGACCACCAGGATGATCAACGAACCGGAGGAGGTGGGAATCCGCACCGATTCGGCGATGAAGCCGATCTTCTTCATCTCGGGCAACACCAGAAACAGGGCCTTGGCCGCCCCGGTGGAGGTGAGCACGATGTTGTTCAGGATGCTGCGGTTCTTGCGCAGGTCGGTGGCCCCGGCGCCTGGCACCCGGTCCAGCACCGGCTGGCTGCCGGTGGCGGCATGGACGGTGACCATGGAGGCGCTTAAAAACTTGTCTGCCCCGAAGTAATCGAGCAGGGGCTTGACCATGAAGGCCAGGCAGGTGGTGGTGCAGGAGGCCGCCGAGATCAGGGAGTGGCGGGCGGAGTCGTAGTCGGTGTCGTTGATGCCCATCACCGTGGTCACCGCGTCTTCGGGCATCTCCAGACCCTTCTGCTTGATCTTGAAGGGCGCCGAAAGCAGCACTTTCTCGGCCCCGCCCTGCAAGTGGCCGCGCAGCGAGCCCCGGGGGGCGTCGGCATCGGCGGTGGGATCGGTAAAGGCGCCGGTGGTATCCACCACCAGCCTAACCCCGTTATCTTTCCAGGCAATACCCTTGGGGTCGCGGGACTGGCGCAGAATGGTCACCGGCACCCCGTTGACCTTCATGGTACCCTTGCCCTCATCCAGGTCGGTGATCACCGAATTGGGAGCCTTGCAACCATAGAGGTAGTTGGCCAGGCGGCCGTAAGTGCTGTCCCGCTCGATCACCCCGGCGATATCGGCCAGCGAGGTACCAACCTCGCGCCCCACGTTGACCACCAGCTCGGTAAAGTGCTGCCGGGAAACGTGATGCCAGAGAGAGAGTTTGCCGATCCTGCCAAGGCCGTTGATCCCTAACTTCATGGTTACAAATCTCCTTTTGGTTTAAAAATAACGCAAGTTGGGCAAATTTGACAAAGACGCGAATTATACGAAAGGGATGGCCTGGAGGCAAGGATAAAAACCGCCATGAGGCGCGCCACGGCAGACAACGGCAACACCAGGCATGCCCGGACCCTTAATCCATCATTCCGCCGAACGGCTATTCATTGCTTTGGCCGGGGCTGAAATTCGATGCCGTCAGCAATTGCCGGCCCTTTTCGGTGAGGCGGTATTTTTGTTTGCTGCTGGTCGGTTTGTCCGGAATGGTCATCTCGATCAACCCCAGTTTTATACTGGTTTGCTGGTAGTGTTCCCGAAAATGTTTTTCATCCGTCAGCCCCAGCTTGCTCATGATCTCGCCCGGCTCATGGCCGCTGTTAAAACTGAAAGCATTGCCCGAACTTCGGGAGTGACCCGCCAACTTTCAGCAACTCTTTGTCCGGTAGCTGTACTTAATTTACTTAACAAATTTACTTAACAACGTGCCATCAACCGCCAGAAATTGAGTAAAAGAGAGAAGGTTATCCATTCTTCAGCCGATACCTCCTGGTTTTAGGGCTGGAGCCGTATGGCTCAAGGAAGTCGCTATTGGCAAGCAACCTGGACACGGAGCTTTGCGCCAATCCGCTGTTGCCCAGCAGCAACAGTTCCCGGCATTCGCTGTTGTTGATGGAACCATGCTGCTCGACGTAGTGCCGGATCAGGACCGGCCATTGCACCTTGTCGATGGCCCGTGAGCGGCTGTAGATGCCTTTACCCACCAGCTCCGCCGCCACCGAGGCGGCGAGGTGGTAGGTAACCCCGCTTTTTTTGCCCCGTCTTTCCAGCCAGGGATTGGGGCGATGACAGAACTGTTCCAGCCGGTCCCTGGTTCGCCCATCGGGCAATTGGGTGAGTTGGGCGGCCGTCGTCACGTCAATGTCGGCGTGCTCCCGGAGATGCGCAGCCGGGCGGTTTCCGTGGGGTCCAACTCTTCGGGTGTGAGGCCGTCAACCGGCTCGGCACTCCAATCCAATGCCCCAAGCCCGACCTGGCGACGTTGAAACTCCTCGGGTGAATAGGGCATGCAGTTTTTTCCCACCCGGATCTGGTAAAGGCCGGCGGAAGTGCCGTAGGGCGGGGGCCGGCCCTTTGGGGACCCGGACCAGAATCAGGGTGCCTTCGGGTTCGGTCAGTTCGGACACATCCACCGTGAGGTTGGGCATGGTGCCTTCATAAATGCCCCGCCGCCAGGTGTCCAGATCGTAGCGGCTGCAACCGGTGATTGCCCGCTGCCGGCCCCGGATATCGTCCTTGACTCCGAAAACCACCACCCCGCCCCCGGCGTTAGCAAAGCAAACCGCCATCTTGACCGCCTCGGCCAGTGACTTTTTGGCATCGAGCCAGCGCTTGAAATCCAGCGTCTCGGACTCTAGCTGGTCCGCCGGGACCTGGTCGATCCGGGTCAGCAGATTGCTGATGGCTTCCGGTGAAGGTATGGCGCTCATGATTGTAACTCCTCTACTTTCTCCGCGAAGTTTACCTGGGCGGCTACTCCTTCCCTGCGGTTTTCTTCAAACATGGTGGCCGGCATCGTTGGGGTCGAAGGGAACAAATTCCCGGCTGTGCCAGTAGGTGGCAAATCAGGTTTTTTCTTTTTTCTTTCTGCAAGCAGAAAAAATAACCCGCTGATTCAACTTGATTTTTAAAAAATTCCTTTCTGCAAAACATTGTTTTCTTTCTGCAAGGCCACAGGCTATTCGGCCAATACCCACTTTGGCTTGGCACGGGTGCCGTCGTTGCGGATCATTTTTGATCTGCGAAGTTTTGTAAGTAGATTGCCGACCTTCTTTTTCTTCTGTTCCTGACCCAGGGCATCACTCAATTTATTCAGCAGGAGCTTGTCAATTTCCCCCCGGGTGGCTCTGCCGAATTTTTTCAGGTAGTCGGTGATCAACTTGCAATAGTAGTCATCGTCCTGCGCCCGGGTCCAGATGTAATCGATCTTGCTGGCTGTCACCTTGGCCACGGTTGCGGAAACGTGCAGATTCGGCTTACGCCCTTCAATAAGGCCATCGCGACGTAAACGCCTGATCATATCATCGGAAATAGGCAGTCGTTTCTGTACCCGGTCCAACGCCAGAATCTCATCAAGCGGCAAGTCGGTTTTTTGAATCAGCAGGCGGCTGTATGCAGGGTCCACTACGCTGCCATAGACTGTCATCTTAACCGCCGCCGGTTCGCCCAGTTCGTAGTCCGGCATCGGGAAATAGCGCCTGGCCTGCCCGAGGTGCATGGAGTATATGCCGTAGCCCATGGTGTCGATCATGTTCAACTCGGCCATTGCCTGGGCCAAAAAGGCATTCCGGTATCGATGGGGCGTTTTGTCGCCGGTTACGTAATCTTCCGGCTTACCCTCAAAAAAACCACCTTCGTTTGCAAAAATCAGCTTGTCCGGCAACTCGGTCACCAGGATACGGCCGTTGCGGCTGTAATCCTGATGGGCGATACAGTTGTGGAGGGCTTCAAACACGACTTTCTGATCGTATTTGGATACTTCCACCGCAAACAGAGCCTCATCGGGCAGGAGACGAAGCTGAATATTGCGAATTCTTCGATACAGCCGCGTGGTGTTCAGCAGAAAAGGCGGGCCGAAGTGCTCATAGGCCCGTTCCGGACCCTCCAGCTTCCAGGTCATCTGCGCTGGATGCGGTGAAAGGAGATAGGCAGATTCCGGTCGCCCCAGCAACAGGATTGCTGCCCGGGTGATTTTGCCATCCTGAGTCAACTTGGCGCGATCAAGGAAAGTTGCCAATGGCCAGGCCATGACTTCTTCTGCCGGGAACCTATTGGCATATTTGCGAGCAAAAGATTCGCGTGCCTTCTGTAAGGCGCCTTCGTCAAGGTGGGAGAAGGTGGCATCCGCGACCAGCCTGGCCGACCAATCGCCAGCCATGGTCTGTTGACGAATTTCATCGAGCTTGTCCAGGCCAAGGTGGGTAAGGCTTTCCCCGGCCCGGGCATAGTAGTGTCCTTTCCACGCAATCGGCATTCCACGGGGGGCTGCCGGAATCTCGAAGAGTACCACCCGACCCTTTGAATTTCGCAGTTGATGAATATTGCGAAAAGTTACACTTGGTTCCGTGTTTTCGGCAATCTGCATCTTGGTACTTTGCAGCCGTTCCGGGTTCAGCCGGTAGTCGGAACCGACAATTTGTCTGCTTTTATTGTTGACCCCGAAAACAAGCCAAGCTCTTTCCTGATTACGCAAATTGGCCTCGTTGGCCAGAGCGGAAAAATACTCCCCGATTTTGTCGGTGGGATAATCTTTGCCTGCCTGCTTGAATTCCACCACTTCGTTTTCCCAAGAGGCGACCAGGTGGTCCAGCAGTTTTTGCAGTTTCGGTTGACTCATCTCCATTTCAGTCCCCTGTGTCCCCTGGCCACTCATTGCGTTTATCGGTGCTGTGGTTAGCTGCCGCCAGCAGTTGCCTGCCCTTTTCGGTAAGGCGGTATTTTTGCTTGCTGCTGGTCGGTTTGTCCGGAATGGTACGTTCCAGCAGGTTCAGTTTAAGTAACGGGGTGAGGTAGTTGATGTGGAAGGTTGAGCGATCCCTGATTCCAGCAGCCGCCTGCAACTCTTTATTTGAAAGTGATTTTGTCGCACATGCCCTTAGAACAGGTAGCAGTCGTGAATAATCGTCAGCACTGCCGACCTGTTGGGTGACTTGTTGGATGACCTGTTGGGTAACTTGTTGGCCGACTTCGGGGGTGGCGTGTTCGGTTGCCCGTTCACTCCCCTGTCCTTCCCGGTCCACAGTCAACGGCAGGGTGGTGACGAAACTGTGGCCCGTTTCCTGGAAGACCGGGGTGGCGCCATTGGCGTAGAGCGGCAGATAGCGGTGGACGTTGATCACCCCGGAGCCAAGCTCGTCGAAGCGGCCGAGTTGGATCATCAACTTGCAGATGGTCGGATTTTTGGGGAAGGGCCGCACATTGTCGGGGGTGATCCGGCCGAAGAAGTGGGCCACGTGGGGGTTTTCCAGCTCCACCCGGTCGCGGTAGATTTTGATGGTGGCCGGGGCGGCGCTGGTGTACTCCCGGTGGGCGATGATATTGGAGACGACCTCCCGGAAGATTTTTTCCCGCAGGCTGATCCGTAAATCGCCCTCCAAGTGGAAGGGATCATCGAGGTGCTTTTCGATGAAGCCCATCATCAGGTCGTAGGCGTCGATCAGGTTGGTGCGGACGATCAGGCGGTCGTCGTAGCGTTCCTGGTTGCGGCGGCGCAGCAGGCAATCGAACTTGTAGCCGGGGACGGCGTTTTGGATAACTTCATCGCTGCCGAAAAGCAGGGCCGCCGCCAGGGTAAGACCGGGGCGGCCGCTGTTGGGATCGCGGTTGAAAAATCCGCCCACTTTCAGCAACTCTTCATCGCTGAAGGCCAGCCAGGGGTGGCGGCGGTCGCCGATTCGCATCAGGCTCCGGGCCTTGTCGAACAGCTCCGGCCGCAGGTCGGCGACGGTCAGGTGGGGCAAGACCCGCTGTTCGCTAAACAGGCTCAGCTTGCGGTTGGCCAGCCCGGCCAGTTGGTGGGTGCCGCGCAGGCGGTAATCGCCATCCTCGCTGCGCAGCATGATCTCGCCGCCGTGCCGGTGAATCTGGGAACTTAGCGGCACCTGAACGGCGATCACCGTTTTGCCGTCAATCGCCAGCTCGTGGGGGAAGAGCAAAAAGGGTGGGTCAAGCTGCCGGGGGTTGTTGGAAAGGTTGGCGATGTCGCTTTTCAGCCGGGCCACGGCCCTGGGCTCCACCCCGGTGACCCCGCCGTTATCATTTACCCCGAGATATATGGTGCCGCCATCGGTGTTCAAGAATGCGCAAACCGTGTCGAAGAAGGAACCGGGCAGCCGGTCGCGGGCCTCCTTGAACTCCACGTGCAACCCCTCGCCGGTGGTGAGAATTTCTTTGACTTCGGATGGTTTCAACTTAGTGCTCCGGTTTTGTTATTTCCTTACCCATAGATGGACCCTCCAGCTAAGTGCCTTCACAGGCGCCACTCCCGGCGGTGGGCGGCCAGATATTCCCGGGACGGCCAGTGGTCGCGTTCAACCGGTGGGATGATGGCCCGGCCGGCCAGCATAGACAGCAGGCCGGGGAAGTTGGGGTCGATGCCAATGGTGGGGGCGGTGAGAACCGTGTACTGGTCGGAAACCCCCAACATACCTTTATCGAACCCCCAGTGGCAGGTACGGCAAAGGGCCATGCCGTTGCGGAGATCGTCGTTTCTGGTCCGGCGCCACGGAACGATATGGGCCGCCTCCACCACGGTATGGCCGTCCGGGGTGACGATGCGGATGCCGCACAGGGCGCAACGGTGGTCATAGGTCTTCACCACCAACCGCCGGAACCCCTGGCTCCGCGCCTCCGGGCTGTAGCGGTCGGCCGCCATAGCCTCCTTTACCTGCCGGTGGACCTGTTCTTCCAGCAACCGGCTGTAATCGTAGGCCTCACGGTTGATCCGCGACTGTTCCCGCAACAGGGCCTGAGCACTGGTCGAAAAACAGGACAGGAGCAGGGCTTCCCGCAACGCACTCCTGCCATCTTCGCTCTGCATGGCCTGGAATATCCCGTCGGCCAGTTTTGCTCCCAGGGCGTAGCGCCGCAGGTAACTGACCGACGAGGTATTGTTGATCAACGGCGTAGTGATGGTTTGTCCCGGCTGGGGGACCAGTTCCCAGAAAGGTTCGCGGTCCAGGCGGGAAAACGGGAAGGCGATGCTGCTGGGGGACTGCCCCACCGGCACGATCCGCCGCCAGTAAAGGTTGAAAAGCTCGTTCAACTCCACCAAGTCATCGGTAACGGAAATAAAGGGGGAGTTGATCACCCCCCGGTGGGCCAAGTCAAGCACCGCCAGCAACAACAGCGGCTTATGCGGCGCCCTGCCCCTGGACGCTTCCGACCAGATCGGCCCCGGTGCGCGTTTCAGGCGGGTGAAGTGTTTGATGTGCTCCTGCAGAGGGTTCATTTAACCATGACGCTTAGTGTCGGTGAGCGATTCGTCCTGGGTTGATATAGCGGCGGCGTGGCGGCCATACCATTCAATGGTAGTTTTGTTGCCGATCATGCTCACCCGCGCCGGGGGGACAGAGCCAGGGGCGCTATGCTCGGCAATGGCGCAGGCCACGGCGATGTTTTTTGTTTTTGGTTGTATCAATTTGTTTTTCCATTGGTGTTTTGGCCTCATGACCCATTTGGTTTGAATCTGCAAGAATTTCTCATACTTAACTTTGATTAAGTCACCCACGCGGCGAATTCCAAGCAAATACTTTACTCAAACGGCTTCGAGCACCCTGGCTCAACCGTGCAATGCCGATCCGGCGCGCCAATTCAATGGGATCACTGCCGATGGACAACAGTTTTACAATTGCACTGATTTCCTCATTGCAAATATATTCCACCTTTCGCAATTCATCGTCACGGCCTTTATAGCGGGCGGGAACAAGGCGCTCTTTGACCGTTCCCTTGCGCCAAAAAAACATACCAACGTCTTCTTTCGTGCGTCCCCTGCGACGCTTGGCAATGCTGATCACGATGTCGCGGATCTGACGACCCGCGCGCTGAAACCCGTGATGGCGGGCGATGCGTCGGACCAACAAATCTTCATGGATTGGTCCTTCCGTATCAATAACATGATCGATCATGGCCGAAAGACGGGGCTTATATTCCTCGGAATAGAACATATCAGGATCAGCCTTATAACCCTCTCCACTGAAGTGCGCCGGCACATAGCTATCACACAGATTACCTGAAGGCCCCTGCATTCTTTTTGATGGCATAATGTTAGCTGCCGGTTCCGGCATCGCAGGGCTGGCGGCAATATAACCTCCATGCGGCTCGAAATCCTGGTTTGATGCACCATTCTCGTCAACTGTCACGTCGGCGGACATAGCCGGCATGGAAAACTCTTCACCGGAGCCATCAACATGCTCAGAGCGTGAAGATGCCCCCACGGCGCTTTCCTCCATGTTGCGAGGTGCCTTTTCGCGCTCTCTCCGATCCACGTCCAGGCGGCCTTTCAGCGCCTGGTGGAGAGTTTCCAAAGCCTTGGCACTATTGGTCCACCAATCCGTCGACCACACGCGTAACAAGGTCCAGCC
Source organism: Desulfurivibrio alkaliphilus AHT 2 (assembly GCF_000092205.1). Taxonomy (GTDB): domain Bacteria; phylum Desulfobacterota; class Desulfobulbia; order Desulfobulbales; family Desulfurivibrionaceae; genus Desulfurivibrio; species Desulfurivibrio alkaliphilus. The sequence continues at coordinate 35,726 of NC_014216.1, read as the reverse complement.
AAGCCCCTCCAGTACCGACTGGCGAATTTTGTCGCGCTCTCGTGCAAAAGCGGAACTGTGATACATGGCACCATCGCACTCGATGCCGGCAAGGTAGACCCCCGGCTTGTCCGGGTGAACTATACCCAGATCGATCCGGTAGGCGGACACACCGACCTGCGGGTGGATGTCCCAGCCCTTATCGCGCAACGCACGTGCAACGGCAGACTCAAACGGTGAATCAAAATCTCCCATGGGGCCATAAACTGCCGCACTGAGTGCCGAGGGGCCGCGTTCGGCATATTCCAGGAAGTGTTTCAAATCCGCTACCGCTCGAGACTGCGTTCGCGAAAGGTCGATACGATCAGGACTAAGCGTGGAAAACACCAGCATTTCCGAACGCGCTCTCGTCATGGCAACATTCAGGCGACGCTCTCCCCCGTCACGATTGAGCGGGCCAAAATTCATGGTGACATGACCACCCTGATCCGGCCCATAAGTGACACTGAACAAAATTACATCCCGCTCGTCCCCCTGCACGGTTTCCAGATTTTTTACAAACACCGGCTCGTGCGTGCTGTCCATGGAAAAAGCCCATTCGATCCGTGGATTTTTGGCACGCGCTTGGTCCAGCAGATTTTCGATCAGGGACTGCTGTTCGGTATTGAAGGTCACGACGCCGATGGATTGTCTCCGCACTGCTTCATTTTCGTGGGTTAGTATTCGTAAAATCTCTGCAACGATTGCCTTTGCTTCCCCTTCGTTATGGCGCGCCTTGCCACGTGCGTAAAAACCGTCAGACTTGATCAAGCGAACACCACGATCTGGGTGTATTGGGGCGGGAAAAGTGACGAGTTCATTCCCATAGTACCGGCTGTTGGAGAACGCGATGAGACTTTCCTTACGCGACCGATAATGCAGGTTAAGGGTGCGCTGCGGAATACCCGCCCCCAACATTTCATCCAGGATGCTCTCCAAATCCCCTCCCGTAGCCACCTCGCCATCCGGGTCGTCATCAGCTCGCGCAAAGAAGTTCGTTGGCGGCATTTGTTTCGGGTCGCCGGCAACAATGGCCTGTCGGCCACGCGCCAACGAGCCGACCGCATCCCAAGTGGTTATTTGCGATGCTTCATCAAAGATGACGACATCGAATAGCGCCTGATCAGCGGGCAAATACTGGGCGACGGAAAGCGGCGACATCATGAGGCAGGGAGCCAGCTTGGTCAGAACGTCGGGTATATCCCGGATTAATTCTCGAACCGGTTTATGTTGCCTTTTCTTTTGGATTTCATGGCGAAGAACGCCCCAGGATGAACTTCGCTTGACGTCATCGGCGTCGGGGAGATCGCCCGTCAACTTGGCAGCAATGTAGGCCGCCGTAAGGTTTTGAAATTGACTGTCGATCTCACGGAATTTCTCAATTGTCGCAACATGCTCGGGCGTCGAGAAGGTTCGTAAAGCCTCGTCTTCTCCGATCAGCGCACCCGACCACCATGTGCAATATGAGGCTTCAAAAGTCGCTTCAATTTCTTCGGTCGGGACATGACCCTTCTCGATTGCTTCCACCAAAGGCCCCAACTCCAGGTCCATTGCCTCCGCGCGACGGCGGCGCCAACCACACCATTCGCGCAATTCGGCATGGCGCGCCGCGATGGTTTCGGCCGTCTCCAGAATGGCAGGTAGCGCTCTTCCCGTTTCCGCAAAGTGCTTCCTCACCGACTGGCCGGCAATAGCCTCAAACGCGCCACAAGCTTCTTGCAACTCGCGGTTGGCTGCCAAAAACTCCTGTGCCGCACGACCAACCGCAGCCTCAGGCGCAAGCAAATCGTTGCCGTCATGCATCAGGGTTCGGACCTTGTTGCGAATGTCCACCAATGTCGATGCATCGTCCACCAGTCTGCCGACTGCCAGCCGTGCCCGTTGCCCGAGGGCCTGCAAGGCTAACGCCGTATCGGGACTGGTTGTATGTCCCTGCCAATCTTTAAACTCCGTAAGCTGTTTGTCCAGACGGTCGATGGCTTCGCCTTCCACGCGCAACTGCTTCAGCACCGGCGCGTCGCAAACCGGGTCTGGAACCCCAAGTGCCCCTCTTAGCTTCATATCCTTGACCAAGCGACGGCGGGCGAAAAAACTCTTCGGCCACCAGGCAGCTTCCGCTTCCTGCCAGCGCCGGGCGATGTCATCCCCGTCCAGTTCTCGCCAAGCCATAGGTTCGTAAGCGCAACTCAGCGCCGCCTGCGCTTCCGCATAGCCTTTAAGCCGCTGCACAGCCTCTTCCAGCGCCTCGATACAATCTGGTCCGTTCGACCCCAAGGCGTAGGCTGCCTGCTTGCGATAGGACTCCAGCAACACCGTTGCCAATTCGGCAATGGCATCCATGCGCGCCATCGAACGATCCGGCACAGCGATTCCGGTGACATCCAGAAGTGCTTCACAAGCGCGATCTGCCGCAGACGCCGCCGTAGATAAACGACCAGCCCGCTCTATCACCTGACCTTCCCATTGTGGAGACCAGTCACCTTGCGACACCAACTGGAACGGGCTGTCAGTAACAACCCTCACTGCAGCGACTTGAACACGGAGTCTCTCGACCGCCTCACGCATTGCGTCAAGTTGGTCCTCATCATGCTGATCAGAAGACGGCCAGGAAAACACCGCACGCGACGCTAAATCCTCGTCCCGGACTTTCACGCCGATGGCGTAATGGGCGGTCATGCCATTCCGGCGGGGAATATGTAATCGGTCCACAACACAATTCAGTTGATCGCGCAAGCTCCGCAGACGTTCCGCTTCCTTTTCCCAGGCTTCTGCCTTGGCGCTTTGATGGTGTTCCCATGCATCACTCAATTGCGCAAGCACATCAACTTTACGAGCCTTGTTGGAGTGAAGCTCCAAACAGAATCGACCCAGCCCGATGTCTCTCAAACGACGGTATACGACATCCAACGCTGCGGTTTTTTCCGAAACAAAAAGTACTGTCTTTCCTTTGCCCAACGTATGTGCGATCAGATTGCTGATAGTCTGGCTCTTGCCTGTTCCAGGCGGGCCGATGATAATGAAATCTTTCCCCCGGTCCGCGGTAGCGATTGCCGCCATTTGCGATGAGTCCGCCGGCAGCGGAGTCAGCATATCGGACGGCTTGAAATGCCGGTCAACGTCGGCACCGTCCACAAAAGCTATATCGCTGGGATAAGGGTCACGCGGCGTATCGATAAGGTGTTTGACAATCGCGCTCTGCCGTAACGCATCGGTACGGTCGACCAGATCCTTCCACATGAGATATTTGGCAAAGGAAAAATGGCCCAGCACCACATCCTCAACGACCTCGAAACCTGGCGTATCTTTCACCGCCTTGCGAACTTTGTTCCAAATCTTGCTGACATCGATACCTCTTTGATCTCCCGGCAGTTCACCGTCCAACCCCCGGATATCGATTTCAAAATCTTTTCGCAGCATCTCCAAAAGGGTGGTGTTAAAGCGTGGCTCATCGTCATGGGCCAACATTCGAAGTCCGCTACGGACGGATTTTCGTTCCAAAGTGATGGGCACCAGAATCAGCGGCGCACGGAGCCGACGCTGATCCTTCTCGTCACGTTTCCACAGCAGGAAACCGAGTGCTAAATAGAGTGTGTTTGCGCCACCCTCCTGAAGGGCGGTTTGGGCCTTTCTGTAAATTTCAATCGCGCGGCGGGCGAGTTCCTCTCCCGGCAGGTCGACCAGGACTTGCTTCTTCGCAAGCGCATTGCTGGCATACTCTTCGGCGATAATCTCACCGGTTCGTTGCCGGTGAAGCTCTTCATCCTGCCCTCTACTGGTGGGGCGCGGAACCGGCTGGATCAAAATTCGTGCCCCTTCGGCCAACTTTTCCTCCAGGAGTCCCGGCGCAGGGCAGATAAAACGCAAGCTGGTTTTAGTGGATTTGTGATTGAGAAGCGGGTTTCGCGCGGAGAGGTCCAATAGTTTGCGCTGCCATCGCTCCAGTCGACTAACTGACGTGTCAAGCGCCTCTTCATCCTCGGCGCCATCGTCGAAGTCGGGCAGTACCGGAGCCTCTTCAAGGACAAGTTCGATACGTTCTCTCCCCTCGTCTCCTGTTGGCCCCAAAGGTTGGCTGGATTTCAGCCCGAGAGGAGAAATACGATGGGCACGGGCACGGCGGATATCGATAGCCGAGTTGAAGGTGTTATCCTTGTCTGGTGCAATCACTTCCGCCGCAGCCGCAACGGCCTTGGAAAATGGTGGAGACGGATGCGATGTTGCATAGGTCGTCTCAATCAGCACAAGTTCCTTGAGCTGAATGCGCTTTCTCAGGGTTTCTGCTTCGTCGACGACGATGGTTGTGAACTCTTCGGGCTGCAACCACACGCCAACTACCGCATGGCCCTCGGGTAGTGCAATGATGGGATTGAGCCCGGCCTGCTCCAATGCCGAGGAGATCAGCATGGTGCAATCGAGACAGGTTGCTACGCGATTTTCCAAAACTTGGCTGGGCAACCGGATTTTTTGTCCGTCCCGCTCGAAGCTAGCCGGGGGCACTGAATAGGTAATACCGAGGTTGCAGATGGCGGTATAGACGGCAGACGCGATTTCCCATACCCGCTGACGACTCCCCGCCTTGTAACCATCAATGCCGTCAAGTTTTCCTGCTTTTCGCAAGACGAGGCTTGCATCCCGCAGCACACGATCCACCGCCGGGTCGTTGGGCATTGAGAATGCAGCAAGCAATTCGGGCATGTAACCTGCGCCGCCCCATTCGTTATAAGCCAGCAAATCGACGGATTTTGTTTCTTCCGCCAGAACCACTCCGTTCTTTTCGGCGGTGATGGTGATGGTGCCGCGCACAGCATCAGCCAGGTTAAGGAGAAACCCTCCGTCAAGTTCAATATCCCGATCCTTGATCGAGATCGACCCTTCAGGAGCAATCCGAGCCAGCCGCCAGGATTTGGGCTTCAGGAAAGAGGGGTTCGACGACAGGGTGACGAGTACGTCGTCCAATCGCGTTTCACGGTCAGCGTTGTCGATCCGCAACTCTCGCAGTAAAGCGAACGCGCTCTGATGACAGGCAAAGTTTAACTTCGCCGCTGCCTCGCAGTGGATGGAGACATTTATGGGTTTCTCCAGTATCAAATGTCTATAGCCCCAATAGTATTTACCCGGTAATCCGCCACAAAAAACAGCCAATTCCACTCGTTAAGCCGAAGAACCCCGGTTGAGCAAGCGGTTATGTCCGCCCCACGTATGCATTCTTATCTCAAATGGTGGCTTTGTGCTCAGTGAGACAGCGCGCAAACTGTCTAGCTTTCTCTATATCACTAACGTGATACCTCTCGAATAGCCCGCCCGTCGATTTCAGATCAATTTCGCCGTACAACATGACCGGCCACTGAGGGTTGTCAGAGAAGCGGCGATCTGGTCCTCCGTCTTTATTTATATAACGCCACGTATGTCCGACCTGCCGTGCGTCGCTGGGCAGCTGTTCTTTTTCAATGAATCTCTTTGGAGCGCAGCTAACTTGCACCTCCATAAGATCAACAAGGGCCGGCGAATCGTAAAGGCCACCGACGGCGATCATGCTTGGATATATCCAAATATCAGGGCCATTGGCGCTCACAATACGAAGTGAACGGATATCTGGTCGGACTGTGGGCAATGAGTCAACCCCAAAGTGCACATCATGTCGTTGAACCAATTGACTGGCTGATGATTTGCTGTGATCAGGACCACCGTGAGCGGTTACGTCCCAAATTCTCTCCGCTGTGGAGAGCTTCTCAAATGCATCTACTACACGAGCCCACGTTGGACTTCCATCGTCACCAACATCGAACTGTGTGTGAAGCCGCATCGACTCTGCTTCGTTCTTCGTGCTGGCACGCAAACAGTCGAGGCGATTAGCTTCGGTGTTCCAGTCCTCCTTTCTCTTACGCGCCCAGCTTCCCAGCCACTCAAGTCGTTTCCACAAAGATGAGCGCGCATCAGCGTGGTCTATCGATTTCTCAATCTTGCGGATTGCATCAAGCTTGTCACCGAAACTCTTCGCCCAGCTCTGCGCCATTTGGTAGCTGTCCAATAAGCTAGGCGTCGATATTTCGACCACAGGTCCACTTGCGATAGGCGCCATTACTGGTGGATATTCGTACTTACGACGACCCATGATTCTGTCAACCCCCTTATATGGCAGCTACAACAGCCACATGTAGTTACACATACCTGGCTATCACCCCAAAATTGGTGATAGCCAGAGAAGTAAAAATCATCCAAGCGACCCTCCACGCTGTGACCAAGGCAATAGCCCCTGACCCAAGGATGTTACCACTCTTCACTTAAGAAGTGTCCACGCGTTTTTCAAGCAAAACTTAAAAACTAGATCGCCATATCCCGTGGCCGTCCAGTGTAACCACCCCCTGGCCCATATAGTGACCCACCCCATCCGAAAATTTCCCAAAACCGAAAAAATGCCCCCCTGCTCCATTGCTCACCCCCCCATAAACCCCACCCATCCGCCGAATTTCCTCAACCACCCGCCGGCGCAGTTCCGGTGGGGCCAGGACCTCGACGTGGTGGCCGTAGCGCAGGGTCTGCATCATGATTTCCGTGTGGTTCGTCACCGGGAGGGTCAGCAGCAGGCCGCCGTCGGCGGTGGCTTCGGTGTGCTGCTCCGGGTGCGCTGCTCCGGGTGCCAGAATTCCCGGCCTACGAAACGGGCCATGTAGGGGTCGAATTTCAGGGTGACCTGCTGCAGGTCCGCCCCGCCTTTGAAAATCCCGTAAGATTGGCGGATGTGGGCATCCACATCGAATCGCGGCCGGGAGAAGCTTTCTTCGCTCAGGGTAAGGTCGGCGATCCAGGCGGGCGCGGGAGGGGCAGCGGTCGGCCTTGAGCTGCTGGTACAGCCAGTAAATACGATCCGGTTTCGACGACATACCCACCCCCAAGCCTTACCCGATCATTCCCCAAACCTTTGCGGCCCACCCCAAGGCCACGAGTTTAACCGCGACCCGGAGCGGTTGCAACTCAATCAACTTCGTGGGCGGTCAGGAACATGGCTTGCCCCCCGAAGGCTGCCACCAGGGTGACCAGAAAAATTTGCCCCATCACCTGATCAACCGCCCCGGTCTGCTCGGCCGTCCTTTCTGGAGGCTTCGAGCTGTTTCACAACTTTGTCAAAATCACTCTCGGCTTTTGTTGAATCTGACAGCCGTTTTTGGTGAAACTTTTCAAACTCGCTTTCGGCCAATTCCTTTGCCATTTCATGGAAAATCTTTCAGGTTTACAAACCGTTAGCCGTTTGACTTCCAGCTTACCCTCCAACCGAACCGACAAGAATTTCTTGTGAGTTGCCTCGATGGCCAGTCCACGTTCATCGGTGTCCATATGTGGTTCTCTTTGGTTCCTTTCGTGTGGTTCGTAGCTGCTCATTGCTCACCCCCATTCACCCCCATACACCCCACCCATCCGCCGAATCTCCTCAACCATCCGCCGGCGCAGTTCCGGCGGGGCCAGGACCTCGACGTGGTGGCCGTAGCGCAGGGTCTGCATCATGATTTCCGTGTGGTTCGTCACCGGGAGGGTCAGCAGCAGGCCGCCGTCGGCGGTTGGTTCGGTGTGCTGCTCCGGGTGCCAGAATTCCCGGCCAACGAAACGGGCCATGTAGGGGTCGAATTTCAGGGTGACCTGTTGCAGGTCCGCCCCGCCTTTGAAAATCCCGTAAGATTGGCGGATGTGGGCATCCACGTCGAAGCGCGGCCGGGAGAAGCTTTCTTCGCTCAGGGTAAGCTCGGCGATCCGGGCCACCTGGAAAATCCGGGCCGCCCGGCGCCGGTGGCAGTAGCCGATCAGGTACCAGGTGCCCATATAGTGATGCAGCCGGTAAGGCTCCACCTTGCGGGGGGCGTCGTGGTTGGTCCGGTCGCTGTGGCCGGTATGATAAACCAGGTTGAGCAGCCGGCGGTCCAGCATGGCTTCCAGCAGGGTGTCCAGATGGCCGCTGGGGCAGTTCACCCAACCCACGTTTTCGCAGGAGATCAGGGCCGGCAGGGCGCTGTGGTGGAGCCGGAGCAGGTTTTCCATTTTGTCCGCCAGCTCCCGGAAGCCGCCACCGTCCAGATGCCGAAGCTGATTGCAGGCGGCGGCCAGGAAGATCAGGGCGGGCGGGTCGAACCAGCAGGAGGGTAGCTCGAAGGCGTCGTCGGTCAGGCGATAACCGTTGAGGCGGCGGTCGTAGGCGATGGGGGCCTGGAGGCGGTGGCGGAGGAATTCCAGATCACGCTTGAAGCTGCTGGCGGCAACCTCAAACCGCCGGCAATAACGGGCGCGGGAGGGGCGGCGGTCGGCCTTGAGCTGCTGGTACAGCCAGTAAATACGATCCAGTTTCGACGACATGCCCTTCCCCCAAGCCTTACCCGATCATTCCCCAAACCTTTGCGGCCCACCCCAGGCCACGAGTTTAACCGCTACCAGGAAGGGTTGCAACGGTTGCCATTATACCGGCTACGCTGGTCCAAATAGTGAGCCACCGCCTGCAAAAACCGCTCAGCCGTCCACGATTTGGCTCACGGCGGCTATGGCTGGTTTCCCTCCAGCAATTCCCTTCCTTTCCGGGTTAGCCGGTATTTTTGTAGGCGGCTGTTAGGTTTGTCGGGGATGGTGTATGCCACATATCCTTCGCGCAACAGTCTGGCAATCAGGTCATTGAGATAACGGGTTGGCTTGGCCTTACCAAGCCGCTTTGCCATTTCAGACTTAGAAAGAGATTCTTTTTTCACAAACGAAAGAACCATTACGGCCATCTTCGACTCTACCCCTGACTCTACCCCTGACTCTACCCCCGACTCTGGCCTTGGCCGGCTCTTTGTCTCGCCAACCTGAATGCGGTGCGGCTCTGCCAGATAAACGGTAAAGCGCAGGCGCAGGCCGATTTCTTCAATTTTGGGTTCAGGCAGGCCCAGTGCCCGCGCTTCGGTAAATATGCGGCGCACACCGGTGCCCCACTGTTCGATCAGGCTGAGTTCTTTGAAAACGCGGGCGATAACCGGATTACGAATACGGGAAGTGCCTTGTTTGATCTCCTCGATGGTCAGGCCGGGCAGGAGAATGCCCATGCTTTCCACCTCGATACGGTCATCGAAAAAGACGACCCGGATGGGGGCGCCGCGAGCGGGTTGTCGATCCCCACCGGCTCCCGCGTTTTATCCGCCACGCCGACAACGACCCTGCCCCCGGCGGAGTTGGCAAAGGCCACCAGAGTTTTGAGCAGGTTGCGGGGCGAGGAAAGATCCTGCTTGAACTCCAGGTTTTTGCCCTCATCGGCCTTGAGCAATTCAGCAATAATCATTTTCAACACGCTCCAGTTTCAACGACATGCCCACCCCCAAGCCTTACCCGATCATTCCCCGAACCTTTGCGGCCCACCCCGGGCAGGGTCGCCGATTTCCATTATTTTTGCGGATATTTTTCTTGACTTTTTCTCTCTAAATATCCAAACTACCCATGGACTGGGAATTCTCGGTCGGCGGGTGGCTCTGAAAGGAGTTGCCCGTTTTCGTTTTCAGGGGAACACCTTCCAGCCGTTAACCTTCCCATTGCCGCCATACAGATGGTTCCTGACTATCGCGAACGCTTGGTTCGGCTGTTCCGGCTTCAGTATGTGTCGAGCCGCAGGATGAGCGCACAAATCCGCAAGTTGAATCCCGGCGATGTTTTTACGCTTATTGTGAAACCTGAGCGGAAACACCATCCTCTCGAATCTGCCCTTCCCGATGTATCGCGTCCCATTACTGATCAGGTCGAAAAAAGCCGCCTTCAGGGCATTGTCTTCGTTGGTTCCGCGCGCCTCGGCAATGATCGGCAATATCGACTGCTCACGCTGTTCCAGGCAGTAAAGCAAACGCTCCATTGCAAAGGTCAGTGCCAGTTCGTAGGGATTTTCGGCACGGACATAGCGGTCACGCAATTTCTGCTTGTGGATCCCGACAATGAACACTTCATACGGCAAATCACGCATCAAAGCCGAGAGATCTTCCATGAACGGTCGGCGCAACGAGGAGTTCTGCAAGATCGCAAACGGCCCGGTTGACTTGCGGATATCCCGACTGTGCAGACTGACCCCCTCGTGGTCCCAATACTTGAGCTTGAGAGCGTTGATTGTCGGCAGGATCACGTCCCGGTAATCCGTTCGCTTGACCAGCAAGAGCGACAAAACAAAGATCGGAAAGTCCCGGTCGATCTTGGTCAGCGAGTGGTCACCACATTCGTCCAAAAAAGCGATATATTCAGTATGCCCCTGTTGTTCAGACACCAGGCTTCCCTCACGACTAAATTAATACCAGCGTCACGCATGCTTTTTCCACGCTACACAGATTCCCACTGGTGGCGCAGATATGGCAGGCGGGCAAGCCCAGGTCACCCTCCGCCCCCGCGCAGCAGCCGGCGCAGCAGGCGGGCGGCGGCGCGTTCATCCAGGCGGTGCAGGCCGGCCCGGTGGGCCAGTTCCAGGGCCTGTTGGTATTCGGCCCGGTCCAGGGGGCGGTCGATGGGCGGGAATTGGTGGGCCTGGCCGCTGGGGTGGTACTGCTCCATGATGTTGGTGTAGGTGTGGGGCGAGATCTTTTGGGCCAGGAAGTGGAAAATGGCCTCGCTGTCGGCCAGGCCCCCGGGCATCACCAGGTGGCGCAGTAGCAGGCCGCGGTGGGCCAGGCCCTGGTCGTCAAGTTGCAGGTCGCCCACCTGGCGGTGCATTTCTTCAATCGCCTCCCGGGCGCGCTGTGGGTAATCTTCGGCCCGCAGCAGGCGTTTGGCCTCCGCCGGGCGCCAGTATTTGAAATCGGCCAGGTAGATATCCACCACCCCGGCCAACAGTTGCAGGGTGGCCAGGCTGTCGTAAGAGCTGGTGTTGTAGACCAGGGGTAGCGCAAGCCCCAGCCGGCGGGCCTCCACCAGGGCCGCCAGGATCTGGGGCACCACGTGGCTGGGGGTGACCAGGTTGATATTGACGCAGCCCTGCTCCTGCAGCTCCAGCATCATGCCGGCCAGGGCGGCGGCGTCCACCTCCATGCCGCCGGCCTGATCGTCGTGGGGGTGGCTGATGTCGTAGTTCTGGCAAAAGACGCAGCCCAGGTTGCAGTTGCCGAAAAAGATGGTGCCGGAGCCACCCCGGCCCACCAGGGGCTCTTCCTCCCCGAAATGAGGGCCGTAGCTGGCCACCTGGGCCAGGGCGCCGGTGCGGCAGAAGCCGAGCTTGCCGGCCAGCCGGTCCACCCGGCAGCGGCGGGGGCAGCTTTCGCAGGCCCGCAGGCGCTCATGGGCGACGGCGGCCCGGCGGGCCAGTTCATCGGCGGCCAGCTGCCGCCAGGCCGGAATAGACTTTTTGCTCATGATTACATACCCTTAACAGGCGTAGCGTAATCGGGGACAGATTTGAAATCTGTCCCCCGGCCTGGCTGTTCGCTTACTAGCGGCGCAACCACCAGTAGCCCTGGACATCCAGGTTGGTAAGCCCCAGCTCCCGGGCCCGCTCCACCACCTCCTGGTATTCCTCTCTGGTGATCCGGCGGGCGATTTTCGGGAAATCGAAGGCCTTGTGGTACGGGGTGTACTGGGCCATGATGTTGACGTAGGTATCCTGCGGCAGATTTTCCGCAATCCACTCCATTATTTTTTTCGACCCGCCCTTGTTGTTGGGCATTACCAGGTGGCGGATCATCAACCCCCTTTGCATTATGCCGTCTGGTCCCGGCCTGGCCACCCCCACCTGACGGTGCATCTCCAGAATCGCCTGGCGGGTGACCCCGGGGTAATCATCGGCCCCGGCGGAATATTTCTCCGACATGCCGGGGTCCCAGTACTTGAAGTCCGGCAGGTAGATATCGACCACCCCGTCCAGCAGGGCCACAATCTCCTGGCGCTCCCAGCCGCAGGTGTTGTAAACGATGGGCAGGCGCAAGCCTTTGCCGGCGGCAATATCCAGGGCCTTCAGAATCGAAGCCGAATAGTGGCTGGGACTGACCAGGTTGATGTTGTGGCAACCCGTTTGCTGCAAATGCAGCATCATCTCGGCCAGGTCTTCTTCGCTGCTGGTATGCCCCCGGCCCAGGTGGCTGATTTCCCAGTTCTGGCAAAACACGCAGCGCAGGCCGCAATGGGTCAGGAAGATGGTGCCGGAACCTCGCCGGCCCACCAGCGGCCGTTCTTCTCCGAAATGGCGGTGCGCCGAGGAAATCACCAGGTTGGAGCCGGGCGAACGGCAAAAGCCGGTGGCCCCCTCCAGCCGGTTGACCCCGCACTGGCGCGGACAAAGCCGGCACTCGGCCATCATCGCCCAGAGCTTTTCGGCCCGCTGCCGCAGCTCGCCGCTGCGGTGCAAACGCAGGTAGGAGGGCTCAAAACCGTTATCGGCCGGCCGGCTCCGGGCCTCGGCCGCCAAAGGCTTCAACAGCAGCGTGGCCAGTGCCAGCCGGCCGCCGAATTTGGCGGTGTCGGCCAGAAAACAGCGGCGGGTACAATGGTGCGGGAATTTGTTTTTCATCATCAAACCTCCTTGTACAGCCCGGCAGGCTCACTGCTTATTATAACAAAACTGACCACTTTAAGCATCCCTATCGCCATGCAGGTACCGGTAAGGCCCAGCACCGGCAGCAGCACCACCCCGCCGATAATGCCACCGACCCAGCCGCCCAGTAAATCGGAGGTATAAAGCAGCGCCGCGGTATGGCTCAGGCCGGTTTGCGACCCCAGATAAAGCTGGTTGGCCAGCGGAAACTGGGCCCCGACCAGCAAGCCGCCGGCCAGGGAAACCAGCAGAAACAACAGTCGGGCAAACAGCAGCGCGCTCTCGCTGAGGGCGTAAGCATTAATGGCCACAAACAGCAGCGGAAGGAGCAGCGAAAAGCCGATAATAACCAGCTCAAGCTGCTTGAACAGTTTCAACGGGGCCGTTTTAACCCCGCCGCCGAGGGCGGCCGAGGTCAGCATGGCCCCGGCGGCCGCGCCGGCCATGAAGGCGGCCACCAGCAGGCCGATCCATGAAAAAACGTAGCCGTAAATGGTCTGGAAGGCAAAAATGACGACCAGGCTGTAGATCATGCCGGCAAAGCCGGTTCCGGCAATGGCAAGGGGAATACCCAGCCGCAGCGGCCGTACTGCCAGCCGCCGCGCCAGCAGGCAGGCCACCGGCAAACCCAGCAGCAACAAAGCACCAGAGCCAAGGTTTACCCGTTCAAACTGCTGAAACAAGCGACCAAAAGCCGGAGAGTAAAGGGCATTCCAGTGGGTAAGCTGGTAAAACATCGCCAACGGCTGAAAGTCGTAATTTATTTTCCGGCTGCTGTCGGCAATGAAGTCGGCAAACCATTCCTGCCAGCCCGGGTGCAGTTGCCGCTCGATATGCCAGGGCATCATCCCCTCGGTGGAAATTTCCCGCGCCTCCAGCCTGGCCAGCAGCTTGGGGGCATCCAGGGTGGTAATCGCCGGGGCGTCGGAAGCCATGAACAGGTTGCGACCATCGCCGGGAATGACCCGAAGATGGGCAAAGACGCTTTCCAGGGTATGAAAGATACTGCTGTTGAGGTTTTTCAGTTCATCATTAAGGAAGGTCAGCGAGCCGGGCAGCCCCAGCACCACGATGCCGTCCGGCTTGAGCCGGCTTTGGACCAGGGCGAAAAATTCGGCGGTAAAGTAGCGATTGGCCTGCAGGTTGGCCGGTTCGGCCACCCCGATAAAAATCAGGTCGTAACGCTCCCGGCTGGTTTTCAACCACAGCCGGCCGTCGATGGGGTGAACCCTGACCTTAGGGTCGGTCAGCTCCGAGACCGTGAGCGGGGTGGGAAAGCGCTCCAGCAGTTCAAGCAGCAGGGGATCCTGCTCGGCGTATTCCACCGAGTCGACGGTGGGATGCTTGAGAATCTCGTTGATCACCCCCCCTGCCCCACCGCTTAACACCAGGACTTCACGGGGCTCCGGGTGGACCAGCAGGGGGATGTTAACAAACTTTTCCACCATCGGGATATCCGGGATCGGCGCGAAGATCGCGGCAACCCCATCCAGGAAATAGATATACTGCCCCTCGTTTTCCACCACACTGATGTTGCCGTAGGGCGAGTGCTGGTAATGAACGACATTTAGCCCCTGCCACTGGACCTTAATGGCGTGGTGGTGCCATCTTTCCACCTGGCCGCTTAAAGCCGCGTAGCCGCCCAGCACCAGAAGCCCGCCCACCGCCGCCAGCACCGCCTTGGGCCCGGCCCCGGCTTGCCGCAGCGGGGCCAGCAGGACCAGGCAGACGGCAAAATTCAACAGGGCCAACCAGACCACCGCCTGCAGGGCGTGGAGATGGGGAATAAGCAGGTAGGTGCAGGCAATACCGCCGATAATGGTGCCCACGGTTTCATACACATACACCCGGCCGGCCGGGGAGGCGTTGCGGGCCGAAAGGTCGGCATAGATCTGGCAACTGTAGGTAAAAAGGGCGCCGTGGAGAATGCTGACCGGCAGCAGAATCAGCAACGAGGAATAAAACATCGGCATCACACCGATACTTTCGCCAATGGAAACACCCAGCAGGGGCTTGATCAAGCGGGTAAGAAAAACGGCCAGCACCAGGGCCAGGGAAAAGAGGACGGTGAGGAAGGTAAAGTCCATTAACCTCCGCCGGGAACGCTCCGTCCGCCGGCCGACGAAGTAACAGCCGAAGGCTTCCAGCAGCAGCCAGTTGGCCAGAATGATCCCAATGCTCAACTCGTTGCCGGAAAAGACAATCAGCAGTTCCCGGAGCAGCAGGATCTCGGCCACCAGGCCGCTGAACCCCATTACCAGAATGGCTACGCAAACACGCCGTTTCATAAACGCCATTACGAGGTTACTCTTTTGGAGGTTGCTCTTCCGGGTCTTGCTCCGCCCCCGACTGCGGCAGGCGGGGCTGCAGGTCCAGGGCCTCGGGGCTTTCCAACTCCTTGTCCAGGCCCGGGTCCAGTTCCTTGAGCTTTCTGGCCGTTACCAGCACCCGGCTTTCAAGAGAGCCCACCGCCTTGTTGTAAGACTCCACCGCCCCGGCCAGGCCGCGCCGCACCGCCAGGAAGTGGCTCACCAGCACGCCCAGGCGGTCGTAAAGCTGGCGGCCCAGGTCCCCGATGCGGTGAGCGTGCTCGGCGATCTTCTCCTGCCGCCAGCCGTAGGAGACCGCCCGCAGCAGGGCGATCAGGGTGGTGGGGGTGGCCAGGATTACCCGCTGGGCCACCCCGGCCTCGATCAGTTCCGGGTCCTGCTCCAGGGCGGCGCTGAAAAAGTTTTCGCCGGGCAGGAACAGCACCACGAATTCCGGGGTGGGCTGGAACTGTTCCCAGTAGGATTTGGACGAGAGCTGCCCCAGGTGGGTGCGAATCTGGCGGGCGTGCTCCTTCAGTTTCAGGCGGCGGGTTTCGTCGTCCGGGGCCTCCAGGGCTTCAAGATAGGCCGACAGGGCCGCCTTGGAATCCACCACGATATTTTTGTTGCTGGGCAGTTTGATCAGCAGGTCCGGGCGCAGGCGACTGTCGGCGGCCGGCGCCGCTTCCTGTTCATAAAAGTCGCAGTAGTTGACCATGCCGGCCATCTCCACCACCCGCCGCAACTGGATCTCGCCCCAGCGGCCCCTGGTATTGGGGGTTCGCAGGGCGCGGACCAGGTTGGCGGTTTCCCCCTGCAAGCGAGCCTGGGTGGTGGCCAGGGTCTTTACCTGCTCACTCAAGCCGGCGTAGGCCGTAAGCCGTTCTTTTTCCACCTGGCGCAACTGCTGGTCCACCTTCTGCAGCGATTCCCGCAGGGGGGTGACCAGCTCGGCGATGGCCCGGCGGCGCTGATCCAGCTCGCCGCCGGCCTGTTCCTGGAAGCGGCCGAAGGCGGACTTGGCCAGCTCCATGAAGGCGCGGCTGTTTTGCTGGAAGATATCGCCGGACAGGGCCTTGAAGGTGTCCGCCAGTTCCCGCCGGGCCTCAAGCAGCAGGGCCTGCTTTTCTTCGGTAACCTTGCGCTCCCCGGCCAGGCTGGCATTCAACTCCGCCACCCGGGCCTGCAGGCCGGCGTTTTCCTGTTGCAGCTCGCCGGTTTGATCGTGGAGCCGGGCGATTTCCTGCCGGAGTTCTTCAAGGCGAGTATCGCGACCGGCCAGGCGTTCCGCCCACAGCTCTTGGTCGGCCAGGCGCCGCTGCTCGGCGGTTTCCCGCAGGCGCTTAAAATGTTGGCGCCAGTACAGCCAGGCGACCACGCTACCGGCCAAGGCTCCCAGCAGCACGGCAGGGGCAAAATTAATCAGGCTGGCAGACATAGGCTACTCCGTTTGACAAATTGACAAAACATTGGTTATTGCCGTGGCGTTTCAGCCATAAACTTAACATGATCCACCCCGGCGGGCGAGAGCTGCGGCGACATCTCCTTGACATTTACGGGCAAAAAAAGCACATTGCTTTAGTCAATCATTAAACACTATCCCGCCAGGCAGGGCAAAAACCGGCAACCGGCCGAACAAAAATCGCACTGTTTCACGAAAACCGACAATAAAACCATAAAATTATAAACCAAAAAGGAGCAAGCCATGTTGAAAGACGGAGAAAAAGGCGCGGTTTTGCAGCGCGACAAGGAAAGCTATGCCATCGTCCCCCATCTGCCCCTGGGGCTGATTAACCCGGCGCAGTTGCGGCGGATTGCCGATGTGGCGGAAAAGTACCAGTGTGCGGCGATAAAGGTTACCAGCGCGGCTCGTATTGCCATTGTCGGGCTCAAGGAAGGCGAAATCGACCAGGCCTGGCAGGATCTGGATATGGCGCCCGGCGCGGCGGTGGGCATGTGCGTGCGCAGCATCAAAACCTGCCCCGGCAACACCCTCTGCCGGCTGGGCAAGCAGGACTCCATGGGGCTGGCCAAGGAGCTGGACGAGAACTACCACGGCAAGGAACTGCCGGGCAAACTCAAGCTGGGAGTTTCCGGCTGCCCCAACCAGTGCGGGGAAAGCTCGGTAAAGGATATCGGTTTTGTCGGCAAGGCCAATGGTTGGACCATCTTGGTGGGGGGCAACGCCGCCTCCCGGCCCCGGCTGGCCGAAACCCTGATGGAAGACGTGGATGACGCCCAGGCCCGGCGGATCACCGCCGCCATCATCGATTACTTCGCCAAAGAAGGCAAAAAAGGTGAACGGATGGGCCGGTTCATCGATCGAGTGGGTTTTGAGACCTTCAAGCAGCAGGTCTGCAGCTAGCGGCTGAACGTCGGGTAAACACCCAGCGATAATGCTGGGCGTTTACCCGCCCGTTGAAGCAACATAATGACCCGGCAAGAAGATGCTTGACAAAACCGGCACCGCGCGATATAAGTACCGGTTTCCTAAGCTTCAGCACGATGTTGTAATACAACATGGGCCTATAGCTCAGTTGGTTAGAGCCACCGGCTCATAACCGGTCGGTCCCTGGTTCGAGTCCAGGTGGGCCCACCAACTTTTTTGCCAGTTTCACCACACAAGCTTCAATGATAATGGGCCGCCGCAAATTTCTTTCTTTTAGTCTAGCGAACAAAGTACTGCGAAAGCTTCCCGGGTTCCGGGCAGCCGCCCTCGCAGGACTCAAAAAAGGTGCGATCTCTCCCGATCGGCACCTTTTTTTACGCCCAAACGCCAGCCCAGTCGGCTTTTGCAGCGCCGCCGCCAACGCGATTGGAATTTAATGAGCATTACTTTTACCGTCAATAAACTGCTTAAACTGCTCGACTCCTTCAGCCCCTTTGCCCGCACTGAAGAATGGGACAACACAGGGCTGCTGGTGGGCGACGGGCAACGGGAGGTGCGCGGCATCCTCCTGGCCCTGGACCCCACCGAGGACCTGCTGGCGGAATGCCAGGCTCACCAGTGCAACACCATCATCACCCATCATCCCCTGATCTTCAAGCCTCTGTCCCAACTCCGCCCGGACTTGCCGCCGGGCCGGTTACTTTTCACCGCCGTTCACCAGGGCATCAACATCATTGCCTGCCACACCAACCTCGACGTGGTACCGGGCGGGGTAAGCGAAGCCCTGGCCCTGCGCCTGGGCCTTCACAACCTGCAGGTTTTACACCCCACCGCCCCACCCCCCGCCGACGACCGGGAAGGCATCGGCTTCGGCCGCATCGGTGAGCTTACGGAACCGATCGGCGGCGATGATTTCCTGGCCCGCCTGCTCACCGCCCTGGAACTGGAAGCTGCCCCGGTGGCCGGGCCCTTGCCGGCCATGGTGCGCAAAGTGGCGGTTTGCGGCGGCAGCGGCTCGGATCTGGCGGCTGCCGCCCACCGGGCCGGGGCGGATATCTATGTGAGCGGCGAGATCAAACACGCCGTGGCCCGCTGGGCGGAAATGGAAGAGTTCTGCCTGGTGGACGCCGGACATTACCACAGCGAAAACCCGATTATCGAAGGACTCACCGCCCGTCTGGCCCGCGAACTGGCCGCCGCCGGCCACGACCTTCCGGTATTGAGCAGCCGCCGGCAACAAAGCCCTTTCCGGCTGCATAAAAAATAAATGCACAGGTAAATCAAAGTACTACACTAACCAGGAACCACACGAGGCGACAATTGAAAGACGAAATTGCTCAACTTAAAGCCCTGCAGACCATCGACCTGGAAATCTCCGCCCTGGAAGAACAACTGACGGCGGTGGATTCCGAACTGGAAAAACGGCGCCAGACCATCCAGGAGTACCAGCAGACAGCCGAACAACTTCGGGAAACACAAAACTCCCTGTCGCAGCGCAAGCAGGAACTGGAAACGGGCCTGGAAGAGGATCTGGAAAAGATCCGCGACCGCCAGGCCAAGATGATGAACATTCAGACCAACCGCGAGTACCAGAGCCTGCTCAAGGAGTCCGACGACGCCAAGAAGGCCAACAAGGAGCGGGAGGAAGAGCTGCTGCGGATCGCCGAAGAGCTGGAGGAGCTGGAAAAGAAGATCGAGGAAACCGACAACCTGCGCAGCGGCGAAGAGAAACTGCTGAAGGAAGACACCAAAAAGGCCGAAAAACGCCACGCCGCCCTGACCAACGACAAGGAAAAGATCATCAAAAAGCGCAACACCAAGGTCAAAAACGTGCCGCCGGCGATGCTCAAAAAATACGACACCCTGCGGGAGCGGCGCAACGGCCTGGCCCTGGCCGGGGTAGAAGCCGGGGTCTGCCGGGGCTGCTTCATGAACATTCCGCCCCAGCTTTACAACGACCTGCTCAAGGAAGAGCGGTTGCTGCTCTGCCCCACCTGCAACCGCATCATGTTCCCCCAGGAGGCCGAAGAGAAGGAAAAGGTGTAAGGAGATACCGGCTCCCGCTGGCGCTGACGCGCCCCTCTTCACTCTTGTCTTTCAGGCGCAAAAGGCGTAAATTGCATTCTTCGGGGCGGGCGCATGGTCGCCGGCACTTTGCTACGAGCAAGGGGTCGGAGGAAAGTCCGAACTCCGCAGGGCAGGGAGGTTCGTAACGCGAACCGGGGGTAACCCCAGGGAAAGTGCCACAGAAATTATACCGCCGGGCAACCGGTAAGGGTGAAATGGTGGGGTAAGAGCCCACCGCTTGCCTGGTGACAGGCAAGGCAGGGTAAACCCCTCCCGGAGCAAGATCAAATAGGGAAACGTTTGAGGGCGGCCCGCCCGATGTTTCCGGGTAGATCGCATGAGACGCCGGGCAACCGGCGCCCTAGAGAAATGACCATGGCCCGGCAACGGGTACAGAATTCGGCTTACAGCCCGCCCCGATCCTTTTTAAATTTGTCGGCGTCGCAAAAAGCCGCGCCGCCGACTGGGCGCGCTTTGTAACTAATTGCTTTCGCGTTACCGACCAACCCGTTTGGCGGGTTTTTGCGACGGTATCAAATTTCCATGGCTCAAAAACCAGACAGCGCCGCGATAATCGCCGCCGGAGGAAGCGGCACCCGGATGGGCGGGGAGTTGCCCAAGCAGTTTCTCGAACTGGCCGGGATACCGCTGTTTGTTCACTGTGTTCAAGCCTTTGCCGCCGTACCCGAGGTGGGCCGGATCGTGGTGGTGGCCAGGAGCGACTACCTGACCGCCGCCCGGCAGATGCTGGCCCGCCACGACCTGGCCGATGTGCTGGTGGTAGCCGGCGGCGCCAGCCGCCAGGACTCGGTGGCCTGCGGCCTGGCGGCCCTGGCCGCTTTGCCGGAGCGGTATGAGCTGGTGGCGGTCCACGACGGGGCCCGCCCCCTGGTCAGCCCAAACCTTATCCAGCGCACCCTGGCAGCGGCCCGCCGGCAGGGTGCGGCCATCGCCGCCTTGCCGGTGCGGGATACCCTTAAAAAGGCTGGCGCAGCAGAAGGCAATGCCAACCTTCCTTTGATCGACAGCACCATAAGCCGCACCGGCCTCTGGCAGGCCCAAACCCCCCAGGCAGCCCGTTTCATCCTGCTGCAAAAGGCGCTGGCCGCCGCCGACACCGACGGTTTTACCGGCACCGACGAGGCCTCTCTACTGGAAAGAATCGGCTGCCCGGTGGCCCTGGTAGAGGGCGAGAGCGCCAATTTTAAAATCACCACCCCCCAAGATCTGCCCCTGGCCCAGGCCACACTGGCCTCGACAAGCTTGCCGGTAACTGGTCACGGTGACCGCTTACCTTTGCCGCGTATCGGCCACGGCTATGATGTCCACCGCCTGGTTACCGACCGGCCGCTGATCCTGGGCGGGGTTACCATTGAGCACCACCTGGGCCTGCTGGGCCACTCCGATGCCGACGTGCTAACCCACGCCCTGTGCGACGCCATCTTGGGCGCCTTGGGCGCCGGCGATATCGGCCGCCATTTTCCCGATAACGACCAGCAGTACCGGGGCATCAGCAGCCTCAAACTGCTGGCGCAGGTCATGACCAAGGTATGGGCGGCAAACTGCCGACTGCACCACGCCGATCTGACCATCATCGCCGAAAAACCCAAGCTGGCCCCCCAGCTGGCCGCCATGCAGGCCAATCTGGCCGCCGCCTGCCAGGTTAACCCGAGCCAGATCAACCTCAAAGCCACCACCACCGAAGGACTGGGCTTTGCCGGCCGCGAGGAAGGCATCGCCGCCCACGCCGTCGCTCTTTTACTGTAGCGAAAGCGAGCACAAGGCACCACGGAGCCGGCGGGGGCGGAAAAACTCCACCCCCGCGCCAGCATGAAATTACCTGGGCGGGCTCGGCACCCCATCGCTGTGACAACTCATGCAGTTCTGCTGCGACGGCAGCCCCATGGCCGCCGCGCCGTCCCAATTGTCGGCGGGAACGACATATTTGCCGTCTTTCCAGTCGTTGAGCATCTCGGCGGTGCGGTAGGCCACGCTGGCGGTGACGCTGGCACAGCGGTGCCTTCTTTCATCGCTGCCGAAAGGACGATCCGCGGTTTTCATCCAGCGGCCCACCGACTGATGGCACAGCGGGCTTTGGGCCACCGATTTGGGAATTTCGCCATTGTAGCGACCGTTTTGCGGGGAATATACCGGCATCGGGGTATTGGCGTACCAACCCAGCAGGTCGCGAACCATGGGGGTGGCCACCTCGGCCGGGGTGACCAGCCCGATTACCAGGGCCCCGGACACCGGTGCGCCGCAGGTAAGGCCCCAGCCCAGCATGCCGCCCATGCCGAAACGCAGCGAGTTGATGGGAAAAGAACTCCACGGCTCGCCCACCTTTTCCCGGAGTTGCTCGAAAAGACCGGTGGTAACGGCCTGAGAGCAAAAAACGTCGTACCAGGCATGATAGGCGGTCTCGCCGACCCTGGCCGGATCAAGTTTTTCGTAAGGCCAGGGCCAGACCTCGCCATTGCTGGCCTGTGCCGCTTTGGCGGTGTTCAGCACCCCCAATTGCGAGGCCGCCACGCCGGCCATCAGGGCACCGGCACCGATCAGCATTTCACGGCGAGAGAGATCAATCCCTTCGACTTTTTTGGTAACCTTTGCTTCCTGTTCCATTTTCGTTCTCCTCTCTGGTTGCTTTGACCGCCCACAAACGGGATGCCACGATGTCGGCCACCGGGATACCACCCGGTGGCCCTTCACAGTGACCGATGGTAATGGCGGTCGGTGCGACGATCAATTGGGCAAATTGTCGCACCCGTGCGGCAAAACGCCACACCACAACACAACCTGAGCACGGAAAAACGCGCTTTTTTCAGGGCTTGCCTTCCCAACAAAATGCCAAGCCGGCTTACAGGTTAATTTTTTCTGCTGAATATTTACTTTTGCTTTGCTTCCCGCCATAAACGGAAAGAAGAGGGATAAAAGACTCGCCTAAACCATGCATTAGCGCAGATCGTAACTGGCTTCCAGGTAGTGGATGGCGCCTTTGTTGGTGAGTTGGCTGGAGTAGAGGTGAAACTGGTCGACGGTGAACTCTTCGCTGCGGTAAAGGTTGTTGCCGGCCAGGAAATTGCCCAGCCGGCTCTTGGGCGCCTGCTGTAAGCGGGCCACGGTGACATGGGGGGCAAATTTACGTTTTTCCGGTGCCACCAGCCCCCGGCGTACCAGCACATTTTCCACCTTGCGATACAACGCGGCCACCGGCGGCACGGGCTCCACCCCGGCCCAGAGAATGCGGGCCGGCCCCCGGGGCGGGAAACAACCAAAGCCCTGCAGGTGCATGGTGAAGGGTTCGGCCCGGACATCGGCCAGGGCCTCCCGGATCTCATGGAATATTCCACCGTCCACCTCGCCGATAAAACGCAGGGTAAGATGCAACTGCTCTTCGGGCACCCAGCGGGCCCCGGGCAGACCAAAGCCCATGGCGGCCAGGCGGGCCGCCAGCTCGGGCGGCAGATCAATGGCGGTGAACAAACGGTACACTATGAATTGACACTCTTACGGTTGATGATATAGTTGTGGCCTTGAAACGGGCATCATAACCAATTCGGCCGTGGCCGACAACCATATGACACCAGCAATATGACACCAGCAACCATTGCCAGCCGAATCTGCGTCTCCATCGCCCGCCGGTCCTTGGGCGAGTTCCCGCCGGCCGCCGCCACGGCGGCCCGGGGCGCCGAGCTGGTTGAAATCCGCCTGGACGCCTTAAGCGACCGCTCCACCACCATGGAGGCGGTGCAGTCGTTGCCGACGGCGGTACAGGCACCTTTGCTGTTCACCAACCGCCCCCAATGGGAAGGCGGAGAGGCCCGGGAGCCGGAAGAGCAGCGGCTGGCCCCCTTGCTGGCGGCCCTGGCCGCCGACCGGGCCTGGGTTGACATCGAACTACGCACCGCCCCGGACCTGCGCCGGCAGGTCATCGAAGCCGCCCGGCGCGGGAGCACCGGCGGGCGGCGACTGTTCTGGACACACGACCCCGACAGGGCCGACGGGGCCAACAAGACCGGTAAGCCCGATAAGGTCGGCCAGCCCGACAAAGTAGACCGTTCCGGCAATGCTGAAAAGGCCGAAAACTTGGCCGCACAAAATATATTCAGCACCAGCCGGGTAATCGTTTCCTGGCACGATTTCACCGGCACCCCCGATGCCGCCGCCCTGCGGGCCATCCTGCGCGAGCAGTATGAAAGCGGGGCCGATATGGGCAAAATGGTCACCATGGCCCATTCCCCCCTGGATGTCCTGCGCGCACTGGCCCTGCTGGAGCAAGCCGCCGAACTGAACTTTCCCCTGATCGTCTTCTGCATGGGCGACCGGGGCAAAATCAGCCGCCTGGCCACTTGCCTGCTGGGCGGCTTCATGACCTACGCGGCCGAAGACGGCGGCAGCGCCACCGCGCCGGGCCAGCTACCGGCCTCGAAACTGCGGCAACTGGAAAACTTGCTGCAATAAGCGATCACGGGGCGCTTTGCAACCGGTCAGGCTTGCCCCGCAACCACCATGAATGGAACGCAACCTTTGTTGAAAATCGACGGCAGCACCGAAGTTTATGGTATCATCGGCAACCCCGTGCGACACAGCCGCAGCCCGGCAATGCACAATGCCGCCTTCGCCGCCTGCGGGCTCAACAAGGTCTATGTCCCCCTGCCGGCCCTGGACGGCGCGGCGGCGGTGGCCGCCATCCGCACCCTGGGAATTGCCGGCGCCAGCGTCACCATCCCCCACAAGGAGACGGTGATTGAGCAACTGGACAAGGTGGACCCGGTGGCGGCACGCATCGGCGCGGTCAACACCATCGTCCGCCGGGGCGATGAACTGCATGGCGCCAACACCGACTGGCTGGGAGCCAACCAGGCCTTGGGCGAGGCCCTGGAGCTGGCCGGGGCCAAGGTACTGCTGCTGGGCGCCGGCGGCTCGGCCCGGGCCATCGGGTTTGGTCTGCGGGAGGCGGGGGCCAAAGTGATTCTGGCCAGCCGCACCCCCGAGCGGGGACAGGAACTGGCGCAACAACTGGACTGCCCCTGGGTACCCCTGGAACAGGCCGCCGAACAAGCGGCCAATGCCCTGGTCAACGCAACCTCGGTGGGCATGGCCCCCCTGGCGGAACAAAGCCCGCTTCCGGCGGCAGCCCTGGCCGCCTTTCCGGTGGTGATGGATATCGTATACTCGCCCTTGCAGACCCGACTGCTGCGGGAGGCGGAGGCGGCAGGCTGCCACTGCATCGACGGCCTGGCCATGCTGCTGTACCAGGGAGCAGCCCAGTTCACCATGTGGACCAACCAAGAGGCCCCGCTGGCCATAATGCGCCAAACTTTACTGGAAAACCTTTAGAACTAACGCACAACAAGCAAGCCGCTTGCAGCCAGGACGGGGGCCGCGGAAACCGGTAGCGGCGGGTTTGGCGGCGGCCGGGCACATGGACGTGCAGGAGGCCGACGCCACCTCGGAGGCGGGCAGGATGCCCGCCGAGAATGAGCCGCTACCGGTTTTCGCGGCCCCCACCCCCTGGCCACAACCAAAGACAAGTATATACAGGTACCCAATGAAAGAACAAAACGAGTGGCAGGAAATTACCCCTTGCGGCCCCATCACCGCCGCGGTCGAGGTCCCCGGTTCCAAGAGCATCACCCAGCGGGCCTTAATTGCCGCCGCTCTGGCCAAGGGAGAAAGTATCCTGCGCGGGCCGCTGGCCAGCGAAGACACCGATTACACCACCAAGGCCCTGCTGGCCATGGGCATGGTCATCGATACCGGTCGCGATAAATGGCGGATTTTCGGCCAGGGCGGCCGGGTGGCCCCGCCGGCCACCGAGATCTACCTGGGCAACAACGGCACCGCCACCCGTTTTCTGACCTCGGTGGCGGCTTTGGGCCGGGGTATCTTTCTGATCAACGGTGATGAACGGATGCAGCAGCGCCCCATCGAGCCCCTGCTGCAGGCCCTGCGGGGCTGGGGAGTGCAGATCCGCAGCATCCAGGGCACCGGCTGCCCGCCGCTGGAGATCCAGGCCGACGGTCTGGCCGGGGGGGCCACCGTGCTGCCGGAGGGTAAGAGCAGCCAGTATCTCTCCTCCCTGCTGTTGGTCTCTCCCTACGCCCGCCAGCCCGCCGAGCTTAAGGTGGAAGGTGAGGTGCTCTCCAAGCCCTACGTGGCGATGACCCTGGCGGTAATGCGGGATTTCGGCATCGAGGCGGAAGCCGCCCCGGAACTCAACCATTTCAAAATTCCCCAGGGGATCTACCAGGGCCGGGAGTACCGGGTGGAGGGCGACGCCTCCAGCGCCTCCTACTTCTGGGCCGCCGCCGCGGTTACCGGCGGCAAGGTAACGGTAACCAACGTGCCCTCCCCCTCCCTGCAAGGGGATGCGGTGCTGGTGGATATTCTCGAGCAAATGGGCTGCCGGGTGGAACGCGACCAGGCGGGGATCAGCGTGGCGGCACCGGATGAGCTGCGGGGGGTGGAGGTGGACATGGGCGACTGCCCGGACGTGGTCCCCACCCTGGCGGTGGTGGCGGCCCTGGCCCAAGGCCGGACCCGGATCAACAACATCGCCCACCTGCGGATCAAGGAGTGCGACCGGCTGGGAGTAATGGCCGCCGAACTGGCCAAACTGGGGGTAAAGACCGAAGAGGGCCCCGATTATCTGGTTGTCGAAGGCCGGGGCCGCCAACATGACTACCAAGGAGCGGAAATCGCCACCCACAACGACCACCGCATCGCCATGAGCTTTGCCGTGGCCAGCCTGGCCATCCCCGGCATCCGCATCGAAAACCCCGGCTGCGTAAAAAAATCCTTCCCCGACTTCTGGCAGCGCCTGGAAAGCATCTTACCGTAAATCTTCCCCACGTAAGATGCCCGCGGGGGCTAAGGGGTCTTTACAAGTCGTTGGTTGTTGCCAGGGGGTGGGGGCCGCGAAAACCGGTAGCGGCTCATTCTCGGCGGGCATCCTGCCCGCCTCCGAGGTGGCGGCGGCCTCCTGCACGTCCATGTGCCCGGCCGCCGCCAAACCCGCCGCTACCGGTTTTCGCGGCCCCCGTCCAGGCTGCATGCGGCTTGCCCTTTGCACTGAAACACCCCGTTACAGACCGGCGTTTTTCAACAGCGCCTGGCCCACCGGGTCTTCCGGCGGGTTTTCGCCCCGGCGGCGGGCGGCGAATTGCTCCAGCAGGCGGTTGGCCAGCCGTTTGCCAAGCTGCACGCCTTCCTGATCGAACGAGTTGATGTTCCAGACAAAACCCTGGAAGACCACCTTGGCCTCGTACAGGGCCAGCAGGGCGCCCATCCGTTCCGGGGTCAGGCGATCGGCCAAGAGAATGCTGCTGGGGCGGTTGCCGGGGAAACGGCGGTTGGGGTTGGGGTCGTCCTGCCCCACCGCCAGGGCCAGGGACTGGGCCAGCAGGTTGGCCAGCAGCTTTTCCTGGGCGGTGGTTTCCTGGATTTCCAGGTCCTGGCCGTACTGGCTGTGGCGGAAACCGATGAACTCCGCCGGCGCTTGGCCGGTGCCCTGGTGCAGCAACTGGTAGAAGGCGTGCTGGCCGTTGGTGCCCGGTTCTCCCCAGACGATGGGGCCGCTGTCCCAGTTCAAGGCCTGGCCGCGGCGGTCGATGGATTTGCCGTTGCTCTCCATGTCCAACTGCTGCAGGTGGGCGGCAAAGCGCACCAGCGCCTGGCTGTAGGGCAGCACCGCCAGACTTTCATGCCTCAGGAAATTGCGGTTCCAGATTCCCAGCAGGGCCAGCAGCAGGGCCGGATTTTTCATGATATCCGGCTCCATGGCCGCCTCATCGGCGGCATGCGCCCCTTGCAGAATCTCCTGCACCGGCTCGTAGCCCAGGGCAAAACCCAGCATCACCAGGCCCACCATGGAGGTAGCGCTGTAGCGGCCGCCGATGTAATCGAACATGTAAAACGAGCGCAGGTAATTGGCCGGGTTGTCCATGGGGCTGCCCTGGCCGGTGACCGCCACGAAATAGGCGTTGGGGTCCAGACCCGCCTGCCGGTAGGCCCGGCGCACCAGTTCCTCGTTTGCTAAAGTTTCCAGGGTGGTGCCGCTTTTGGAGACCACGTTGACCAAGGTGCGCGAGAGATCCATTTCCTTAAGCACCCGGGCGGCGTCATCGGGGTCGACGTTGCTGATGAACTCCACCCGGCGATCCGGGTGGGCGTAAGCCTGGAGGGCCAGATAGAGGGCTCGGGGGCCCAGATCGGAGCCGCCGATCCCGATCTGGATCATGCCGGTGAACGGTTCGCCTTGCGGGGTGGTCAGCCGGCCCTGATCGAGATCGGCGAGAAATTGCTGCAATTTATCCAGCTCCGCTTTGGCCTGGGCGGTGGCATGCGGCTCGGCGGGCCGGTCGCGGAAGATATCGCGGCAACTGCAGTGCAGCACCTGACGCTCTTCGCTGGCAAAACCGGCAATCCGGTTAAAGACCGCACCCCGGCGCAGGGCGGCAAACTGCTCCACCAGCCGGGCCTCATCAGCCAGTTCCTGCAGGGCCGCCAGTTCCGGCCGCGCCACCCGCTGGCCGAAAAAGAGCAGCTCAAAACCGCCGCCAACGGCCCGGCAAGCGGCGATCCGTTCCGGGCTCATCACCCCGGGGGTCTTGAGGTTGAACGGTTCAGCCGCCAGGGAGCGCAGCGCTGAATAAGATTTATAGCTTGTAAAATCGACCAAATAATCATCTGCTCCAGTCATTTTTTCTCCTTGCTCTGTCCATTGTAACAGCCGCCGCTGGCCCGTTAGACCGGGAAGTTGGTACCGTTTAGGCCCGGACTAAAACCGGCAGAACCGGCTTTGAGCCCTTTCTCCTTGCCCCGGCGTGGCTTTTTTGCTAAAAAGTCAATTAATCACAAATGGTTGCTCTTGTCAGTTTTCGCATTTGACAAGCACTTAAGTCAAGAGCCGACTAAACCTGAACAAGCAGCAACTCGGCCCCAACCTGCTGGAGTCAGGCATGACTTTAATGCTGGCGGAAAAAGATCTGTATCGAGCCTGCGAAGTTATTTTCGGTCCGGAACTCGATATTTCCCGGGATTTTCTGGAGTACCTCCAGTTGTCCGGGGTAAAATGCGCCTACCGCAAAAGGGCTCTGGAAACCCATCCCGATCGTTTTGCCGCCACCGGCCACCTGCCTCCGGAGCACCAGGACGGCCTGCATTTTCACGATGTCCAGCAGGCTTACGAGTCTTTGCGGCAGTACCTGGAAGCCCGGGAAAAGGGGATCATCATCCCGGGCAAGGAACCGGCCGGCCAACGGCAACGCCCGGCCGGCAACAGCTGCCGCCCTCGGACCACCCCCGGCCGCAACCGGCATTCCGGCAGCAACCAGGCCGGTGCCAGGAGCCAGGCCGGCAGCAGCAACAAACAGGGGCAGCGCTCCGGCACCATCCACCCTTTCTGGGACATCGATGCGCTCTACCGCGGGCCCCTGCCCAATCGCCGTTTACTGCTGGGCCATTTTTTATACTACTCGGGGGTGGCTTCCTGGCGCAACATCGTCCAGGCTTTGGCCTGGCAGCGCAGCCAGCGGCCACGGATCGGTGAAATCAGCCGCCGCTACGGCCTGCTTAACGACCGGGAAATCGCCATGGTGCTAAACACCCGCCAGGCCAACCAGCGCTTTGGCGAAACCGCCCATGCCCTGGGGCTGCTCACCGATCCCCAATTGCGCCTGCTGATCCAGGCCCAGAAAAGACTGCAGCGCAAGTTCGGGGAATATTTCGTGGCCGAAAATATCCTGACCCGCGAAAAACTGGCCCGCCTGCTGGCGGCATACCACCGCCACAACAACCGCCTGTTCCGGGAATTCACCGGCCAACGCAGCTTCCTCTAAGGGTTTATCCTTGCCTTACAATAACCTTATTTACCTCCTGGTGGTGATTATTATCCTGGCCACCCGGGGTATTCCCGATGAACCGGCCTTCTCCGGGCCGGTTACCTTCCTGTTGCTGGCCGGCAAAACGTTGCTGTTTGCCGCCCTTTGCCACTATTATTTTCGCCGCCCCGGCCCCTTCCAGGCCTCCGCCTACTTCAGCCTGGAAAAACGCCTTTCCATTCTGGCGGTTTTCAACTTTGCCCTCGACGTCTACCTGCTGGACATCAAATTCTACTTTGCCTCCTTGCCCGGTTCAACCCTCCTGCCCACCCTGGTGCCCTATGCCGGGGTGGCCCTGTTTCTCTGCTACCTGGTGCTGGTCTGGAACCGCAGCCGGCCGGCCTACAACCTGATCTTCGGAGGCAACCACTCGGGCCAGGCCTTTCTGCTCTCCAACCTCAAGCTCAACCTGGTGATCCTGCTGCCCTGGCTGCTGATCACTTTTGTCGCCGACCTGCTGCGCCTGACCCCTCTGGAACCGGTTAAACGGCTGCTGACCTCGGCCTGGGGAGAGCCCCTGCTGATCCTGACTTTTTTTCTTCTGTTGCTGCTGGTTTTCCCCTGGCTGGCCACCCGCCTCTGGGGCTGCCAACCCCTGCCCGACGGTCCGTTGCGCCGGCGACTGGAGGAGTTCTGCCGCCACCACCGGGTCGGTTTCCGGGAGATCATGCTCTGGCCTCTGTTTGAAGGAAGATTGCTCACCGCCGGGGTAATGGGATTGAGCCGCCATTTTCGCTATCTGCTGATCACCCCCGGCCTGCTGCAGACCGTAAACCAGGAGGAACTGGAAGCGGTGGTAGCCCATGAGATCGGCCATGTCAGGCACCGGCATCTCCCCCTTTACCTCCTGTTCTTTTTGGGTTTTGCCCTGCTGGCCCACCTGGCCTCCCTGCCCATGCTGGCCGTTTTGCTGAACTCCGAACTGCTGGGCGGCCTCATGGCCGTCAGCGGCCAGACCGCAGGGGCCATTATCAGCCTGCTGGGCACCGTTACCCTGCTGACCCTGGTCATTGTTTACTTTCGCTTTATCTTTGGTTTTTTCATGCGCAATTTCGAGCGCCAGGCCGATCTTTACGCCCTGAGTGCAATGGGCCACGCCGCCCCGCTGATCCGGGTCTTTGAAAAGATCGCCGGCCCCGACGGCCGCATCCGTGATTTGCCCAGCTGGCACCACTTCAGCCTGGGCCAGCGGATAGACTTTCTGGCCGCCTGCGATGATAACCCCCGGCTGATCAAACAGCACCACCGCAAAGTGGGCCGGGCCATGGGTCTGTTTTTGCTGCTGCTGCTCGGCCTGCTGCTCGCCTTCTGGCAACTGCCCGGCGAGCAGGCGGAAGAACAGGCGCGCCTGCGACTGGCCGAAATCATCATCAAAGAGGAGATCCGCCGGGAGCCGGAAAACCCCGTTTGGCGGCAGCACTTGGGGGATTTGCGTTATTTTCAGGGAGAATACCGGGCCGCCATCGGCGCTTATGAAGAGGCCCTGGGGTTGGCCCCTGAACATCCGGATGTGTTGAACAATCTGGCCTGGCTGCTGCTCACCGCCGAAGATACTGCCGTCCACGACTACCCCCGGGCCCTGGAGCTGGCTTTGCAAGCGGCAGCCCTGGCCCCCCAGGCCCATATTCTCGACACCCTGGCCATGGCCTGGTGGCGCAACGGCGAGCGGGACAAGGCGGTGGCCGCCGCCAAAGCCGCCCTGGCCGCCTCCGACAACGGCCGTTATTACCGGCAGCAACTGGAAAAATTTCGCCGCCAGGCCCCACCTCAACCACCGGAACCAAAACCATGACCACCGGACTGTTCATCATCTATACCGGCCACGGTAAAGGGAAAACCTGCGCCGCTTTCGGCCAGGCGCTGCGGGCCGTCGGCCAGGGGCTGCGGGTTTGCCTTATCCAGTTTGTGAAAAGCCGGGCCTGCGGCGAACTGCACGCTCTCGAAAAGCTCGCGGCCACCACCGGTTTGGTGGAAATTCACCAGGTCGGCTCGGGCTTCAGTTGGCGGGACAGGGAGATGACCCGGTTCCGGGAAAGCGCCCTGGCCGGCTGGCAACTGGCCTGCCGAAAGCTCGAGGCCGACAGCTGCGACCTGCTGATCCTGGATGAGTTCAGCTATCTGATCCATTTCGGCATTCTTAAGGCCGGCGAAGTGCTGCCGATTTTTCAGCAGCGGCCGGCAACCATGCACCTGCTGGTCACCGGCCGCGACCCAGGGGCGGAATTGCTGACAGCTGCCGATCTGGTGACGGAAATGCAGGAGATCCGGCATCCTTTCCAAAAAGGGATCAAGGCCCAGAAGGGGATTGAGTGGTAGGCTGAACGTTGACGTTTTAGTAGTTCAGGGGAGGCATTTAAAGTCGCGCACTTTTTCCGCGCCCACCCCACTTTTCAGGCGGGTGGCCAGTTGCCGCCCCAGGGCGTAGGCTTCGTCGCACTGCTGCCGAGTGTGGCCAAACCGGGGGTATAAACGGCTGAACAGCGATGAGGAGCGCTCCGGAGCCATACCCGCCACCTTCAGGAAAACCCCAATGGTGCGCCATGGCTCCCGCTGGGGATGGCTGAAAACCAGGGGTCCGAAGGGATCGGCACCCAGGCCGGTCAGGCGTTTGCGCAAATAGCGCCAGTGAGCGCGCCAGTAGCCGCGGCAGGAGATTACCGCCAGCACCGGCCGCTGCCGGAACAGCCCCGGATGCTGGTCCAGCAGGGTCAACACCGGGCCGCTGGGACTCCAGGACCAGGTAGGTCCTGCCAGCACCACCAGGTCGAAGGGGTCGTCATCGCTGACCGCCAGGGGCTGAATGGCGAAACGGGTCCGAAAAAAGGTAATGATCATCAGCCAGATGGTTTTAACCACCGAGCCCAAAGGAAAACGCAAGAGTTGCCGTGGCTGGAGGCGCTCCTGGCACACCTCTACGCCTTCGTCGCTCAGCCCGGCAACCAACCGCCGGATCAACACCGAACTCTGACCGCTGTAGGAATAAAAGAGCACAAGAACCCTGACCGGAGCAGAGGGCATGGAGATCTCCCAAAAAACCAGCCGTTACCTGGCCGACACCGCCATGGCCACCGATTCAGCAGGCGGAGGACGATAAAGTCTGGTAACTTGGGGTCCGGCACCTTGTGGTTTCAGCCTCAGCGGCCAACACGGCTGGAGATTACTGGCAAAGTTTAACCATAACTGCATAACTGGTGGAATCGCAAAAAGTCCGCCCATGGACTTCTTGCAAAGTCATCATAATTAGGCCAAATAAAAGAGAAAAACAAGTAAAACCGTAACCCGATAACCATTAACCAGCGAGCGACCATGGACCAACAGCACGCAGTGATTATCGTCGGGGCCGGCCTTTCCGGCCTGGCCACGGCCCACTTTCTGGCTGCCGCCGGCACTCCCGCCCTGCTCCTGGAGGCCGACGGACGAGCAGGCGGGGCCATCCGTTCCTTCAATGACGAAGGTTACCGGGCGGAATGGGGCCCGCACGGTTTTCTCGACAATAACCCGGCCAGCCGACAGTTGCTGCAGGAAACCGGCCTGGAGCAGGAGGCGCTCAAGGCGCCGCTGGGGCAGAATGTTCGCTATGTCTGCCATCACGGGCGGCTGGTGGCCCTGCCCCAGAGCCCGCAAGCCCTGCTGACCACCCCTCTGCTCTCTTTAGCCGGTAAGCTGCGGCTGGCGCTGGAACCCTTCAAAAAAACCCTGGCCGATGGCGCCAGCATCGGCCAATGGGCTGAACACCGCTTCGGCCGGGAAGTGCTGCCGCTGGTGGACGCGGCGGTTACCGGCACCTTTGCCGGTGACTACCAGCGCTTGAGCATCGACGCAGTGATGCCCGGCGTTCGGCGGCTGGAGAAAGAACATGGTTCACTGCTTCGCGGCCTCTGGCGGGAAAGGCGGCAGCGCCGCAGCAAACCGCCGGCGACCACCGGCGCCAAGTCCGGCCCCGCCGGATTGCCGGCCATGACCAGCTTTCCCCAAGGCATGGAACAGCTGATTACTCGCCTGAGCCAGCAAAAAGAGATTGTTTACCAGTGTAGAGTGGAAAAAATTCGCCCGCTCACCGAGGGCGGCTGGGAGATTACGACCAATAGCGGCCCCTACCAGGCAAAGCGCCTGGTGCTGGCCCTGCCGGTGAACCAGGCGCTGGAACTGCTGGCGGACTTCAAGCCACCGGTCGGCAGTGTGCCCGAGGCCCGCATCGTTACCGTGGCCCTGGGCTTCAGCCGGGATGAGGCGACAATTCCGGCCGGCTTCGGCTACCTGGCCCCGGAGCGGGAAAACCGCTTCACCCTGGGGGCCCTGTTCTCCTCACACATGTTCCCGGAACGGGCCCCCGCCGGTCATGTACTGCTGGAAGCCCTGGTGGGCGGCCGGCGCCACCCGGAACGACTGGAACTGGACGATGCCGCGATGATCGCCAACATCTATCAGGATCTGCGTCAACTGCTGCCCTTAAAGGCCCCGCCGGCCTTCGCCCGGGTGCTGCGGGGAGCCGGCGGCATTCCGCAACTGGAGCAGGATCATCCCCGCCTGCTGGCCTGGCGGGAAAAGCTGGCCACCAGACACCCCAGCCTGCAGTTGACCGGCTTCGGCTGGGACGGCATCGGGATGAACGACATGATGAAGGCCGCCCAAAAAGCCGCCGAGCTCATCACCCGGGGCCGCCAGGAAGAGGAACAGGCAGCCGTGCGCCCGGTCTATTTCTGACGCTGTTTAAGCTTTTCGGTGAGATGCTCCACCTGCCCGCGCACGCTGCCGTTGCGGGCCACCGCCTCGGTGATTACCCGAATGGAATGCACCACGGTGGAATGATCACGATTGAAGGCCTTGCCGATCCCGGCCAGGGCCTCGTCGGTCAGTTTGCGGGCCAGATACATGGAAACCTGGCGGGGAAAAGCCACATCCTTTTTCCGCGATTTGGACTGCAGCTCACCGACGCTGACCTGGAACTGGGCGGCGACAAAATCACGAATCGCCTCGGCGGACAGGCCGCCGCCATCACCGCCCACCACCGTGGCCACCACCTCCTTGACCATGGCCATGGTGGGCTGGCTTTTGCGCAGATTGGCCTTGGCCTTAAGCCCAACAATGGCGCTTTCCAACCGGCGGACATCACCCCGGACCTTCTCCGCCAGAAACTCCACCATCTCCTCGTCTAAAGCCAGCTTGTGGTAGGCGGCTTTACGCTGAATGATCAGACGCCGGGTCTGCATGTCCGGCGGGTTGATAGAGGTGACCAGCCCGGAGGCCAGGCGGGAGCGCACCCCATCGTCCAGGTCTGGGATCTCCCGGGGGCCCACCGCGCCGGTAAACAGCACCCGGCGCCCGTTTTCCAGCAAACAGTCCACCGCCTCGGCCAACTCCACCTGGGTTTTACCCCTCCCCGACAGGGTCTGGACATCCTCCACCAGCAGTACATCACACTGGCGTTGAAACTTTTCCTTGAACTGGTCCATGGTGTTGCTTCTGATGTGGCGGACCAGTTCCGCGGTGAGTTGCTGGGTGGTCAGGCAGCAAAGCCTGGTGCTGGGGGAATGATTATATAAATGATGGGCCACGGCATGGGCCAGGTGACTCTTGCCCAGGCCGGTGCCGGCGTTGATGAAGACACAGGGCTCGGCCTCGGCGCCACCGGCGGCTATGGCTTCACAGGCGGTAAAGGCCAGGGCGTTGGACTCCCCCACCATGAATTCGTCGAAGGTGTACCGCGGATGGAGGGTGCGAATGCGGGGCCGCCCTTTGGGCATCTGCGGCAGCCGCAACTGCTCTTTGCCTACACGCCCATCGGCGCCGGCTCCTGCCGTATCGTCGGAGACCAGTTCCGGATCAACCCGGAAACGGATTCCGACCCCCGGCTTTTCCAACCGTTGAAGAGCCTCCTGCATGGCAGCATGGTAATGGTCGGCCACCCAGGAACAAAAAAAGCGATCGGGACCGGCCAACTCCAACACCTGGTCATCTTCCGCCAGGCACCGCAAGGGCTCGATCCAGAGGTTAAAAACACTTTCAGGAAGTTGATGCTGCAAAATTTTTCTTACTTCAGGCCAAATCATGCTCATCCCCTTTCCCCATCTTCTTTACCTAGGCCAACCAGCACCGCCAAGCTTTCAACACCGCCACGCCCGAGAACCGACTACCCACCTACCACCTCAATGTGACACCCCCTCAGGACACTGGATAAATCCTGCCCACCGGCGGCAAAGCTGCCAGCAACGGCAAACAATACGACGATACCGCCGGGGTAACGGCCAGCGATCGGCTGTTACGGGGGTAACATAAAACCTAATGTTTTAAATAGAATAAAGCCGGTGCGGCGAGACAATATCGCGGCAGGCCCTCGCCCGTGTTCGCGGTGTTGTATTCAACCCGCGGCGGACTGTCAAAAGCCCTTTGCCGCCATTTCTCAAATTGCCGGTGAGCAGTTTTCAACAGTCGACAAAGAGCGTTTTCCAGTGTGGTTAGCATAAACATAAGGCTAACAGGCCTTAAACATGTCTATTTTCCCCGATCATTTATTTGGCTGTATTTTCCATGGACTAGCTTTGAGCCAAAGAAAA